>NZ_JBEYXD010000058.1:24059-54827 GCF_040644975.1 Streptomyces sp. NPDC046900 | reverse complement strand
CGGGACCCGTCGAGCTCGTCGGCACCATCGGCCGGGCCGTCCTCGACGCTCTACACCCCGCCCGCCGCCGGCACCGCGTCAAGGCCCGCACCCGTTAAGAACCCCACCAGCAAATACGGGCCGAACGCAGGACAGCACCCCACGACCAGCCAGAACTACAGCATCCATACCGCCATCACGTTCTTCGAGCACGGGCTCGCGAACCGCTCACGGAAGTAAACGCAACGGTGTTGATCACTACATTCCGAAACGATCACTGAACGCGCACTCCAGAGCCTGTGCCGCTCGAAAATGCGATTCGGCGCTGTGAGCTGCGGCGAGGCCGTTCGGTCAGGCGATTCTCTGGTACTGGTTGATCGGGCCACCGAGGAGGGGTTGTCGCCGGATTCGGTGGGCCTGGAGGTCGGTGGCGGTGGCCGGTGTGGGTGGTTCGGCGTGGTTCGGGGGTAGTTGCCGCCGAGCCTGGTGGGGCCGGTGCCTGTTGTAGTGCCGGATGTACTCGCCAGGACCACTCGGGCGTGGGCCTCGTGGTAGAGCAAGATCCGGTCGAGGATCTCGCGGCGTAGGGTGCCCACGGCTCGCTCGCGGATCGCGTTCGCTCTCGGCGCTCGGGACGGGCTGAGCAGGATCTCCACGTCGTCGGCCTGGAAGACGGCGTCGAAGGCCTCGGTGTACGTGCTGTCCCGGTCCCGCGGGAGGAAGCCCGGCCAGTCCATGCGGCACCCCAGCGTCATGGCGAGGTCCCTGGCCTGCCGGACGGTCCAGGCGGCGGTGGGATGGGCGGTGACGCCGGCGAGATGGAGGCTCCGGATGTCGTGCTCGATGAAGACCAGGGCGTACAGGCGCTTGAGCGCCACGGCGTCGAGGTGCAGGAAATCGGCGGCAATGATGCCGTGGGCCTGGACGGTGAGGAACTGACGCCAGGTTGGGCTGGAGCGCTGCGGGGGGATCGATGCCGGCGGCGTGCAGAATCTGCCAGACCGTGGACAAAGCAATCGGGTAGCCGAGGCGGGCGAGCTCGCCTTGCATGCGCCGGTGGCCCCAGGCGCCGTTCTCCCGCGCCAGACGCAGGATGAGCTGCTTGACGGTGGATGCGGTGGACGGCCGGCCCGGGCGGCGGTGCCGGGGGAATGTCCACGTCCCGGCGACCAGTCGCCGGTGCCAGGCCAGCAACACCGCGGGCGTGACCGCGAAGGCCTGGCGCCACCGCGCGCGGGACCAGCCGGGAGAGGACGGCGAGCCAGATCCGGTCGGCGGGCTCGTAGCGGACCCGGGCGATCTGACGGCGCAGCACCGCGTTCTCGTGCCGCAGCGCCAACACCTCCGCATCCGTGGCCACGCGGCTGCGCAGGATGCCAGCGGGCACCGTGATCAGATTTCGGACCAGCGCGGTGACGATGGACAGCGGCATCGAAGGATCATCCCAGGCGCCGTGGAGGCCGTCGCCACGCGCGGAGAAGCTGCAGGCCAGAACAGGGACATCGTCTCGACGTCGCCGGCGTCTTCCGTCTCGACGGGCACGAGCTCCAGTTGCTGCGCTGGGAGCTGCAGGTCCACGATGACCAGCGACCCGGGGCAGGACACCAGCGAATCGCCGTACAGGCTGCACCTCTCGGGGGATCGTGCCGCCACAAGCGGCCCTTGCTGAGGCGACCGGCGACCAACCCGGCGGCGATCGCCCGGCCGCAGCATCGGCCTCACCGCACCCTGCGCAGCGCGGCACCCCTGCGGCCGCTCCCCGAACCGATCACCGATCCGGACCGGCTCGACCGCCTCAACACCCATCGACATGACTGACTCGGCGGCCTCTTCCATGAGTACGAACATGCAGCCTGCCCAGCTCGGACGTAATAATCGGCACCCGCAGGGTCTTCCTGCCGCTGCGCTCACGCCAGGCGGAGGACAGCCCCAAGACCCTCATGACGGCCCCCTGACCCGCCTAGCCGGGTCAGCCACGCAGGGGGCTCAACCGGCCCCGTAGTCATGGAAGCCGCGGCCGGTCTTCTTGCCGAGGAGACCGGCCTCGACCATGCGCAGCAGCAGCGGAGGCGGCGAGTACAGCGGCTCCTTGAACTCGGCGTACATCGACTCGGCGATCGCGTGCGTGGTGTCGAGTCCGATCAGGTCCGCGAGGGCCAGCGGGCCCATCGGGTGCGCGCAGCCGAGCACCATGCCCTGGTCGATGTCGGCGGCGGATGCGAAACCGGATTCGAGCATCCGGATCGCGGACAGCAGATACGGGATGAGCAGTGCGTTCACCACGAAGCCCGCGCGGTCCGTGGAACGGATGACCTGCTTGCCGAGCACCGTGGTGACGAAGTGCTCGGCGCGCTGCCGGGTCTGTTGGTCGGTCAGCAGCGAGGGCACCAGTTCCACCAGGGCGAGGACCGGGACAGGGTTGAAGAAGTGGATGCCGACGACCTGCTCGGGCCGGGCGGTGGCCATGCCGAGCTTCATGATCGGTATCGATGAGGTGTTGGAGGCGAGGATGGCGTCCTCGCGTTCGACGACCTTGTCCAGGGCCGCGAAGACGTCGACCTTGACCTGCTCGGTCTCCGCGACGGCCTCGACGACCAGGTCCCGGTCCGCGAACTCACCGAGGTCGGTGGTGAGACGCACCCGGGCGAGCGCCTGTTCGCGGTCCGCGTCGGACAGTTTTCCGCTGCGCACGCCGCGCGCCAGTGACTGTTCGATGCGCCGTCGCCCGGCGGCCAGCGCGTCGGGGCCGCTCTCGGCGACCAGGACGTCCAGGCCGGCCCTGGCGCTGACCTCGGCGATCCCCGAGCCCATCAGTCCGGCGCCCACGACGCCCATCCGGTGAAGGGTGTCCACGCGGTCATCTGTCCTTTCCCTGGCGGCCGACACCATCGGTCTCGGCAAATGGAGGTGTGTGCGTGTCGGGCAGCGCGGTCAGTTCCAGGTACGCGCCGTCCTGCCCGCCGGTCAGCAGCCGCTGGGTGCTGCCGATGAGGCGGCGCGTCGACCACGGGTGCGTGGTGCCCGCGGTGTGCGGGAGGTACAGCGGGAAGCAGCTCGATGCCACCTGGACACGGAGCCGGTGTCCCGGTTCGACCCGGTGTCCGGTGTCGCCGAGCTCGATGTGTGCCCGGTGCCATGCCTCGCCGTCGCCGTGCATCCGGTACGGCGCCTCCAGGATCCGCCTGCTGGTGCCGCCGGGTGCCACGTCGCAGAGCTTGACGACCAGGTGGCCCACGGCCGCGGTGGAGGTAACCGGCAGCACCAGCCTGACCGGGCCGGCCAGTTGCAGCGGGTGGCGGGAGGCCGTACCGGTGAAGGTCAGCACGTCCGGCCGCCGCTCTGCGCTCCGCTCGTCGGGCAGTGCGAGCAGGGGCCGCCACCAGTTGCAGTCGGTGGTCGGTACGAGGTTTTCGGGATCGTGTTCCCAGCTCGCCGAGGCGGGCGTCCCACCGGCTCGCCGGGACAGTGCTCCGCCTTCGGGGCCGGCCGTCGCGGCGCGGGCGTCGGTGAGGTGGAGCCGGAGGGTGACCGCTCCGGGCGGAGGCCAGCGCGTGGCCGCCCGTCGGCCGCCGCCGGTGCTCTCCCATCGGACGGACCAGGCGGGATCACCGCTCTCGCGCCTTCCGAGGTGCCGCAGCAGGAAGTCGATCACCGGGCCGAGCGAACGGTCCAGCATCGCCTCCCGGGCGGCCGGATCCGTGAGGTGGTCCGGGCTGCGCCCGTTCGCGGTGAGTACGTCGTCCTGGTGGTCGGTGGCGGTGGCGATCAGGTACTGCGGCGCGCCCGCCGTCTGCCGGGCCCGTCGCCAGTCGCGCAGCTGTCCGCTCTGGAACAGGTCGTACCAGCCCGTCCAGTGCAAGGTGGGCACCCGTCCATGCCCAGGGGCGCGGCCGTCGAACGCCGCCTGATGCCAGCGCCTGTCGGTGGGCGAGGCGGTGGCCCACTCGGACAGCGGCACTACCCCGGGTGTCGCGGTCACCGCGTCCAGCAGCTTCGCCAACGGCCGCTGGGACCAGTCGAACCGCGGCACCAGATTGGCGCGGTCGGCCCAGGTGGAGGTCAGCCACTCCACCATCGGCCCCAGCCTGAACACCCCGTTGCGGTTGACCAGTTCGCCACCGATGTCCGTGGTGGTCAGACGTGAGACGAGCGCCTTGACGGCCGGGTGGCCGCAGGCGACGGCTGCCCAGGCTGTGTAGCCGTAGTAGGAGTTGCCCCAGCAGCCCACCGTGCCGTCCGACCAGGGCTGTGCCGTGATCCACTCCAATGTGTCCCAGGCGTCGGGGACTTCGGTGGCGAAAGGCGCCGGGACGCCCTCGGAGCGGATCTTGCCGCGTACGTCCTGCGTCACCACGGCCAGTCCGGCCCCGGTCAACCTGGCCGCTATGTCCGGCAGCAGGGTGTCTGGGTGCGTCTTGTCGTACGGCGTGCGGATCAGCACCGCCGGGAACCTGGTCGGCGACGGCGGCAGGTGGACCTCGGTGTGCAGCCGGACGCCGTCCCGCATGGGCACCCGGAAGGGCTCCGCCTGCGGGACGGGCGTACCGAACGGCACGGGGACGGCCGTGCTCACCTGGAGTGCGCGGTGACGGACGTACCGGCCGGGACGTCCGGATCCAGGCCCTCATCGGCGCGGTCGACCACGGCACGCTCGGCCGTCAGGTCCAGCGACCGGCAGACCAGCAGATACAGGCCGGCCGATACGACCAGACCGACGATCATGGTGATGTCCAGACCGCCCAGCCACCGCGCCACCGGCCCCATGCTGTTGCCCACCACCGCGAACGGCATCATCGAGGCGAAGCCGACGGCGTAGGAGATCAGCCCGCGCCAGCTCCACCGTCCGTAGATGCCGCGCGGGTTGAAGATCTCCCGGATGGAGTAGTGGCCCCGGCGCACCACATAGAAGTCGACGAGGTTGATCGCCGTCCACGGGGTGAACAGATAGCCGAGGACGACGAGGAAGTTCTCGAACTCCGTGAGGAACGTCTCGTCGGAGCTGAAGGCGATCGCGGTGGACAGCAGGCCGATGACGATCAGCGTCGCCACTCGTTTGGCCACGGTGGGCCGGATCTGCCGGATCGAGTCCATGCTGGACAGCAGGGTCAGGCTGCCGCCGTAGAAGTTGAGCGTGCCGATGGTGATCAGCGGGACCACCGAGGCCAGCAGCAGCGTCATGCCGAATCCGTGGAACACCTCGTCACCGGCGGAGATGACCGACTCGACGAGGGCGAGTTTCGGGAAGAGCCCGGCGGCCACCGTGCCCACCAGCATCATCCACGCGCCGCCGATCGTCGCCCCGAGGTAGGTCCACCAGAACGAGGAGCGCACGCCCACCGTCGGTGGCAGATAGCGGGAGTAGTCGGAGACGTAGATCGCCCAGGAGAGCTGGTAGACGGCCGCTGTGAAGAACTGCACCAGGAAGGGCGCCAGCGCGAAGGCGCCCAGGTCGAGCTGGGCGGGGCTGAACGGGTCCACCACGACGATGCCCACGGTGAACACGACCAGTGCCACGAACATGAGGTACGTCAGCCAGCGCGACGCCCGGTGGATGAAGTCGTAGCCGACCACCGCCAGTACGATGCCCACCACCGCGTAGCCGATGTAGCTCGCCGAGTTGGGCACATGGGCGAGGTGCTCCAGCGTGCGGCCGACCAGGATCTGGTTGAACGCGGTGTAGCCGATGTACGTCACGAGCGCGGTGATCCACACCAGCAGAGCGCCGACGAACCCAAACTGCGGGCGGGACTGCACCATCTGCGGCAGCCCCAGCTGCGGTCCCTGGGTGGAGTGGAAGGCCATGAAGAACGTGCCGAAGGCGCTGCCGAGGACGACGGCGATCGCCGTCCAGATCAGATTGCCGCCGAGCGCGACGCCGATGGCGCCGGTTGCGACGGTGGCCAGGTGCGCGTCGCCGGCGAACCACACCGGGAACAGGTGCCATACCTTGCCGTGGCGCTCGGCGAGGGGGACGTAGTCGATGGAGCGGGTTTCGATGACGGGGCGGCCGCTGGCGAGCGGGGCTGGCGCCTGGGGGGATGTCGAGTTCGAGGTGACGGTCATGTCGGGTCCTCGGTGGATGGGTGGGTTGTCTGGTTGAGGGACGCGTACGCAAGCTGCTCAAGGAGCAGGGAGGACTCGCGCGGGGCGTCCGCCGCGGCGTCGATGACGCGCTTGGTGACTGCGACCGCGAGGGGCGGGAGTGCGGCCAGTTCGTCGGCGAGTCGCAGGGCGTGCTCCAGGTGCGCGCCCTCTTCGCTGACCTCGGTGAGCAGTCCCCAGGCGTGGGCTTCGGCGGCCGTCAGGCGGCGACCGCGCAGGACGAGTTCGCGGGCGCGGGCCGGACCGACGGCGCGGACCGTACGGTAGGTGCCGCCGGAGCTGGGCAGGATGCCGATGCCGACCTCGGGCAGGCCGAACTTGGCAGTCGGGTCCGCTATCCGGAAGTCGGTGGCGAGGGCCAGTTCCAGGCCGCCACCGAGGCAGTAGCCGGCGATGGCGGACACGGTGGGCTGCGGCAGGGCCGCCATCCTCTCGTATACCGCTCCGGAGTCGCGGTAGTACGCGGTGATGGCCTCGGGGGTCATCTCGCGCAGCTCGCCTGTGTCGGCGCCGGCCGAGAAGACCCGGTTGCCGCCGGTGAGAACGACCGCGCGGCTGGTGGTGACCGCCTTGTCGTCCAGGGCGCGCAGCAGCTCACGTTCCAGGTGCGTGGAGAGGGCGTTGAGTTTCGCCTCCCGGCGCAGCGTCAGCACGGCAGTGCTGCCGCTGCGCCGGATCTCGACGGTGCCGGCGGTCACGCCTGGGTGCTTCCGGCCGTCGGGAAGTCGAGCATGCCGAGGCCGCGCTTGCTGATCTCGTTGGCGATGACGAGGCGCTGGATCTCGGAAGTGCCCTCCCAGATGCGGTCGACGCGCAGTTCGCGGTACAGCCGCTCGACGGGGTAGTCGCGCATGTAGCCGCGGCCGCCGAAGATCTGCACCGCCCGGTCGATGACGCGGCCCGCGGCCTCGGAGGCGGACAGCTTGGCCATGGCCGCCTTGGCGTGCAGGGTCTTGCGGTCGCCTCCCTGGTCGAACTCCCAAGCCACCTGGTGGACGAAGGCGCGGTTGACGGCGATGTCGACGGCGGAGTCGGCGAGCATGGCCTGGATCAACTGGCGCTCGATCAGGGGCTGTCCGCCCTGCACGCGCTCGCGGGCCCACTCGGTGGCCAGGGCGAGCGCGCGCTCGGCGGCGCCCACCGTGCGGGCGCCGATCATCAGGCGCTCCTCCGTGAACCAGCTGCGGGTCAGGTCGTAGCCGCCGCCGACCTCGCCGAGGACCGCGTCCTTGCCGACTTCGACGCCCTCGAAGATGTATTCGGGGTGCTCGTAGACGAAGGTGTGCATGTAGCGGGGCACGCGCTTGAGACGGATGCCGGGCAGGTCCTTGTCGACGAGGAAGAGAGTGGGTGCCTTCTCTTCGCCGACGAGGGCGAGGACGAGGAAGAAGTCGGCGGCGTCGCCGACCGTGACGAACCACTTCTCGCCGTCGATGCGGTAGCCGTCCGCGGTTTCGGTGGCGGTGGTGGTGATGCCCTGCGGGTCGGAGCCGGCGTCGGCCTCGGTGATGGCGACGGCGTCACGGCGCTGTCCGAGGATGTCGGGGACGAGGTAGCGCTCGCGCTGTTCGGGGGTGCAGGCGGACAGGGCGTTGGCGGGCCGCCAGACCGTGTCCCACAAGGCGTTGGTGAGCTTGCCGAGCTCTTCCTGCACGACGACCTGCTCCAGGATGGTCAGACCGGCGCCGCCCCATTCGGTGGGCATGTTGACGGCCTGCAGTCCGCTGGCGAGCACCTCGTCGCGGATGCTGCGCAGCACCTCGGGCGACAGGCCGTTGCCGGCCTCGCAGGCGTCCTCGTGGATCACGATCTTGTCGGCGAGTGCGGCGGCGCGCTCCTTGAGCTCGGCCAGGCGCGGGGTGTACGCGAAGTCCATGACGGGTGTCTCCTTGTGACGTCGTGCGGCTGTGCGTGCAGGGGGTGTACGTGGTGCGGGCCGGCCTCGGTCCGGGTCAGGAGCCGAGGACAATGCGGGCGTCCAGGCCCAGGCAGCCCTTCGGCGTGGCGAGCAGAGGGTTGACCTCCAGCTCGGCGATCTCGGGGTGTGCGGCGGCGACGGCGGTGATGGCCTCGACCGCTCGGGCCGCGGCCGCGAGGTCCACGGCCGGCCGGCCTCGTACGCCGCGCAGCAGGGGCGCGGCGGTCAAGCGGTCCAGCAGCGCCTCCGCCTCGGCCGCGGTCACGGGCGCCAGCGCGAGTTGGATGTCGCGCAGCACCTCGGTGAAGATGCCGCCGAGGCCGACGAGCGCCACCGGGCCGAAGCGGGGGTCGCGCCGAACGCCGACGATGAGTTCGACGCCGTGAGCGGTGTCGGCCATGGCCTCGACGCAGTAACCGGGGGGGTCGAGGTGCCGCGTCATGTCGGCGTGCGCGGCCCGTACCGCGGCCTCGTCGGCGAGGCCGAGTGCGACACCGCCGGCGTCGGACTTGTGCAGCAGCCCCATGGCCTTGAGGACGACGGGCCCGCCGATCTCCCTGGCCGCCGTGGCCGCCTCGTCCTCGGTGCGGACCAGGTGGGCGGCGGGGAAGTCGAGGCCGCCCTGGCGCAGCAGTTCGCGGGCGCTCCAGTAGCCGTCGTCCGGGGCGGGGGCGGCGGGCCGCGGCAGCGCCGGTACATACGGGACGGGACGTGCGGCGCGCTCGGCGATCCGGCCGAGGACCTGGGCCGCGTGCTCCACGGAGCCGAAGACGCTCACGCCCTGGTCGTGCAGCTCCCTGGCCGCGGGGCGCTCCGCGTACATGGTGTGGAATGCGACCGGCTTGCCATGGGCGCGGATGTGTTCGGCCATTACGCGGGCGGTGACGGTCTCGGCGTCCGCGAGCGCCTCGCCGTAGCCGCCGTAGCCGCCGAAGTAGCCGGTGACCAGGACGGCGTCGACCTCGTCGGCGCTCAGGGCCAGGTCGAGGACCCGGCCGAAGGAAGTGATGTCCTGCTCCCCTGCTCCGGCGAGGTCGACCGGGTTCGCGGTGCCGGCGGAGGGCGGGAGCTCGGCGGCCAGACCGGAGATGAGGTCGGCACCGAACTCCGGGACCAGCAAGCCGTGCGCCTCGGCGACGTCGCTGGCGAGCGAAGCGTGGCCACCGCCGTCCGCGATGACGGCGACGCGCGGCCCGCCGCCGCGGCGGTTGCGGTGCAGCGCGCCGAGCAGATGGGCGAGTTCGGCGACGGTGGTGACGCGATCCACGCCGGCGGCGCGGCACGCGGCATCGATGACGGCGGAGTCGCTGGTCAGGGCTCCGGTGTGGGAGCGGGCGCCGCGCATGGACGCCTGTCCGGCGCCGACGGTGAGCAGGACGACGGGCTTCCCGGCGCGTACGGCGTCGGCCGCGGCGCGGGCGAAGGCGCGCCCGTCGCCGAAGTCCTCGCAGTACAGGGCGATCAGTTCGGTGCAGTCGTGCTCGGTGTAGCTGCGGATGAGGTCGGCGGCGGTGAGGTCGGCCTGGTTGCCGAGGGAGGCGAACCGGGAGAAGCCGAGGCCGTCCCGTTCCAGATGGCGGCTGAGCTCAAGCGCCATGTTGCCGCTCTGGGAGACGAAGCCGACGGGACCGGCGGGCATGTCATTGGAGGCCAGGCGCAGCCCGCTGGTGGTGTCGAGCACGCCAAGGCAGTTAGGGCCGAGCAGCACCGCGCCGGCCTGCCGTATGCGCTCGGCCAGGGCCGCCTCGCGCTGCCGGCCCTCCTCGCCAAGCTCGGCGAAGCCGGCGGTGATGCCGACGATGGCACGAGCACCGGCAGCGAGCGCGTCGTCGACGGCGTCCGCGAAGCCGGCGGCGGGGACGGCGACCACGGCAAGGTCCACGCCGCCCGGCGCGTCGACGGCGCGGCGGTGCACGGAGCGGCCGAGTACCGGCTCGCCGCGACGGTTGACCAGGTGGACGGGGCGCTGGTGGTCGCTGCGCAGCGCCTGGACCGCGATCCAATTACCGTACTTGGTCTGGTCGTTGCTGGCGCCGATGACGGCGACCGAGGCCGGGTCGAAGAGTGCGGAGAGATCGCGAACGGCGGCGGGCACGGCCGCGCCGTCGGGAAGCGTGAGGGTCACGGGGCCACCTCCAGGGCGTCCAGGCTGTCCGGGGAGTCGGAGGTGTCCGAGTCGGGGGTGTGCAGGGTGTGCAGGGTCTCCAGGCCCGGGACCGGATGCCCGGTGCCCCAGGCGTCGGCGCCGCCGTCGACGATGATCGTCGTACCGGTGACATACGAGCCGCCGGGCGAGGCGAGGAAGGACACGAGCCCGGAGACCTCCTCGGGGCGGCCGAACCGACCGAGCGGGACGGCCTGCTCCCACGTGCGGCGGTCCTCCTCGCCGTAGGCGGCCTCCATCCCCTCAGTGGCGATGGTGCCGGGAGCGACACACACGGTGCGGATGCCGTAGCGACTCCACTCGAGGGACAGCCCGGCGGCGAGGTTCTCCAGGGCGGCACGGGCGGAGGTGGCGTGCACCATGCCCGGGATACCGCGCCGCGGGGAGAAGGCCATGAAGAACACGGCTCCGGAGCGGTTCGGGATCATCGAGCGGACGGCGACCTCACGTGTCATGGCCCAGCCGGCGTCGACGGCGAGATCGTGCACCGCGCGCCAGCCCTTGGAGGTGATCTCCTCGGCGGGGGCGGTGAACTGGCCACCGGCGTTGTTAACGAGCACGTCGATGCGGCCGAACGCCTCAAGGGCGACGTCCACGACGTGGGTGACCGCACTCTCCTCGCGGATGTTCGCGGGCACGGCCACGCAGGTGCCGCCGGCGGCCGCGATCTCGGCGCGTACGTCCGCCAGGGGGCCAGGGCGGCGGCCGCAGACCACGACCTGCGCCCCGCAAGCGGCGAAGTCAATGGCAACGGCCCGGCCGATGCCGGTGCCTCCACCCGTGATCAGCACGACCTTGCCGTCGTGCACGTCAGGGCGCAGTGGTGTCGTCCCCACGGTGCTCTCTTTCTGTGCCGGGATCCAGGCCTCCGGCCATGCGCGCATTCCGGCATTCAGGCATGCGGACATGCGGGAATACGGGGCGGCTGGCATGGGCGTGCGGCTGTCGGCCCGGAGCGGCACATTGACTGACTGATGCGTCGGTTGGGAATTGCCCTCACTGTGGGATGCTTCGAAGGCACTGTCAATAGGCTGCACCACCTGGGATTTTCGCTGGATGCAGAACATCGGCCGACACCCGCACACACCAGGGGTATTGCGATTTTAGCAATTCAGGCACTACGGTGCGGCACCATGGACGAGACAGCGCAACGCGTGCGCCGTGTGGTCAACGCCGTCGCGGACACGCACCGGGAGTTCGCCGCACACATCGGCCTCGAGCCGACCAAGCTCTCCAAGTCGCTTCAGGGCAACCGACGCTTCACAGCGGAGGAGTTGTCGGCCATCGCCGCTGCGGGTGGAGTGAGCGTCGACTGGCTGGTGCACGGCCAGGGCACGGGACCGGTCCCTGCGGCCGAGCAGCCGCACGCCGAACCGGCGCGGACGGCCGCCGACTCGGAACGGTCGGGCGACGAGCGCCGCCGCACCGAGTTCCTTGAGGCAGCCTGGAAACTGATCTCCGAGCAGGGCTATCACGCGGTACGGATCGCCGACATCGCCCGCGCCTGCGGCACCAGCAGCGGAGCCGTGCACTACTACTTCCCCACGAAGCAAGACGTGCTCAGCGCGGCACTGCTGCACTGCGTCGAGAGCGCCTTCGAGCGGCAGAGCGCCGAGCTCAAGGCCGTGGACAGCGCCCATGAACGCCTGCTGAAGCTCATCGACATGCAACTGCCCGCGCAGGGCCGGGTCAGGGACGAGTGGCTGGTCTGGCTGCAGTTCTGGGCCGAGACGGCGCTGCGCCCCGAACTGCGCACGATCCACAACGACTTCTACGCCCGGTGGCGGGAGGCCGTGGTCCGGATCATCCGGCGGGGGCAACGGCAGGGCCAGTTCCGCGCCGACGCCGACGCCGAACAGCTCGCGCTGGGCATCACCGCGCTCACCGACGGCCTGGCCATCCAGGTGCTGACGGAAGCACCGCAAGTGACGGCCGACCGGATGCGCGGCGTCCTGCTGGACTTCATCGAGCGCGAACTCCTCGCGCGGACAGGGGAATCCCTTGACAGCACCGACGCCTGACCACGCCGGAGCCATAGCCGCCGGAGCAGCCCGGGCCCTCCGGGAACACCCCGACCGTCGGCACGGAGCCGCCGCCGCGACCACCGGCATCAGTGAGGTCGCGAGCCGGGTGCGGGCCAACCTAGCGGCCTTCGAACGGCGCCAGGCCCCCGCACCGCAGGGCACACGACGCGCCGGCGTGTGCCTCACGCTCTTCGCACACCGCGGCGAGGCTCACGTCCTGCTGATCAAACGGGTCGCCCGCGGTCGCAACGCCGGCCAGTGGGCCCTGCCCGGCGGTCGGCTGGACGGCGCGGAGACCCCGGTGCGGGCGGCACTGCGCGAACTGGCCGAGGAAACCGGGATCCAGGCAGGCCCAGCCGAGGTGGCCGGTCTGCTCGACGACTTCGTCACCGACTCCGGCTTCGTCATCAGCCCGGTCGTCGTGATCCCACGAGTGCCGGTGACTCCCGCACGCGACGAACGCGAGGTCCACTCGCTGCACCCCATCCCGCTCCGCAGGCTCACCGACCCCGGCATCCCGCGCTGGCGCACCGACTGCGACGGCCGGCCTCTGCTGCAGATGCCGCTGCGCCGTGGAATGGTGGTGCACGCGCCGACGGGCGCACTGCTGTGGCAGTTTCGCGAGGTGGCCTTGCTCGGGCGCTCCACACGCGTGGCCGACCTGGCGCAGCCGGCCTTCACCCGCACGTGACCGGCACCCCTGCGGGCCAGGTCACTCGCATCCTTGTATCTGTGCGTGCCGACAACCCCCGTCCCCCTATGCGACCTGCACGTATTCGTGGATGAGGCCGTCGAGGCGGTCCCGCCGGAGGATGCGCGATGGGCCATCGGCGGCGGGCGGTTCGGGCGCGCCGATACTGTCGGGGCATCGCTGGCCGAGTGATCGGTGAGGCCGATGTCCGTTGTGGCGGCTGGCGTACTCATCAAGGACGAGGCGCAGGTGCCGCTCGCCGGTGATCAGGACGCGGTCGGTGGCCTCGCGTCGGCAGGATCCGACCCAGCACTCGGCGATCGCATTCATCCGGGGCGCACCGGAAAGGATGGGCACCACGCGGGCGCCGACGGCGGTGAAGACCTGTAGGGTGCCAGAAGTCACGTACGGCCTCTGATCAGGCACTTTCCGGCTCCAGGCGATCATGGCAGGCTCGGGATGCATGGCGCTGCGCATGATCTACCTGGCCCTCCTCCGGCTCCTTGGACTGCTCCTGCTGCTGTCACGCTCGGAAGAGGCCAAGGACGTCGAACTGCTCGCGCTGCGCCACGAGAACGCGGTGCTGCGCCGACGGCTCGGCGTCCGGCCGCGCCTTGCCTGGCCGGACCGCGCCATGCTCGCAGCCCTCGCCCGGCACTTGCCGTTCCACCTGCGCAGGCACCGCTTGGTCACCCCCGGCACCCTGCTTGCCTGGCACCGCCGACTGCTCCGCTGGAAGTGGAGACAGAAACCTGCGCCAACCGGCCGCCCGCCGATCTCCGAGGAACTCACCGCCCTCATCCTTCGCCTGGCCCGCCAGAACCCCACCTGGGGCTACACCCGCATTCAAGGTGAGCTGCGCCGTCTCGGCCACCGCGTCGGCGCATCCACCATCCGCCGCGTCCTGCGCAGCGCTGGCCTCGGCCCGGCACCCCGCCGGAGCCCCAACGCAGCGCCCACGTGGCGCGAGTTCCTGCGCGCCCAGGCCTCCGGCCTGCTCGCCGCGGACTTCTTCCACGTCGACACCGTGACCCTGAAGCGGCTGTACGTGTTCTTCGCCCTGGAGACGGGCACCCGCACCGTGCACATCCTCGGCGTCACCGCCCACCCCACCGCAACCTGGGCCACCCAACTCGCCAGGAATCTTCTCGCCGACCTCGGCGACCGGACCTCAAGCTTCCGCTACCTGCTACGCGACCGTGACAGCCGCTACACCGAAGCGTTCGACGTGGTCTTCACCGCCGACGGCATCGAGATCCTCAAGAGCGCGCCCCAGGCGCCAAAGATGAACGCCCACGCCGAAAGGTTCATACGCACCGCTCGAGCCGAGTGCATCGACCGGCTACTGATCTACAACGAGCAGCACCTGCGGCGCGTCCTCGCCGAGTATGCCGAGCACTACGACCGCGGGCGGCCCCACCGGGCCCTGCAACTTCGCGCTCCCGCCGACGACCCGGACGTCATCCCGTTCCCAGCCCAGCGGATCCAGTGCCACGACATCCTCGGCGGCCTCATCCACGAGTACCGAGACACCGCTTGAAGAAACTCGCGTCACGTAGCGAACGCCCAGGTCAGCGCACATCCGGAGCTTTTGGAACCCTACAGGGGCAGGGCAGATAGGCCGCTGAGGCCTCTCGTCCAAAGGCTCAGTCCTGCTGTATGCCTGAAGGCCGGCAGTCGAGAACACGAGCCTGGACCAAGGATTTGTGCTGAGCAGCGAGTTCTTGCTGTTCCCGTTCGATCTGCAGCCCGGTGTGGCGGGCCGAGCAGCGTGGCTGTTGGGCTGAACTCCGCAGGTCGTAGTCGAAGAAGCTGACCAGGAAGATGCCGGCGGTGCCGGGCCGGCGTAGGTAGCGGGCCACCAGTTGATCGGCCAGCGCGGTGGGCAGTCCAGGGTTCCAGCAGCCCTTGCACTCGATGACCACCGTGAGGGCTCAGCATCCCACGAGGGGTCTGCCGCCTGGAGATGGATATCTGTGCGGCCTCCTCCAACGCCCGGGCGGTCGACGTGGTGATCCTCGCGGCTGACCAGCAGCGCCGTTACGGCGAGCTTCGCCTCCGGATCGAACGCGCGGAGCAGAAGTGAGGTCCACTCACCGAGGGGCTCCTGACGTCTGGCCGACGCGCGCCTGATCTGGGCGAATTGGGCAGTGGGCTACTGGTAGACCGTGGTGATGGGTGTGGAGACGCTGGTGCCACTGTTGGGGGCGGAGTAGGAGATGGTCCACAGCGCTGGTGTCTTGTTCGGGTAGCCGTACAGGGAGCCGCCGTTGTCGCAACCGTAGTTCAGGCGCTGCCCCGCCAAAGTGGTGGTACCGCCGCCGGCGAAGGAGCAGCGGGCGCCCGTTGACCAGGACGATGGTGATCGGTTCGATGTCCGGTCCGCCGGGCATGTGATCGTTGTTGCCGGGAAAGCCCTGTGGGACCGACAGTTCGACCATGTAGTCGGGGTCTTCGTCCATACACAGCGCGCTGGTGTCCTCGGGATTTGAGTCCGGGGAGAAACACGGGTCGAGGATCCGGTCACCAGCGGCGCAGCGCCAAGCGTCCGTGCGCATGGTGGATTCGGCTGTGCCAAAGCAGGAGCCGCTGGCCCGGCCGGTGATGGTGATGCCGTTCGCAGGGTGCCGTCCAGGGACCAGGGGCTCATCGTGACCACCTGCGTCTGCGTAGCCCGCACGGACGAGGCAGCGGCGGTCGGAGTGGTCTGCGGCGCGGGAGAGTCGGCGGGACGGCCGATGGGCGAGCCGGAGGCCGCCGGTGCGGCGGCAGGGGTGGATCGGACAGCGGTCGCCTGCGGGGGGCTGGTTGCCGCGCGCGTGGGCATGGCCAGGGGCCAGCGCGAACCAGGTGCCCGTTGCTGACGCGGCGAACACTGCGGCCGCCACAACGGTGAGATAGGCGCGCCTGCTGGGACGGCGTGTCGTGGTAGTGGGCCAGGCCGGGTCTTCGACGGTTGGGGGGTGCCACTGCTCGGCGAGCAGTTTCGGGACCTCGGTGGGCCGGTCGTAGTACGCGCCGAGGACTTGGGTCGCCTGCTCGCCAAGCAGTTCGGTGGTCTTCTCCGCGACGGCCGCGGCAGGCAGGCGGTGGGCCGGGGCTTTGGCGAGGCAGGAGGGCGTTCAACTCGTTGGGGACACCCGCGAGGTCAGGCTCGCCGTTGGAGTACGCGGAAGGCAACGGCCTCGGCGGTGCCGGTGCCGAAGGGGTGGCGGCCGGTGGCCGCGAAGGCGAGCAGCGCGCCCCAGGCGAAGACGTCCCCGGGCGGCCCGGCGCTGCCGTCCCGGTAGTACTCGGGACTGAGCCAGCCCGGGGTCCCGGTCAGCATGCCGCTGCGGGTGACCGCGGTGCCGTCGGCGTCGTGGGCGATGCCGAAGTCCAGCACCCGCGGCCCGTCCGGGGCCAGGATCACATTCGCGGGCTTCAGGTCGCGGTGAACCACCCCGGCTGCGTGCACGGCCGCCAGCGCCCTGGCGGTGCCAGCGGCGAACAGGTGCAACCGGATCCCGGCCAGCGGCCCATGTGCCGCCGCATGCTGAGAGAGCGTCAGGCCGGGCACGTAGGCAGTGGCAAGCCACGGGGTCTCTGCCTCGGGATCGGCATCCAGCAGCGGCACCAGGCACGGACCCGAAACCCGCGCCAGCACCTGCACCCCGCGGCGGAACCGGGCACGGAACTGCTCATCCGCTACCTGCCCGGCATGCACGACCTTCACCGCCACCCGCTCACCCCGCTCCCCCACCGCGGCATACACCGTGCCCATCCCACCCGCGCCCAGCACCCCGACCACCCGGTAGCGCCCGATCCGGACCGGATCCCAAGCACGACGAGCAGCAATCAGCGACACGAACCACAACCCCCGCCGACAGCGATATGTGTACGAGATGTGAACCTTAGCGAGCATTTCTGGACGTCGTAGGCCAGTTGGCGCCAGCTGAGATCTACCCGTGCCTTGCATGCCAGCGGTCTCCCCCGCGGTGCGGAGCTCGCTGACCTCTTCGGCGACCAGGCGCGCTGCACGGGCGTGATTCAGGCTGATCTGCTGAGCGATCTGGTCGGCGTCGGCCAGGCCCTCGGTCTTCAGGTCCAAGCCGGTCAGGCGGCCGCGTTGCAGGCCCGCACCGCCCTATCCGCACCGGCGCCACCTTCGGGTGAACCCTGGGGCGGCCGGGTCGTCAGGAGCGCCACGCGGCGCTATTTTCGAACACATGAACGATTGGCGTGATGCGGAAGAGGTCCCGCTCCCGACTCCGGACCAGGTGCCGGCCGGGGATGACGTGGAGTTCAACCGCACCGGCCTCTGGCTCACGCTCAGCCGGGAAGGCCGACGGCAGAGGACGCAAGTCATCCAATACCGCAACCTGCCGGACGGAACCCGGGCCATCCTCACGATCGTCGACTGGCCGACACCGTCGATCCGCATGGTGTGGGTCGCATGGGATCCCGACCGCATGAGCCTCGAGTACACCTCGGGGACCGTTCTCGCGACAGCGGAGGCCGTACCGCGGGAGGGCGATGCCCGAGCGATCGCCACCGACAAGATGCTCGACTGCTTCACGGGCCTTCCCACGTCGTACTGGCCGCACAAAGACGTCGAGGTGCGGGTCGGCGGCTTCTGGCGTCCCGGCAAGCTCCGCAGTCTCTTCCACGGGCCGAACGGCCGGGCGGTGGCCTTGGTGATGACGTCACTGTACGAACCGGAATGGGGAGCCTGGGTCACGTTCCAGCGGATGTACCACTGGGACCCCGAGGCGATCAGACCGGCCCACGCCGACCAGCCCAAACAAATCTAGAACCGAATGCATGAACGCGAGCTCGCCGTCCCGCTTCGGCGCGTCTGAGCGCCTGACGGCGGCTGGTAACGCCGAGCTTGCGGTAGATGTCCTTCAGGTGCGACTCACCGTGTTGATCGAGACGAACATCTCCGCGTCGATCTCGGCGGCAGTGAGCATCTCGGCCAGATGCCTGAGCACGTCCACTTCGCGCTCTGACAGCAGCTCAGCCGCGGCCGCGGGCCGTGGAGCGGGCACGGCGCTCGTGATGATGCTCCGAACGAAGTCGTGATGCCTGGTGCGTCGCCCGCATCGGGCGAGCAAGGTGATCGCCTGGTGTCCGTACGCGAGGAAAGGCTCCCGCGCTCGACGTCCGGCTGGGACAACGGAAAGAAGGTGGGAGGCCGCAAGCGGCACCTGGTGGTGGACTGTCTCGGCCTGGTTCTGGCGATCGTGGTGACCGCGGCGAGCGTGCAGGACCGGAACGTGTGCGGGCCGGTAGGCGGTCGCCTGGAGACCGGCGCCTTGGCGTTCGGCTGCGGCTCGCCGCCGCGCCGGTCAGCCGAAGGCGCGCTCGCTGTCCAGGAACCGGGACACGTGGTTCACGAACAGTTCGGGGTACTGGAACAGCGAACCGTGCCCGGAGTCGGGGTAGATGATCAGCTGCGCACCCGGAATGTGCTGCTGCAGAATGTAGGAGTTGATCGTCGGCACCATGACGTCGTGGCTGCCATTGACAACCAGGGTGGGCTGCTGGATGGTCTTCAGCTCGCTGAACCGCTCACCAACCTGCTCACGCCACGCCGCGATGGCCGCGACCTGGGCCTTGGTCACCTCCGGCCCGCTCAGCGGGTCGACATCAACGGTGCGCTGGTGGCGCCGCGCCCAGAACTCCTTGCCTGCCTGCTGGCTGGCTTCGGACGGCTCGAAGAACAGGAACAGGAAGTCCTCCATGGTCGGCACCGGATTCGCGGCCACCTCCAACGCCTTCGGATCCCGGCCTTCGGCTTCGCCGCCACGCGGTGCCGTGCCGACCAGCACGAGCCGGCGCACGAGCTCGGGGTGGCGCAGCGCCACCTCCTGCGCGACGTAGCCGCCGATGGAGAAGCCGAGAACGTCGGCCTGCGTTATGCCCAGCGCCCGGATGACCGCCGCGCTGTCGTCACCGAAGCCCTCGAACGTCTCCGGCACCTCGCCACTGGACCCAGCCACCCCGGCGTAGTCGAACAGGATCACTTCCCGGTTCGCGGCCAGCCCGTCGGTGACCGCCGGGTCCCAGTTGTCCATCCCACCGCGGAAGTGCACACAGAACACCAGGGGGGTGCCACCCGGCTTACCGAACCGACGGTATGCGTGCCGGACTCCTCCCACCTCCACGTACTGCGTGGGTGCGGTGACGTGCGTGTACGACATGTTCTGCTCCTTTGCTACTTATTCGCGTTACACCAGGACCGTTGTCGTCCTGTTCGGACCGGTCCTGGAAACCGATCGGATTCCTCACTCACAGCGAATGTAAACCGATCGGTACCCTCACCCTAACACCGGATGTAAACCGATCGGTACCCCTGGCATGAGGGGAAGATCACAGCGATGTGGCTCGCGACAGCGCGAAGCGCGCAGATACCGGACCCTCCAGGTGTAGATCACGTTCTGGAGCTGCAGTTCGCTGGCGGTGGGCGAACTGCGATGCGCCGGCCTGCGCGGTTGCGTCGGCTGTGGCAGATGGGCGACGGCTTGGGGCAGCGACGCCACCGTGACCAGTGCAGGCCGCGGCGAAGGTGCTCAGCCGGACTGGGGTGCGCAACCGCCATGACCAGGGTTGGCGGATCTCGTATCCCGTGAAGGCGATCGGAACGAGATGAGCGTTGCGGGTGAGGTCGATCTGCTCGCCCCTCAGTGCACCGCAGCCCGGCCGACGCCGCAATCGCCCTCGGCCTGCTGACTTCAGGATCACCGACAGCCTCACGGGCAGCCGCGGCAGCGCGGACTAGCCCACCTCGCAGTCAGCCATCCCGGCCGCCGTAACTACGGAGCGGGGTGTGATCTACAAATTGAACCCTCCCTCCGCTGAAGCAGGGGGATTCCTGGCTCAGGCTGCCTGCGGGCCCAGCGGACCTACGGGTCTTACACCCTCAACACCAGCCGGGTCGGAACCTGCCCGGTTCGGTACTACAAGCAAAGGAGTTGCTGTGCCAACCTGGCTCTCGCTCAGCACGGTGTGCGCGCTTGGTTCTCGCACCGCACACCGAGCAGCCTACCCGGTCGCGTGGACGGTCTTTCGCCCTGGAGGCGAAACCCCGTTGCCTGCCCTGCTCCGCAGGAGTCCGATTCATCCCCAGCCTGAAGGCCAGGGCATCCTCGGAGGAACCAGGTGAAGAGACGGGCACGGCGGCTGCAGTTCGTGATGTCGGTGGTGCTCGTGCTGGTCGGGACGCTGTGTCCGCGTAGGTGCGCCATCGCAGGTGGGCTCGGTGTCGGTGGCGTCTGCGCCAGTTGGACCAGTGCAGGACGTGTTCGGCATCGCGTTGGGGTGCGGGCAGGATCAGCAGCCTGAGCAGGCGCAGGAGTCCGTGGCAGGTGATGGGGACGAGGTCGGGCCGGTCATTGGCAGGGGCGTCGCATCCCCACGGACGCCGACACCCACCGGACCGGCATCGGCCGGACCAAGGTCACGAACTACAGCGCCGTGGCGACGGTAGGTCAGGCGCTGTCGGGGTGTTGAAGGCGGCCGAGCGCATCGGCACCTCCTTGATGAAGAGGATGGCGATCAGCGCCAGCAGCGCGAACGGCGCCGCGGCCAGGAAGACCTCGCCCACGCCCTTGCCGAAGGCGTCCTCGATGAACGGCCGCACGCCCGGCGGGATCAGACTGAGGTCCGGGATCGCCGAGTTCTTCAGCGACTGCGCCGCGGCCAGCGGCACCCTCCCGGCCAGCAGGTCCTGCGTCACCTGGTGGTTCACCCGGTTGCTGAACAGCGCGCCCAGCGCGGAGACGCCGCTCGCGCCGCCCATCGTGCGGAAGAAGGCGACCAGCGCGCTGGCCGAGCCCAGTTCCCGGACGGGCACGGTGTTCTGCACCGCCAGCACGAGGTTCTGCATCATCATGCCGATGCCGAGCCCCGAGAGCATCATCGAGACCGCCACCTGCCAGTACGCGGTCTCCGCGCGGGCTGTGCCCAGCAGGGCGAAGCCCGCGGTGAGGCAGACTGCGCCCAGCACCAGGAAGATCTTCCACCGGCCGATCCGCGTGATCAGACGGCCGGTCAGCAGGGAGGCGATGCCGAGGGCGAGCACCATGGGCAGGGTGTAGACGCCGGACAGGGTGGGTGATTTGTCCCGGGCCAGCTGGAAGTACTCGCCGAGGAAAGTGGTCTGGCTGTACATGCCGGCGCCGACGGTCACCGAGGCCAGACACGCGAGCGTGACCGTCCGGTGGCGGAAGAGGTGCAGCGGCACGACCGGCTCCGCGGCCCGCCGCTCCACGAGGACCGCAAGCGCGAAGAGCACGAGGCTGCCGCCGACCATCGCGCAGGTCTGCCAGGAGAGCCACGGGTACTTGTCCCCGGCCAGAGTGACCCAGACCAGCAGCAGGCTCACCGTCGCGGCGATCATCGTGGAGCCGAGGTAGTCCACCTTCACCCGCCGCTTCACGGTGGGCAGGTGGAGGGTCTTCTGCAGCAGCACCAGGGCGAGGATGCCGAACGGCACGCCGACGTAGAAGCACCAGCGCCAGCCGAGCCAGGAGGTGTCCACGATGGTGCCGCCGATGAGCGGTCCGGTGACGGTGCCGAGCGCGAAGACCAGGCCGAAGTAGCCGATGTAGCGGCCGCGTTCGCGCGGGGTGGTCATGGCTGCCACGCAGACCTGGCCCAGCGCGGTGATGCCGCCCACCCCGACGCCCTGGAGCACCCGGCAGGCGATCAGCTCACTGGTGTTCTGGGAGAGCCCGGCCAGCATGGAGCCGAGCACGTAGATGCCGAGGCCGAGCTGCACCAGCAGCTTCTTGCTGACCAGGTCGGAGAGCTTGCCCCAGAGCGGGGTGGTGGCGGTGAGGGAGAGCAGGGTGGCGGCGACGATCCAGGTGTACGCCGACTCCCTGCCGTGCAGGTCGTGGAGGATCGTCGGCAGCGCGGTGGCCACGATGGTGGAGGAGAGCATGGCCATGAAGAGCCCGAGCAGCAGCCCGGACATGGCGGAGAGGATCTCCCGATCGGACATCCCGCCATCGATCTCGCTGCTGCGCACGGACTGGCTCGCCTGGGTCCCACCCGGTGTTATGGCCCGGCTCACGCACATCTCCTCACCTTAGGTAGACAGGTCTATGCAGTGGAGGCGCGGCCAGGCTAGACAGATCTGTCTGACACGTCAATCCGGTTCCTCACGTCACGGCGTCAGCCGTCGGCCAGGCGTGGACAGTTCCACGACCGGTACCGTGGCTGCCGGCGCTCTTCGGCGGCGTCGCGGCTTTGATGCCCGCGGCTGACAGCGGCGGCTTGCCGGATCGGAGGTCGGGCATCGGCTGCGATTCCGTTCTCCGAGGACGAGGCAACCTGACGGCCGACCGCGGTGGTACCTCATCACGGCGCCCGCAGCGCGACTCCCACTGGCCAGTACGCGGCCCGCCTCCACCGGGAGGGACAGGTCCGCATGAGGACCTCGAGGGCGGCACGTCTACATGGGCCCTCTCCCGGTGGTGCAGTGACCGGCGCGAGCATCCCGCCACCAGAGAGTGCGAACTGACGTGGTCTGGGTGATCGCGTTCGGCCAGCCCGCCTCGATGGCCCCAGGCAGGCCCGTGAGCCCGAGTCGCAGCACACGATCAGCGCGCCCTTCAGGCCGCGGCGCTTGTGCCGAGTGAGAACGCACAGCCAGAACTTCGCCCCCTCGTCGTCCTGGACCCAGATCCCCTGCACGTTCTTGATGCCGTCGACGTCCACACCGATGACCAGGTGCGCGGCCTTGTTCACCACCGTGCCGCCGTCGCGAAGACCGGCGCCGGGGACACCTCGGCACCGTAGGCCTCCCGCAGGTGACCGCTGGTGTCCCGGCTGGGACATCGAGGCGGGCAGGACGGCAGGAGACTGTGCGCCACTTCCTCGCCCCTGAAGGCGTCAGGGGGCAGCGAAGTTGGCGGCTCTGTACTGGTTGGCTGGGGCGTGCGGGGCGGTCGGCGGGCTTGGGTGTGCCCACGGCGTGTGATGCCATCACGGCACCGCGGCGATCCGGCACCAGGAGAATGCAGCCCAGCGACCTCCGTGACGAACCGGCCGTCGAGGTGGCACTCGAGGCCGCACTGGTCCGGCAAGCCGCCGCTGCCGGCCGCGGGCATCGAAGCCGCGACGCCGCCGAAGAGCGCTGGCAGCCACGGTACCGGTCGTGGAGCTGCCCACGCCTGGCCGACGGCTGACGCCGTGACGTGAGGACCCGGATTGACGCATTAGACAGATCTGTCTAGTCTTGCCGCCTCGTATATACAGACCTGTCTACCTAAGGAGATCACGTGAGCCGGGCCATGACACTGGGCGCGACCCAGGCGAGCCAGTCCGTGCGCAGCAGCGAGATCGATGGCGGGCTGGATGCCGGCACCCGATCCAAGCCGGGAGGCAAACGCCTGTCCGGCACACCAGTGCTGTACCTGCTGGCCTCGGTGTTCGTCTCGCTGCTGGGCTCGTCGAGCGCGCCGACGCCGCTGTACGCCCTGTACCAGGCGCGATGGGGCTTCTCGCCGATCACAACCACCATCGTGTTCGGTGTCTACGCGCTGTCCGTGCTCATGTCGCTGCTGACCTTGGGCAAGCTGTCCGACCACGTCGGCCGCAGGCCCGTGCTGCTGGTGACGCTGCTGATCCAGGTCGCAACGATGGTGGTGTTCGCCACGACTGACGGCGTGCCCTCGCTGCTGTTCGCCCGTGTCATACAGGGCGTGGCGACCGGTGCTGCCATCGGCGCGGTCGGCGCAGGCATGCTCGACATCGACGCGAGGCGCGGCCAGTTGGCCAATGCGGTGTCGCCGACCATCGGCACGGGGACTGGCGCGCTTGTGTCGGCGCTGCTGGTGCGCTACCTGCCCGCGCCCACGCATCTTGTCTACTTCCTGTTGCTGGCGGTGTTCGCGCTGCAGGCGATCGGCGTCGCCCTGATGCGTGAGACGGTCACGCCGGCACCTGGTGCGCTGGCCAGCCTCAGGCCCGAGATCAAGCTACCGCGGGAGGTCGGCGCGCACGTGCTGGCCGCGGCCCCCGTGCTGTTCGCCGGATGGGCATTGGCCGGGTTGTACGGCGCCCTCGGCCCCGCGCTCGTCGCTACGCTGACCGGCGGCAACGCCGAGGTACTTGGGGGCTTGAGCGTGTTCGTGCTGGCCGGCGTCGCTGGGGTCGCGGTGGCCGTGCTGCGCAACACTCAGCCGAGAACGATGATGCTGATCGGGATCGGCTCGCTGTCTGTGGGCGTCGTCATCACCCTCATCGCGCTCGCTGTGGTGTCGCTGCCGTTGTTCTTTGTCGGCACCGCGGTTGCGGGGGCCGCCTTCGGTGCCGGGTTCCAGGGCAGCATCCGCACGGTGGTGCCGCAGGTCACGCCGCACGAGCGGGCCGGTGTGCTGTCGCTGCTGTACGTGGTCTCGTACCTCGGCTTCGGTGTGCCCGTCGTGGCGGCCGGTTTCCTGATCGTGCATGGCGCGGGTCTGCTGGGCGCGACCCGGGACTACGGTGTCGCGGTGATCGTGCTGGCGGCAGTGGCACTGCTCGCGCTGATGCGGGCCCGGCGTGCCGCTCGGTGACGGTGATCGGATCGGGGCGGGTATCCAGGCGCCTCGGCCGTCGAAGGTCCGGGTGACCACGGCGAGCAGGTTCTTCCCCTGTTTCGCAGCGGTGGACAGGTAGCCGCGTACGGCGAAGAAGCGTTCGGCGCCGAGCATCGCATCGTGCGCCAACCGCCGGCCCATTTCGCCTGCGGGTGCACTCTCCGCCACGACTACGCCGTGTAGTCTGTACCGACCTGTCTAGTCTGAAGGAATGATGGTGATGGCAATGGCGAGGACCGCGGCCAAGTCATCCGCGCGTGAGCGTCTGCTGGCCGCCGCCGACGAGCTGTTCTACGACGAGGGCATACGCTCGGTCGGTATCGACCGGGTGATCGAGCGTGCGGGCGTCGCGAAGGCATCCCTGTACAACACGTTCGGCAGCAAGGACAAGCTGATCCACGCCTATCTGAAGGGCAGGCACGAGAAGGTCGCCGCGCGCATTTCGGCGGCGGTCGCGGCTGCCGAGACGCCGAGGGAACGCTTGCTCGCGGTGTTCGACGCGCAGGGGGCGTCGTATGCCGATTCCGGCTTCCGCGGATGCCCGTTCGTCCGCGCCAGCGCCGAGGCCCGGCCCGGTGACACGGTGGACCAGGCGACGAGCGACTACCGCGCGTGGGTACGCGGCCTGTTCACTGAGCTGGCCGAGCAGGCCGGCGCGTCCGACCCGGCGGCGCTCGCCCGCGCACTACACATGGTCTACGACGGCTCTGTTGTGTCCGCCCGAAGTGACCACGACCCCGGCGCGGGTGCCGTCGCACGGGCCACCGCCGGTGTGCTGCTGGACGCGGCGCGGGGCTGACCCGCCGCTACGACGGTTCGGCAGGGGCTGCTGACCCCGGCCCCGATGCGTCAGCGGTCCGCATGGGCGAGCTGCCCCGAGTTTCGTAGAGCTTTGCGCAAGACGACCTGGCCACAGTGGGACGCGTCCGTGAATGATCAGCCGGCGACAGGTGAGCGGGACCTTCCGAGCCTGGTCACCCCCCGATTCGTCGGACGGGGCACCGAACTGCGGGAGCTGCTCGGGGCGCTGGCGCACCCTCCTGCGGTGGTGCTGGTGGAGGGCGAGGCCGGGATCGGAAAGAGCCGGCTGATCCGGGAGATGCTCGACGTGCCCGAGGTCCGCGGCCGGCGGGCGCTGGTGACAGCCTGCCCGCCGTTCCGCAACGCGCTCACCCTGGCCCCCATCGTGGACGCGCTTCAGCAGGTCGGCACGGACCTGGCAGGGCTCGAACTGAGCCCGCTCGCGGGCACGTTGCGTCCGCTCTTCCCCGAGTGGGCGGCCGAACTGCCGGCTGCGCCGGAACCGCTCACGGACACCGGGGCTGCCCGCCACCGCCTGATACGGGCCCTTGCCGAACTGCTCGACCAACTCGGGGTCGGGGAACCGGAGGTCGTCCTGGGTGTCGATACCCACAAAGACGTGCACGTCGCGGCGGTGGTCACCCAGCTGGGCGCATTGCTGGGGACGTGCCCCTTCCAGGCCATCGCAGCCGGTTACCGCGAACTGCTGGACTGAGCTCGTTCCTTCGGCTCAGTTCGCCGAGCCGGCGTGGAAGGCACTGATTCCTACGGCGCGGCCCTGTGCCGTTACCTGACCGCCGAGAACCTTCAGGTGATCGAGGTCAACCGGCCAGACCGTGCCGCGCGCCGCCGGTCGGGCAAGAGTGATGCGGTCGATGCGGAGGCCGCCGCCCGCGCCGTGCTGGGAGGCCGGGCCACGGCCAGCCCGAAGCACACCGGCGGGACGGTGGAGGGCCTACGCGTGTCCAAGACCGTCAAAGACTCCGCCGTAGGGCCCGGACCCAGGCAATCAACCAGTTCAAGGCGATTCTGGTGAGCGCTGACCCGGAACTGCGAGAGTCCCTGACGCAATTGAGTAACGTCGCGCTTTTCGATGCGTGCGCCCGCCTTGATCCGGAGACCACCGCCGTCCATCGGGCCCTGAACCGAATGTTCATCGCTGAAGTCGATTACGTAAGTACGCGACGGAGCACGATTGGCTCACCATCGTCCAGCTATGCGCCCGGCCCCAATCCGGTCGAGAGCATCTGATCGTTGCTCCGGCGCAGAACTACCGCCAACGTCGTCTTCCGCGATCGCGACCACCTTGTCCAAGCCGTCCGGCCTGCGCCGCATCCAACGACGCGACCTCATCGACGGTGCCTCGCTGAAACCAGTGAACCTTTCCCAGTAACGGATCATGGCGTTGTATGATCGTTCAGATGGTGCGGTCGTACTCGAGTTGGAGCAGGACGAGGGCTGCGGCGGCGATCTGTGTGATGCGGCTGGGGTCGAGGCTGATCCGGCGCAGGGCCTTGAAGGTGGTCTTGAGCAGGGAGTTGGCGCGCTCGCAGACGCCGTGGATGCCGCGGATGACCTTGTTTTAGGTCTGCTGGGCCTCGGTCAGTTCGCCTCCGGCGGGCTTCTTGTGCGGGTGGCGGAAGCCGTCGCCGGCGTTCTCGTAGCCGAGGTCGACCAGGGTCGGCATGTCCAGCTCGGCGGCGATCCGGTCGAGGGCGTCGATCAGGCCGTCGTGGCGGGCGCAGGTGGTGTCGTGCTCGCGGCCCGGGCGGACCGGCGAGACCCAGATCGGCCAGCCGTCCGGGGTGGAGATGACCTGCACGTTCCCACCGTGATGCCGGTGTTTTCCGGACCACCACAGGTCCGCGCCGTTGGGGCCGGGGGTGGCGACGCGGTCGGTGCGGATGACCGTGCCGTCGAGGTTCAAATGCGTCAGCCCGGCCGCCTTCGCGCGCTCCAACGCGGTCACGAGGTCCGGCGCCCAGGCCGCCAGCACGGTCAGCCCTTCGTGCAGGTAGCGGTATGCGGTGGAGGCCGACACCCCGTTGTCGCAGGCGAGTTGGGAAAGGCGGGTGCCGTCGATGAACCAGCGCAGGACGAGAACCGCCTGCCGGAAGCAGCCCAGCGCACGCCTGCCCTTGCGGGTTCCGGCCGCGATGCGGTGATCGCGCAGCAGCCGGGCCAGGTGCTCGGCGGTGGACCGCTTCACATCGAGCACGGCGGTGTATGTGACACTGATCGACACGTGAGGCCCCTCGGTCGGATCTTTCCTTCGCAAGATCGTTCCTACCAGGGGCCTTACGCCTGCCCGGACTTGGGGATGCCACGGGTCCGCAGCGCCAGCATCGCGATCACAGCGAGTGACGGGTGCTTACTGGGAAAGGCTCAGTCTCTCGCTCGACACGAACTCAACGGAAGATTCAGGTCATTCGGAATCGGCAGGCTTCAGCCGCAGAGAGAGGCTGTTGATGCAGTATCGCTTGTCTGTCGGCGTGTCAAATCCCTCACCCTCGAACAATTCCCCAAGATATGACCCACAACGAGCGCACCGAACCACGGGGTACGACAATCCATGCTGTTGCACTTCGACAGAATCGAGGTCCTTGGGGTCGTAGAACGCAGGCCAGCCACAGCGAGAGTCAAATTTCTCCTCAGAAGTGAAAAGATTAGCACCGCAGGCCCGGCAAGAGTAGACGCCTTCCTCCTTCGTATCGGTGTACTCTCCCGTAAACGGCGCTTCGTCCGTAGCACCACGCAGCACCCTGTACTCAGCGGGAGTGAGCTCCGCACGCCACTCGGGGTCTGATTTTTCGATATCGTACGCCATGACATCATCCTTCAAGGTTGAAATACTACTTCAGGAAGTAAGTAGCGATCGATGGATTGGTTTTGTATGTGCAGTTGAAGCGCTCCGGGATAGACAAGACGTTGACCTGTGAACCACCATTAAGCCCCTCGCCGCTATCGGCGAGTCTAGGAGCAGCTCAACTGCGTGGGCTCGTGGTCAGCCGGTGGGCCGGTCGTCGGTGCTGTGGGGCGTGTGCGCGTGGTCGGCTTGCACCGATGCCTTGATTTCCCGGGTGTTTTCCGCAACGTCGTGGCGAAGGCCCTGGATGTCGTTCAGGCCGTAGTCGTCGCCGTGGGCGGCCAGTTGTTTGCGGACGAAGGTCTTGGGGTTGAGGTCCTGGAAGTCGAATTCTTCGAACCCGGGGCCCAGTTCCTTGCGGATGTCCTGCTTGGCGCTCTCGGTGAATTCTCGGACTTTGCGGAGGACCCGCATGGCCTCGACGATCATCTTGGGGAGTTTGTCCGGGCCGAAGATGAACACGGCGACGACGGCGAGCGTGACCGCCTCGAGGGGACTCACATCGAATATCACCCTATGCCTCCTCAGAAGTTCGGGCAGGTGTTCTTGGAGTGTTCGGGGGACTCTCCACAAGGTCTGCGAGTGCAGTGGTCATGCGGTGTCGTCGGGGTGGGTGGCCGTGGGCTGGGCGGCTGCGAGGCCGGCGGCATGCACCGGTTGCGGGGAGTGCGGGGCGGGGGCGCCCGCAGGGGAGGGAGTCAGGTCCACCAAGGAGGCCTCGTCCGCGCCGAGTCCGTGGTCGGGATCCGCGGCCCGGCGGCGCGCCTTCGCGCGGTCGTGGAAGGTCGCAACAGCCAGGGCGACCAGGAACAGCAGGCTGATGGGCACGGCCAGAGCGGTCATGGTGATCGGATCGCCGGTCGGGGTGGCGACCGCGGCAAAGACGAAGACACTGAAGATGATGGCCTGCCATCGTCGCCGCAGAGCCGCGGCGCTGAGGATGCCCAGGAAGTTCAACAGGACCACCAGCAGCGGCAGTTCGAAGGACAGACCGAAGACGAGCAGCATGCGCAGGAAGAAGTCCAGGAACTCGTCCCCGGGCAGCGACAGGGAGAAGGCAACCGGGTTGAAGCCCGACAAAACCTCCACGGCCTTGGGGAAGACCACGTAGGCGAGGTATCCGCCGAAACAGAACAGGGGGACGGCTGCAGCGGCGAAGCCGAGCCCGTATCTCCTCTCCCGCTTGTACAGTCCCGGCGCGATGAAGGCCCACAGCTGGTAGCTCCACACCGGAGCGGCCATGACGAACCCGGCCGTCACCGCCACCTTGAAGCTCAGCGTCAGCGGGGACAGGATCCCGGTGTTGACCAGCAGACCGTTCGGACATTCCCGGGTCGGCTGCCCGACCCCGTGGACATTGGTCAAAGCACAGGCCGGGCCGGTGATCCGCCCGAGCAGCCAGTTGTGGACCAGCCACCCGACAACAGTGGTGACCACCAGAGCCAGCACCGAGACAGCCAGACGGTTACGCAACTCACGCAGATGCCCCGTCACCGGCATCACGCTCATGGCAGCATGCTGCGGTTGTTCAAAAGCGGTGGATCCGCTGTGGTGGGTGTCGTTCACCGTATACCCTCGGTTTCTGGTGGCCAGCGGGTGCGGCGGCGGTGCGCGGTCAGACTCGGTCAGCCGTTTCCGTTTCGATGTCCGCCTGGTTGCGTCCGGCCTCGGCCGGTACGGCCTGGATACTTGCGCGCGGCGCGGTGGTCGACTGGGCGGTGTCGGTCTTCATGGCGCTGACTTCGGACTTGAAGATGCGCAGGGACTTGCCCAGCCCGCGTGCGGTCTCGGGTAGTCGCTTCGCTCCGAAGAGCAGCAGCACGACGGCCGCGATGATCAGGATTTCCAGAGCACGGTTCTCAAACATGTGATTCTCGCTCCTACGGGCTCGGATGCCGGTTCGGTATCCGAGCTGCTTCTCGGTGAGGGGACAAAGCCGGTTTCGGCCAGGGCGGAGGTCGCGGGCCGCCTGGCAGCCGGGACTGGGGAAGACACCCGGTTCGGTAGGGCCGGGCGGCTCGAGTGGGAGCCGCCCGGGCCTACCGTTGGGCGCGGACTGTGCACGCTGCCGGCTGCGGCCGGTCCTCGGGCTGTCTGCGGTGCGGGCCAGGCTTAGCGCAGCGGCCGCAGGCCCTTGCGCAGTTCGTTGACGAACAGCGTCGGCTGCTCCCAGGCGGCGAAGTGGCCGCCGGTGGGGAGCGTGTTGTAGTGGATCAGGTTGGGGTAGGCCTTCTCGGTCCAGCTCTTGGGGGCCTCGTAGATCTCGTGGGGGAAGACGCTCACGGCCACCGGCAGCGTGACGCCCTTGGACGAGAAGAACTGGTGCTTGTTCTCCCAGTACAGCCGCGCCGAGGAGACCGCGGTGTCCGTCAGCCAGTACAGCGTGATGTTGTCCAGGAAGTCGTCCCGGCTCAGGCCGCCGGGGTTGCCGGCGAAGGCCTGCGAGATCAGTTCCATGCTGGCGTGGTCGTGGTCGAGCAGGTAGGACGCCAGACCGAGCGGGGAATCGGTCAGCCCGACCAGGGTCTGCGGACGCCGGCCCATCTGGTTGGCGTAGCCGACGTTCTTGTAGAAGAAGTCGAGCTGCGCGACCGTCCGCTTCTCCTCAAAGGAGAAGCCGGTGGTGTCCACCGGGTTGCCGACGAAGAGC
>NZ_JBEYXD010000058.1:0-23961 GCF_040644975.1 Streptomyces sp. NPDC046900 | reverse complement strand
GCCGATGGTGGTCGGCTTGCCGGAGAAGCCGTAGCCGGGCATCGACGGGATCACCACGTGGAAGGCATCCGATGCCTTGCCGCCGTGCGCGGTGGGGTTGACCAGCGGGTCGATGATCTTCAACTGCTCGATGATCGAACCCGGCCAGCCGTGGGTGACGATCAGCGGCAGCGCGTCCTCGTGCTTCGAACGCACGTGGATGAAGTGGATGTCCAGGCCGTCGATCTCGGTAATGAACTGCGGGTAAGAGTTCAGCTTCGCCTCGACCTTGCGCCAGTCGTACTCCGACGCCCAGTAGCCGGCGATCTGCTTCACCGTCTCCAGCTTCGTACCCTGCGACAGGTCGGGGACGGTCTCCTTCCCGGGCAGCCGCGCAGACACGACACGTGCACGCAGTTCCGTAAGCTCTGCCTCGGGGATCTCGACCTTGAACGGGCGGATCGCCGCGGATGTGGCGGACATTTTGGCTCCTTGTTGTGCAATGAATGAGAGATCGGGAAGGGCTGTGCAGCGCTTCTACCGATGCAAACGGAATGCGTAAATTCGCCTGTTCGAGAGGCGACGAGGATTGACGGTGGGAGCACTACCGAGGTTCGGGCAGGCCTTCTCCGCCCAGCTCTTCAGGGCCAGGCAGAGCTAGCAGGAGAGGACATCTGCGACTGGTCGGCGACGTCTCCCTCTTGGGCCAGTACGCGGTCTTGGTACGCGCACGCAGGTCCTCAAGTGCCGCCTTGTGAACTCGAACGGGAACGGATCGCCGGCGTTCCGAGAGTGGAAGACATGCCGGTTTCCTTACTTTCAGGGGTAATGATGCCGGGCTCCCAGGAATTCCTCCCGAAGAGACCAGCCGCCTCTTCCTGCGGTCAGCGAGGATTCACCGCGCCGCCCGTTCCCGTTCTGGCGACACCATTGACAGTAGGGCCCGGTCTGCTATCCCGGTAATCTGTCATGTGGCTGCAGCTACTGAAGCCGATATTTCGATTGCTTAGGTAACCGCATGAGTCTGCGGGGACCGCATCCACCTGCTCCACGCCGGAGACCAGGTCCTGGGGCGAGCCGAGGCGGGGCAGCCACCCCGCCACCGAAAGATGATCGGGCACTCGATCCGGTGGCGTGAAGCGCACCGCGCGGTACTCCTGGGCCGTGCAGTCGACGTCCAGGCAGGATCACAGCACCTCGCAGAGACCCTTCGCCCGATCAACGTCGGAGACGGGCAGCACGATGAGTTCAAGTTTCAAACCATGGCGATGCCCTCGCTTCTGGCTCAACAGGTAGTTGCGGTCGACGGGCGCTAATGCCACCTCGTCAACCCTCGAAAACCTATCGCCAATTAACCTCGCGCACAAGTTAAACTGACACCCTTAAAAAGTGGCAAAGGTCACTGTCTAATGAAAATCATTTCAAATGACGTGAGGCGGGGCATCACGGGCGATGTCGACAATCGGCACGGGCTGGGCGTGACGTGCTTGAGCGCGCCCGATGCGTGCGCAACGCCGGCGCGCGGACCACAAGCCGGGACGGATACACGCAGCAGTTCCCTCCAGCCGCCGGTCGAGTGCGCGACCACCGCGGCCCTGCCCGGGTCGGCACCACCCGGGCGCCCGGCGTGAACAGCCGTGCCCCCGCATCCGGCACGGCCGGGGCGACGGGTCCCCCTCCCCCTCCGCAGGGTGCGGGCCCGCCCGGCCCGGTCTTCGTGCTGTTGATGGAAAGAGGACTCCCCAGACTGAATTGTGATCAGTGGGACTGTGCTCTCACGACCGCGCACTGCAAGGTAGGCATCTCGCCAGTGGAGGCGGACGTGTTGGCCCTGTAGCGGGCGGATCTACTGGTCTGGAGGTGGCTCATACGCACCCGGCCGGGGCGCCGGTAATCGTCCGCGGCGGCCCGGAACTGACCGTCAGGTGCCGGCCCAGGTGATCGACACGGCGGCGTGCTGAGGCAGGCCGCGGGTTGTCGGCGTACGCCGGTGATTTCCGGGCGTGGTGCGTGTACGGACCGGTCAGTTGCCGCGGCCTGCCTGCGCTCTACTCACGCGCATCGAGTTCGCGCAGCGGCTGATCGACTCAGCCCACCTCGTCCTCGCTGACGAATCCCGGTGTCCACGCTCAAAGGTGCAGCTCGTCTACGGGCAGTCCGGCGCCACCAGCACCATGGCATGGGGTTCACCTGCTGGTCCATCTCGTCGGCATCGGGTGCACCTGCTTCGACGGGCCGGTCAGAGGGCGAGCGCGGCGTGGGTGTCGGTGCGCTCCAGGTCGATCAAAAGCCGCTCGAGGTCGGTCATCAGCGACCCGTAGACATGCCAGGCATGCGGGCGGGCCAGGGTGCCGTGCCCGACCAGGTCGGTCATGGTGTCGTGCCAGGACTGGGCGTGGTCCAGCGCCCCGCGCAGCCGCTCACGGGCGTCGTCCTGGTCGGCCGGCTTTGGCCCCTGCGGTGCGACGAACGCCTCCACCGCATCGCCGGCCAGCTCCAGCAGCTCGGCGTAGCGCTCCAGGAAGATCGGGCCGAGGCGGCGGGCACTCTCGTCGTCCGCGTGGTCGGCGAGCGTCCGGGCGATGCCGCGGATCTGGAACGAGACACCGTGCAGAGCGTGCCACAGCTCACTGTGGGCGATCGAGCCGCAGCGGCCGAAAGCGCAGCGGGTGTTCCAACGCAAGGACTCCTGGCTCTCCTTGACGTGCTGCTGTGCCTCGTCAACCAGCCGCTCCAGGTCGCGGGCCTGCTCCAGCCAGACGTCGGTCCGGTCCACGTCCCGGCGCTCGCACAGGCCGCCGCCCATCTGGCGCAGCAGCGCGCCCATCGACCGGGCGAGATCGCGGATGGCGGTGTCGGACTGGGCAAGGTGGAGTGGCGGCAGGACCAGAGCGTTCACTGCGATGCCGGTTGCTCCGCCCAGTACGGTGCCGATCGCCGCCAGGATTGCATGGTCGACCGGGGCGGCGGTGGCTGCGGTGGCCGCAGCGAGGGTGAGCACCGCGCTGGAGGCGATTTGCAGACGGTCGTCGGAGACCCGGCGACCCGCGGTGACCAGGGTGATCGCCAGGACGGCGGCCACCGTTCCGACGGCCGAGCCCAACAGCCAGATCACCGAGAGCGCCAGCGCAGTCCCGGCGATCCGGGTGAAGGCGCTGCGCAGGGCCCGGTTCACCGAGCGGTAGACGGTGGAGGTGTTCACCATGAGCAGGGCACCGGCCACGGCCAGGTACTGGTCCTGCGCCGGCAGCCAGCGGGCGGTGGCACCCCACGCAAGCAGCGCGGCGATCACACTCTTGAGGAGATGCACGGCGGCGTGGCCCTCGCCCGAGCGAGACGTGCGGGCCCACGAGGCCGCTTTGAATGACGAATGAAGCGCAAAAGAAGAACGCACAAAAGGTAGATTGTCATAGGTGCGCTTGATCAATGAGTGGCCGCCATCACAGCCGTCCGCGCCGGGCATGATGCGGTCCGCCCGCTCCGGCGGGCCAATTTGCGGCCTATAGGGGCGCTCTGGGCGCCATGACATCTGCAGCTGTCTCCTTTGTCACAGATGCCACGTACAAACTTTACTTGTGCACTCGGTATATTGAGTGCGGGCCGGAGACGACAGCTCTCCTGGCTCCGTCCTCGCGATGGACTCGGCAACGAAGCCGTTCGGCGAGCGGTTGGCCTCCGGGCCCCTTTCGGTGCATCGCCCCGGGCCCGATCACGAGCATCGGCCCCGCGCGCTGCCGTCCTTTGGGTCATTGCCCTGTCCGCCGCGACGGCAGCGACGACCAACACACCTGCGTCCGCTGCGCCCGGGACCTCGGCCGACTGCACCTAAGTGCACACCTTCACCGACACCAGAAAGAAAGACATCCCCATGGACCTGAAGCTTGAACTCCTCGTGCTGCCCGTCTCCGACGTCGACCGGGCCAAGGCCTTCTACGAGGCCCTGGGGTTCCGTCTGGACGTGGACTACACGGCCAACGAGGAATTCCGGGTGGTGCACTTCACGCCGCCGGGCTCCGAGTGCTCGATCATCTTCGGCGACGGCATGACCACCGCTACGCCCGGCTCGACCCAGGGCCTGTACCTCATCGTCTCGGACATCGAGCAGGCTCATGCGGAGCTTGTCGCCCGCGGTATTGAGGTCAGCGAGATCTTCTGCGACGCCGGGGGCCTGCTCCACCACGGACACGATGCCGGAGACGCCGTGCACAACGGTCCCGGCCAGGAGCGACTGGCCGGCCTGCACCCCGACCGTGCTTCCTACGGCTCCTACCTCACCTTCAGCGACCCGGATGGCAACGGCTGGGTGCTCCAGGAAGTGAAGCAGCGGCTCGCCGGCCGCTGACAGCACCGGCGCGATCGGCCGTGACCGTCCCGGAGCACGGCCCCCTCAACCCGAGTGCATCACCGGCCAACCCGAGCCGGACCCGGCAGCAGCACACGGCGACAGCCGAAACATGTGCCGGCCAGCCCGAGTCTCGGATGCTGACGTCGGACCGTTGGGCGTGCAGGCACACATCACCGCCCAGCGGTCCGGCCACCGCCAAGCCGCGCCAACCGCCCGGACGGATACACCCATGATCACCCGTATCAGTCCGCGGCGCGGCAGACCTCCCGGCCACCCGGCAGCGGCCGAACATCAGTACGCGGCCACACGGCCCTTTCCTTCAGCCGCCCCGAGTTCGACCTCGGGTGCCACCGCACCACCATCACCGGCCCGGCAGCACGTCGCTTCGGCAACGAACCGTCGTGCGGCAGACACCGTCATGGGCACGCAGGCGGCCGGAAGTTGAATGAGTGACACAAGAACGGAGCAGTGATGAACGAGACAACCCGCACCTACGATGTGATCGTCATCGGCGCAGGCCCGGTCGGTGAAAACGTGGCCGAACGCGCCCGCGCCGCCGGACTCAGCACCGTGATTGTCGAACGCGAACTCCTCGGCGGCGAGTGCTCGTACTGGGCCTGTGACCCCAGCAAGGCGCTGCTCCGACCGGTGGTGGCCCACGCCGACGCACGCCGCATACCCGGCCTGCGCCAGGCAGTCACCGGGCCCCTGGACGTCGCCGCGGTCCTCGCCCACCGCGACGCCATGGCCTCGCACTGGAAGGACGACGATCAGGTTGACTGGCTGAACTCGGTGGACGTCGACCTGATCCGCGGCCACGGCCGACTCGCCGGCCCCCGCCAGGTCGCCGTGCAGACTGCCGAAGGCCACACCATCCAGCTGACCGCCCGGCACTCTGTGGCCATCTCCACCGGCACCAGCGCCGCCCTGCCCGGCATCCCCGGAATCGACACCGTCCGCCCCTGGACCAGCCGCGAAGCCACCAGCGCCGACCAGGCGCCCAGGCGCCTCGCCGTGGTCGGCGGCGGCGTGGTGGCCGTCGAGATGGCCACCGCCTGGCAAGCCCTGGGCTCGAAGGTCACCATGTTGGTCCTCGAGAACACGCTGCTGGAGCGGATGGAGCCGTTCGCCGGCGAGATGGTCGCCGACGGACTGCGCGACGCCGGCGTCGACATTCGCTTCGGGATCTCCGCGACCTCCCTTGCACGTGAGGGCGGTGGGGGCGGCGAGGTGCGGATCACACTGTCGGACGGCAGCGAACTGGCTACGGACGAGATCCTGTTCGCCACCGGCCGAGCCCCGCGCACCGCCGACCTCGGCCTGGAGACCATCGGCCTCACCCCCGGTGACTGGCTCACCGTGGACGACACCTTCCGCGTGAGGGCCATCGCCGACGGCTGGCTCTACGCAGTCGGTGACGTCAACCGCCGCGCCATGATGACCCATCAGGGAAAGTATCAGGCCCGTATCGCCGGGGCCGTCATCGGTGCCCGGGCCAACGGCGAGCCCGTCGATGACACCGCGTGGGGCGCCCACGCCGCCACCGCCGACCACACCGCCGTCCCCCAGGTCGTCTTCACCCACCCGGAAGTCGCCGCCATCGGCCTGACCACCCACCAGGCCGAGCAGAACGGACGCCGTATCAAGGTCGTGGACTACGACCTCGCACACATCGCCGGCGCCCACCAGTACGGCGAGAGCTACCGCGGCAAGGCCCGCATGCTCATCGACCTCGACCGCAACACCGTCGCCGGAGTCACCTTCGCCGGCCCCGGCGTCGGCGAACTCGTGCACTCCGCCACCATCGCCATCGCAGGCGAAGTCCCGCTGGAAAGGCTCTGGCACGCCGTCCCCGCCTTCCCCACCCTCGGTGAAGTCTGGCTCAGGCTCCTCGAAACCCACCGAGGCTGACCACCGCACCCCGCGCCGAAAGGACACACCCCCGGGCAACCACCTTGGGAGAGACCCCGCAGGCAACCGAGACCGCATGGGCGACCCCGTCCTGTCCCCAGGAAACGGAGCATCCCGCGACACGGAAAGGGCCTGCTGACACGGGATGCTCCGGCACGGTCGTGCGGGGACGGCAGTCAGCGAGTAGTGGCGTGGGCGGCCTGCTCGATGGTGCCGGCGGCGCCGTGCTGGAAGACCGGGACGGTGTGGGAGGCCTCGACCTCAGCGGTGTGGGCGTGGGCGCGCCGGGCCATGAACCGCGAGGCGGCCGGGGATAGGAGGTAGTCCCGGGTGATGATCAGGCTCCGTGACGGGAGGGTCTTCCGGGCGGCGTCGGTGACCTCCTCCAGGGCGCAGGCTGCGACAAGCGTACCGGTTGCCGGGCCGGCCACGACTGCTCTGCCCGGACGGTCTTTGCCTTGCGCCTGCCAGCGGGAGCACTGCAGTCTGCCGCAGACACCCGCGCACAGCAACCCCGATTGCCCACTTTCCTCGCGCCCAATATAAGATTGAACACTGAACCATTGCGCTTGTTAGGGAGTAGCCTTGTGAGTGAAAGATCAGCGGGAGAGAGGAGCCGCAATGAGTAACACCAAGGGGGGCACTGAAACAGACGCCGAGCAGGTCCAGGCGCCCGAGGGCAGCCTGCTTCTCGATGACCAGATGTGCTTCGCCCTGTATGCGGCACAGCGGGCGCTGACGAACCGCTACCGTCCGTTGCTGGAGGAGCTCGATCTGACCTATCCCCAGTATCTGGTGATGCTGGTCCTGTGGGAGCACGGCGCCCTTCCCATCAAGACCCTGGGCACGCTCTTGCAGCTCGACTACGGCACTCTGACACCGCTGCTCAAGCGTCTGCAGACGCACGGGCTGATCCGGCGCGAGCGGCAGGCGAACGACGAACGCTCGGTGCAGATCACTCTCACCGCGCAGGGGGTCGAGCTCCGCGAACGCGCTCGCGCCATCCCCGCCACCATAGGAGAGGCCGTGGGCCTCACCGACTGGGAGGTCGGCGCCGTCAAGTCGCTCCTGGAGCGTCTGACCGCCAACGTCACCTCGCACGACTGACCCGACCACCACCTGTTGCCGATCCACCGTCAGCGGTGTCCCGGCCCGGATCTCGACCGAAGGCCCATGCCGGCGGGACACCGCGCGGGCGACATCCCGGCGGACGCCGCACAGCGGTTGCCGCACGGGATGGGCCGGGGCTTTCTGGGAGATGGGCCGACCGGTGTACCTGCCGGGCAGGCGAGCCTGCCGCCGGCACGGGGCGGGCAGGAATCCAGGCGGAGGTGCTTTGGGATGCCCGGCAATGACGTGCTTGCACTCATTGATGAGGGCGGGCGGGTGGTCGAGTGGGGACGTGTGGCGGAGGAGCTGTTCGGGTGGTCCGCCGAGGAGGCCGTCGGCCAGCCTCTGACCATGCTCATGCGCGAGGTCGCCACGGATGACGACTGGCGGCGGGAGCGGTTCTTTGAGACGGCCGCGGTGCTGGTAAAGCCAGTACTGCAGGGCACCTCCGTGGTGTGGCAGGTGATCGCGACGGAGGATGCCGTCTCGGGGCAGGACAAGGCGGTCTTGAAGACCGTGTTCTCCCAGTCCGCGGTGGAACTGTACGTGCTCGACGAGCGGCTGCGCGTGGTCCGCCTGTGCCCCGCCGCCCACGGGCTGCAGGACAGCGCGGCGAAACACCTGCTGGGCAGGCATTTCACCGAGGCGTACGCACTCGAGCGCCCCGAGGACGAGGCCGCCGTGGCGCAAGGAGTCCTGGAAAGCGGGGAGCCGATGGTCGATCGACTCCTCCGAGGTGTCGAGGTGCCGGGCCAAGTCGGAAGCCGCATCTTCACCGTCTCCTACTTCCGCCTGGAGGATTCCCGCGGCGATGTGCTCGGACTGGTCGTGTCCGCGGTCGACGTCACCGAACGGGAGAACGCCCGACACCGCCTGGCCCTGCTGGACACGGTCCGCGCCCAGGTGGGGCACCGAATGAACGTGATGGACGTGTGCTGGGAACTGGTGGAGGCGGTCGTGCCCGGCTTCGCGGGCAGCGCCGACATCGAGGTGGTCGAGGACGTCGTCCGCGGACAGGACCCTCCCCCGACCCCCGTCCCGCAGGACCTTCCCCTGCGCCGTGCGGCGTTCCGGGGCCGCATCTGCGGTCTTCCAGTCGGAACCGTGCAACCCCTGCCCCCTGGCACCCCCTTCTCGCGCGTCCTGTCCGACCTGCGGCCGCGGCTCGTCGCGATCGAGGAGGACAGCTCCTGGCTGGCCGCCGACCCGGTCCGAGCCGCCATGATCAAACAATCAGGAGCCCACTGCATGATCGTGGCACCGCTGGCATTGCACGGCCAGGCTCTGGGCGTGGTCAGCTTCTACCGCCACCAGCACGAAGCCCCCTTCGAGGAGGACGACGTCACGGTGGCGTCCGCGATGTGTGCTCATGCCGCGCTATGTATCAACAACGCCCATCAGTACATGCGCGAATGGATCATCGCGTCCACTGTCCAGCGCAGACTTCTCCCCCGGCCGCCGACCACACAGACCACCGTGGAGATCTCCCCACTGCACCTTCCCGGCCCCCAGGGCGGCGGCGCGTGGTACGACGCGATCGGGCTGCCCGGCGTGCGGACCGCGCTGATCGTCGGCGACGTGGCAGGGCAGGGCATCCCCGCAGCCATCACCATGGGCCTGCTTCGCACAGCCGTCCACACACTCGCCGCCCTGGACCTGCCGCCCGACGAGCTCCTGGCCCGCCTCAGCGACACCGCAGCCCGCCTGCTGTCCGCACGCGCCGCGATGCCTCCCATGGACCCCCTCAACCCCGAGCCGCTCACCGCCCGATGCGCCATCGCGATCTACGACCCAGTCGAGCGCACCTGCACCATCGCCCGTGCCGGCTTGCCGGAACCGGTCGCGGTCTTCCCCGACGGCACCTCGGCCGTCCTGCCCGCCCCACCGGGTCCCCTGCTCGCCGGAACAGGCAACGCCCCATTCCCCGCCACCACCGTCGACCTCCCCGAAGGGAGCATTCTGGCGATGGGCACGGCCGCACTCGCACGCGAGGTGCTGGCACCATCCGGTCCCCTGCGCCCACTCCTGGACGGCGCCGGCACCAGGCCCCTGCCGGCGCTACGCGACACCATTGCCTCCGCGTTCACAGGTTCGAGCAGCAGCGAGACCCTGCTGCTGCTCGCCCGCACCAAGGCACTGCCCGCAGACCACGTACTGACCCGCTCGCTGCCGGCCCACCCCAAGGCAGCACCAATCGCCCGCGCAGCCGCCCGCCACCAGCTGGAACTGTGGGGTGTGGACGAGGAAACAGCGTCCACCACCGAGCTCATCGTCAGCGAGTTCGTCGGCAACGCGGTCCGCTACGGCGCTCCTCCCCTGCAGCTGCGCCTGATCCTGGAGCAGCAGCTGACCTGCGAGGTCAGTGACGCCGCGACCAGCGCCCCGCACGTCAAACACGCCCGCACCGTCGACGAGACCGGCCGCGGGCTGTTCATCACCGCAGCACTCGCCGACCAGTGGGGCGCCCGCTTCCAGGCACAAGGCAAGACCGTCTGGGCAGAGCAGTCGACCTCCCGCCCGGCGCGGGCGTCTTCCAGCAGTCGGCCCCGTGCCGCCGTGTTGAGGCGGGGGGAGTAGACCAGGAAGGGGAAGGAGCCGTCGGACAGGTCCGCGACCAGCGGGAGGGTGAGCGTGTCGCCGACGCGCCAGAGCAGGTCAGCGCCGGTCCCGGCGGCAGCACACCACTGCTCGAAGCCGAAAAGGCCCCGGTCGGCCAGCAGCAGCATGTCCTCTTCCAGGCGCTCGAACAGCTGGAAGGCCAGGGTCTGCTCGCCGGTGCGCTTGCCGGCGATCGGCCCGATCGCCGCCCCGATCGGGGCGCGGGAGCCGGTCTCGACCAGGGTGAGCACCCGCGCCTTGGGGAAGGCGGAGGAATTGGCGCCGGTCCCGGAGCGGCCGAACTCCTCGGCGTTGGGTTCGGTGTCGGGCAGGCCCCACTCCATGCCGTCGATGGAGACCAGGCGGCGGGGCCCGAGCCAGGCCCCGCGGGTGAGCTGCTCCGCGACCGGCTCGGCGATGCGGTCGAAGATCTCCGCGAGAGGTTCGGAGCCCAGGCGCTTGCGGGCCTGGGTGATCGCGCTGGTCGTGGGCACCTCCCAGGCCCGGTCCCAGCAGCCCCACCGCTCCAGCGGCTCCGAAAGGCGGGTGATGGCCTCTTCGTAGTCGTCGTCAGCGAACAGCGCCAACGCCATCACCAGGTACACCACCACATGCGGCGGGAGCTTCCCGTCCGACCGCCTGGCCTGCCGTCCGAACGCCCGCACCGCGTCGTCGATCACATCCCGCGGGACCGAGCCCGCCAGCAGTCCGATCGAGATCCACTCCGGCAACCGCCCGCCTGCACCCACACCCTGACTCACGGTCAGCAACCTACCGCCCCGGCCGAAGAGCGGCCCACGCCCTTGATCAACTTACGCTACGTGGCATTGGCTCCTGGCTCGACTTTCGCGGTTATGCGGCGAGGCCGAGCAACTCACTTAGGGCCTGGCGGATTTGCGGGTCTTCAAAGTTGAGCGGTGCGGAGGTGTCCGCGGGCTCGGCGGGTGGTGACGCAGCGTGTGCGTAGGCGTTGGTCCTCTGCGTTGCGGAAGCCGAAGGCGCTGCGTGCGACGAGCTTGATCACGCGGTTGATGCCCTCACTCTTGGCGTTGCTGTGACCGGTATCGAGGAACGCGGCGATCTCCGCCCACCACCGGTCCACGGTCACGGCCAGCCGGACGACCTCGGGGATGTCCGAGTCCGCGCACCAGGTGAGGAACTTCCATCGGGCATGGCCGACATGGTGCCGGTCGGCGCCGGTGCGGGCCAGGGCGAGGAGATTGCGCAGGCTCTCCTTCGCGATCCACGCGGTCAACAGCGTCTGCCCGATCTGCCCCTCGTCCAGCAGCGGGTTCCACATCTTCGCGAACTGCTCATCGGTGAGGTCCTCGCGGTTGCGCAGGAGACGTCGTCTGGCCTTCCACTCCAGGTCACTGGCGCGTCCGCGCCGTCCACGGGCCTCGGCGGTGGTGCGGCGCCGGAGTGCGGAGAGCATTTTGTTGGCGAGCTGGACGACGTGGAAGTGGTCGACCACGACGATGGCGTCGGGCAGGCCGGTGCGGATCGCGGCGCGGTAGGTGGCCGACATGTCGATGGCGACGTGGGTGATGTTCTTGCGCCAGGTCAGCTCGGTGGTGGACAGCCAGGCCAGGACGTCGGCGACGGTGCGGCCCTCGACCTGGCCGAGCAACCCGCCGTGGCCCAGCGCGTCGACGAACCCGGTGTGCCACCGATCCCGCATCAGGCGCCACTTGCCGGACTCGGGGTCCTGCTCCCACTTCGTCTTGCCCCGCCGGGTCTCGTCGACTCCCAGCACCTTCACCTCGGGCAGCGGGGCGTCGACGACCTCGCGCGCCGATGTACGGAAGGCGCCCATCACCGTCGGCCAGGACAGATGCAGGTCGCGGGCGGCCTGGATGACCGTGGAGCCGGCATCGCGTACCCGGCGCCCGGCCGCCTGGCGCAGCCGGGCAGTGATCCGCGCCCCGGGCGGTATCTGGGCGACGCTCTCGGTAAACGACTTCCGCGGACACTTCGGCTCGCGGCACCACCAGCGGCGCTTGTGCCACAACAGCACCAGCCCGCGCTCCCCGTGGGGTAGATCCCGAGGACGGGTCCGGGCTGTGCCCTTCACCTTCCACGCGAAGGCCCCGCACTCCGGGCAGGCGCGAGCCGCTTCCTCCGCCGTGGCCAGATGCACCCGGCGGGTGCCGTCCTCAAGCCGCTCGACGCGTATGACGGACACCCCGTCGAGGTCGAGCAGCAACGTCGTATCGTTGACCACGCCCGTGGCTCCCACATGATCGTTCTGCCTAGAGAACAGAAATGATCACTCAGGACCACGGGCTCCTTGCATCAGTGGGCACCAACGCCCATGTAGGTCACCGACTGTGACGAAGAGGCAGGGTGTCAGGCAAGGCGCACCGCTCAAGATCGAAGACCCGGATTTGCTGGGTGGGGTTGTGAGCTGCGATGACGTGGGTAATTCGGTGTTCAAGGACCTCGTGGCGCAGGGCTTGGTGCATGTCCTCAAAGCTGACGGTGGCCTTGCCGGTGAGCCAGGGCTCGCGGGTGCGGCGCCGGGCGAGGTCGGCCTCGTGACGCCCGTGCAGCGCGTACCAGATGACGGTCAGGGTGTAGACGGCCAGGCCGAACGGCACGGTGCGCTCGACCGCCCGCTGGACCCGGTTGCGTGCCTGGCCGACCCCGAGGATCTGCTTGACCTGCAAGAACAGCAGCTCGATCTGCCAGCGCCACGCATACCGGGACACGACCGCGGCTGGGTCGGCGCTCAGGTCAGTGGTGACCAGGACCAGGTCGTAGACCTTGTCGCTGCCCTCGTCGCGGATGAGGATCAACCGGCAGGCCCGGCGGTGGAAGGCCCCCCACCACAGGCCGGCGACCACTGCGAGGCGCACGGTCTCAGTGCGGCCGTAGCGCTGGACGGTAGCCCGGGTGAAGGCGGTGGCTGCGGCGATCTCGCCGGGTGTGCCCAGGCGTTCGCCTTTCCATCGGGGATGGCCGCGGCGTCCGGTCGGCGGCGGGGCCGGGGCGTAGAAGACGCCGTTGCGCTGCATGCGGCAGGTCCACGAGCACCGCTCGGGCAGGTCGCGCAGCGCCTTCCCGTGGTAGGCGGCGTCCCCGACCAGGCACAACTCCCGTGCGAGGAAGGCGGACAGGAGGAGTCCGACCAGCTGGCGGGCGAGCTCGACCTTGCTCGCCTCGCTGCCCGGGCGCCACAGCCGGGCCAGCACCGGCAGGCAGACGGGCCGGTCCAGGAACGGCAGCGGCACCAGCAGTCCGAGCACGACCCAGTTGTTGCCGAAGCCGGTCTTCTTCGCACCGGTCGCGGAGCCGTCGTGCTGCCAGGCCGCCCCGTACACCTTCTTCCCCCGCCGCTTGAACAGCGTGTCATCGACGGCGACGTGGAGCGCCGCGTCCTGGGGCAGCAGCCGTTGGGCAATCAGGCGGGCCAGGGCCAGGCCGAGCTGGTCGGCGCTCCAGCGGGCGCGGGCGAAGAAGTAGTGCGCGCGGTCGTGTGGCCACAGGTGCGTCATCCCCGCGCCCAGCAACATCCCCACCACGGTGCGCCGCCGATTCGCCCCGATCAGGCCCGTGACCAGTGCGGAGAAGGTCCGGAAGGTCGGCGCGGTGAAACACGGGCGAAGCACCTGCAACAGTGCGAGCAGTGAAGGCGGTACGGTCAAACCCGGAAGCATCTGCGGCCCCTCGAGAGAGTGCGGAGAACACCGCGGATGCTTCCGCCATGTCCGGGTTCAACCGCCTCCGCCACACTGACCGCTCCAGACGATCACCTCACCGAGCCACTACATGCGCGCGCTGTTGACCAGCCGGAAAGTGCGAAAGACGAGTCCTGGCCGACATGCCAAGATTCCAACTTGGAGCGGAGCTCGACCGGGCTCGTCGTTTCCTGCGATTTCCCGCCGCGCCTCGTAACGGGCACGCAGCGGAAACGTGGGCCTATCGTGCGGCACGGTCCCGCACGGTTGCTGTACTTCGCGCTGGACCGTAACCGTGCCAGCGCCGGGTGCCGACGCTTAGGGGCTTGACAACGTTGTCTATCCGCGGCTGCTCCAGGCGTCGGTCAATTTCCGGGAGTCGAAGAAGCAGTCCCTGGACCAGACGATCTTGCCGTCCTCGATGCGGAGCATCGACATCATGTCGAGCGTGTCCAGCAGTTTGCCCTCGGCATCGAGGATCTTGTCGGTCCTGTGCATCAGGACGACGTTCCCCTCGGCCTGGACGCGGTGGACGTCGATGCTGAAGCCTTCAGCGCCCATGACTTCCCTGGCGCGGCGTAGGTCGTCCAGCAGTGCGTCGAGGCTTTCAACGGGACAGTCGTTGAAAATGAACGACTGCCAGTTGACTTCTGGGTGGACCAGCCGCTTGCAGGTGGTGACGGCGTCCCCGTGTGTGGGGCCGAAATTGGCGCAGAAGTCGCGCGCCACGTCTATCGGTGATGCAGTGCTCAATTTTCTCACGTTCCTTTTACGGAATTGGTAGCCTGCCTGCTTGAGATGGCGAGTGGCAGGTCAGGCTTTGCAGGGGAGAGGTGTTCCGGGGAGCGACGGGGTTTACCTGGGTTCATGTACGGATGGTTCACCGATGCTGTCCCCGGTCCTCGGCTTCGCAACCCACTTGCGCTCACGGCCACTGCACACAAAGAGCTTGTCTCACGTGCTGAGTTTCGCGAGCCTCTTGTGGCAAGTCAGGGCCGACCTGTGTCCTGGGCAGCAGGTCGCGGACGATACCGAAAGCCAACGGCAGCGTCGCGCCCCCGGCGCCTTGCAGCAGGCGTCCCACCACCAGCATCGGCAGATTGGTCGCGAGCGCCGCGACCATACTTCCGATGGTCAAGAACAGTAGGACCGCGACCAGGGTGCGCCGCTTTCCGATCTGGTCACCCAGGCGGCCGAGTACGGGCGTGAGCACGGCACTGGACAGCAGGAATGCCGTCAGTACCCAGCTCACTCCGAGCTGGGTGGTGTGCACCTGCTCCCGCAGTGCCTGCAAGCCGGGGTTCACCATCGACTGCACAAGGGCGTATGACACCGACGAGACGGACAGCATCACCACTGTCGTACCGGCACCTCGCGATGAGGTGGTGTGCTTTGTCACAGCAGTTGCCTTCTTGGCCCCGGACACTCAGCGAAGTCCACGGAAGGTCGCCCGGATGTCCTCGATGACAGCGTCGGGGTTCTCCCAGGCCGTGAAGTGGCCGCCCTTGTCATGCGCATTGAGGTAGACGGGGTTGTACCAGGGCTTCTCCCGCGGATCGTCGAGGAACAGCTGGACGCGGGTGCCGGTGGTGATCCCCGGCGGGTTCTCGTACCCGAGGAAGGTGATGCCGGTCGGTGCCTCGATGATCGGGGTCCGGTCGTGCGAGGGCGTCCAGGGATAGTGGTTCGCGTTGACGTAAGACCTGATGGAACTGGTGATCGAGTTCGTTACCCACCAGATCGTGGCGTTGGTGATCAGGTGCTCACGGGGAAAGACGCTTTCGACGTCGCCGTTCGTCTCTGCCCACTTCGTCCAGCGGCGCAGGATCCACGACAGCATGCCGACCGGTGAGTCCGACAGGCCGTAGGCAAGGTTCTGGTTGTCGAGGATGTGTACCGCGACATGGGAGGCGAAGCGCTGCTGCAGGTCGAGGGCACCGGCGCGAATTTGATCGGGCACCGCGTCCGGAATGAGGGCACCGCCAGTGATGTCCCAGGGCCGGTCACCTTGGAAGACGTCGAGGTGGATGCGGTGGCTGAGCCAGATCCCGTAGAGGCTGTCGGCGTACTTGTGGCCGAGCTGGCTGGTGACCAAGGCCCCGTAATCAGAACCCGCTGCGGCGTACTTGTCGTAGCCGAAGAATTCGGTCATGAGCTTGTGCCACAGCTCGGCCATCTTCCAGAAGTTCATATCCGGCCGGTGCGTCGGAGTCGAGAAGGCGAACCCGGACAGCGACGGGACGATGACATCGAACGCGTCGAATGCATCGTCACCGAACGCGGCAGGGTCGGCAAGGGGATCGATGACCTTGGTCCACTCGCGGTAGCTCCAGGGCCAACCGTGGGTGGCGATGAGCGGGATGGGGTTGGGGCCTTTGCCAGCCTTGCGGATGAAGTGGATCGGTGATCCATCGATCATCACACGGTAGTTGTCGTACTCGTTCAGCTTGCGCTCCGCGGCACGCCAGTCGAACTCGTTGATCCAGTAATCGACCAGCTCCTTCATGTACGCCACCGGTGTGCCGTAGTACTCGTCGGTGTCGTCGATGTCAGCGGGCCAACGCGTGACGCGCAGGCGGGTCTTGAGGTCATCGATGGTTTCGTCGGAGATGGCGATCGTGAACTTGTGGGCTTCCAGGTCAGCCACGAATTCTGCTCCTTGAGTGTTTGCTGGCGCGGCGCGTCAGGCAGTGACTTCGAGTCGGGTGCGGGTTTGGATGCGCGTGGAGATGAGCCACTGACCGCGGACGTTCACGTAGGTCACGTGGTAGTGGCCCCACCCGCGCATGACACGGGACGGCGGTGCCGAGAACCCGGGCTGCTCCACCGCCGGAGCGACACCGTCGCTCCAGACGACAAGATCGGCCATTGCCCAGACCGCCCTGGCGGAGGTGGGCGACGTGATTTCGATCTCATGCGTGAACAGGTGGTGGATCGGCTGGACGTCGCCGGCCATGCGAGAACTGAGCTGGCCGGCGATGTCGTCCCGGCCGGCCATGAAGCTGATCTGGTTCCCGTCGACGTCCAAGGGTCTGAACCAGCCGTCCTTGGTGAACAGGCCCGCCAGGTCTTCCCACTGCTTGTGGTCGGCGTAGTAGGCATAGCGGGCCTCGAGACGGCGGATGTCTTCGATGGCCGCCAGCTCCCCAACGGTGTGCTCAGACATGAGCAGCCTTCCTTCCTATCCGGACGATGCGTCCGGTTGGACTATACGGACGATGCGTCCGGTTAATCAAGTACGATGAGTCCATGACCGTCGAACGAGCACGCCGGGCCGATGCTCGGCGCAATGCGCAGGCTGTGATCGATGCGGCGAGAACCCTCTTCGCCGAACAGGGAGTCGATGTGCCGATGGAGCAGATCGGCAAGGCCGCAGGCATAGGCAAGGGCACGTTGTACCGCCACTTCCCGACCAGGGACCACCTGTTCGCTGCGGTCAGCCGTGACCGCTTCAATCGGCTCACCGCGGCGGCGGAGTCTCTCAACTCCGATTTGGACGATCCGCTAGCGGCGCTGTGCGAGTGGCTCCAAGACTTCGATCGGAGCGCGCAGCACTATCGCGGCATGCGTGTGGTCGTGAGCGTGGGCATTGCTGACGATGGCTCAGCTATCTTCGCGAGCTGTCAGGCCATGACCGAGAGGGCTGACGCCTTGCTGCACCGCGCCAAGGAAGCAGGGCAAGTGCGGCCCGAGATCGACATCAGGCCGTTGCTTAGCACGGTCGCGGCGCTCCCGGAACGATTCCGTGACGCTGACGGAGCGAGCGAGCTACTCCCGGTCATCATTCGCGGCATCTGCACGAACCCACGCTGAGCAACGTCAAACTAAAGGTGATCACCAGCACCCCCTCGAGGTCGACGGTCACCGCCCTGTCCGCATCGGGCGCTTTCCCGTCGGCCAACTGCCAGGCCCCCTCACGTGCTTCGGCCCGTGGCGCACGGATCGCCCGCAGAGCCTTCTCCCCGAAGGCGGCAAGGGTGTCGACCAGACGGGAGACCGTCGGGTCGGAGGCGACCGGCCCGAACATGGCCGGCTCGGCCCGCAACATGGCGACATCGGCCAGGCAGTCCCCGCCCAACGCGACCGTCAGCGCGACGTCCACCTTCCCGGGATCATGGACAGCCCGCTTCCGCCACGGCGCGCCAATGCCACGGATATTGCCTGGTCGAGGCCGGTCCTGCGGACCGTCTCCACCAACAGGACCGAACCGGCCTTCCCTGGCGAGGGTCTGTGCGACGACGTGAGCTCCTTCGGTGATGCAGTGTCCGGTCTCGGTGTAGGCGGCAAGCGGCTGCGCGTTGGTGGTGAGGATCGCCAGGGCGCGGGCGACGAGGGTTCGCTCGGTGCGTCCCAGCAGCGAGCGGTCGGAGTAGGTCGGGAAGGTGCCGTGGTGGACGGCGGGGGCGGTCAGGTAGGCGGGCAGGTCGATGCCGGTGACGAGGGTCATGGCCGGGGCTCCGCTCGGTTCGGAGTGGGTGTCGGACAGCTATGACGGTCGGATGCGTGGAGGCTAGCGCCGCAACCCCGGTGTGGCGCTCCTCCCCCACGAAGGTGACGTGCGCGCGCAGCCCGTCCGGGGCGGCCGGGGGGCTCGCAGTCGAGCCCCCCGGCCGCCCCGCCGGGCTGGTGCCGCCCTCGACACTCCTGGCTCTGCCGGGTGAGGGTCAGGGCACTGGAGCGTGCGCAGACGGTCAGGCGCGATCCTCTAGCGCAGCGGCCGGAAGCCGGTGCGGACCTCATCGACGAGCAGCTGCGGCTGCTCCCAGGCGGCGAAGTGGCCGCCCTTGGGGAGCCTGTTGTAGTGGATGAGGTTGGGGTAGGCCTGCTCGGACCAGCTCTTGGGGGCCTGGTAGAGCTCGTCGGGGAAGACACTCACGGCAACCGGCAGCTTCACGTCATTGATACCGAAGAAGGACGTCTTGTTCTCCGCGTAGAGACGAGCAGCGGAGACTGCCGTGTTCGTCAGCCAGAAGAGCGTGATGTTGTCCAGGACGTCGTCCCGGCTCAGGCCCTCGGTGACTCCGGCGAAGGCCCGGGAGATCAGGGCCAGGCTGGCCGCGTCGTGGTCGAGCAGGAACGCCGCCAGACCGACCGGAGAGTCCACCAGCCCGGTCAGCGCCTGGGGACGCGACCCCATCATGTAGGCGTAGTAGACGTGCCGGTACACGAAGTCCAGCTGCTCGACGGCGGCCTGCTCCTCGTCCGAGAGCGACAGGCCCTCGGGCAGCGGGTTGCCCGCAATGAGCGCAGCGTCGATCGCTGACGGAATCACCTTGGGCATGTTGGTGTGGATGCCGATCAGGCCCTCGGGCTCCTGGGCCCCCATGAGGTCGGTGACGATCGCACCCCAGTCGCCGCCCTGGGCGACGTACTTCGTATAGCCCAGGCGCTTCATCAGCTCGCCCCAGGCGCGGGCGATGCGCTCGGGACTCCAGCCGGTCGTGGTCGGCTTGCCCGAGAAGCCGTAGCCAGGCATGGAAGGGATGACCACGTGGAAGGCGTCGGAGGCGCTTCCGCCGTGGGCGGTGGGATTGACGAGCGGGTCGATGATCTTCAGCTGCTCGACGATCGAGCCCGGCCAGCCGTGGGTGACGATCAGCGGCAGCGCGTCCTCATGCTTGGAGCGGACGTGGATGAAGTGGATGTCCAGCCCGTCGATCTCGGTGATGAAATGCGGCAGGGCCTTCAGCTTCGACTCGACCTTGCGCCAGTCGTACTCCTCCGCCCAGTACCGCGCGAGTTCCTTCATCGTCTCCAGCTGCGGGCCCTGCGACTGGTCCGCGACGGTCTCCTTCTCAGGCCACCGCGCCGCCTTGATCCGCGCACGCAGGTCCTCGAGTTCCGCGTCGGAGAACTCGAACGTGAACCGCCGGATCGCCGGGGTTCCGGGAATGGCAGACATGTTGGTTCCTTACTTTCTAAGTTCACTGGAAGTCGCGAAGGGCAGGCGCCGAAGCCGGGGTTCAGGGGAATTCCTCTGAGGCGAACCCGGTCGTCTTCCGCCGCCGGACGGTGGCGTGCTTTCACGCCATCCGACCCTGTTCGAGGCGACGCTTCGATACTGGGGTGCGGACTGCCGTCTCGAAATCCGTCACATGACTTCGGTTGCCGAGGGTGAGATGTCGATTGCCTAGGTATGGGTTCACATCTTCATGAGCGGTGGACGAGTCGGCCGTTCGGTGGTGCATCGGCAGGGCAGGCCGAAAGCTCGGGTCGAGACCGCGGTGGGGCTGGTTTCCCGCAGGCCGGGGTGGAGCCGGGCTGGCCAGGACGGCGTGGGTGTCGGCAACGACCAGCTGTGCTGGTCTGTTTGCCGGGGTGCTCAGCCTTCCCCGGCACCCGGCTGCGGCAGGCCGGCGACGACGTCTGCCGACGGTGGACCACCAGGGGGCGCTGTACCGCCCCACCGGCCCCGACCGTCCGGCGGCCGCGTTACCTAGACAATCGGCAAGGCAGGTTCGGTGACTAGGTCATGTGACGGATAACGAGGCGACCGCCCGGACCCCACCATTGAACTGGTAGGGGGAACTCCCCCCGCACACACCCTCCCAGGAGGTCACCGTGATCGATACCGACGAACTGGTCCGGCGGAACGCCGAGGTCGCTGCCAGCGGGTCGTTCGCCAATCTCACCATCAGAGCTACCGGAAATCTGCGAGTCATCGGATGCGTCGATTCTCGTGTCGACCCCGGTGACGTCCTGGGCCTCAAGCTCGGCGAAGCCACCGTGATCCGCAATGTCGGAGGTCGCGTCACACCGGCGACGCTCCGCACGCTGGCGATGCTTGCCAAGGTCAGCCAAGCCAACAGCGACGGCCGGCCTCAGGGCGACGCACACGTGGTGATCCTGCACCACACCGGTTGCGGAATCAGGGACCTGGCGGCATTCCCCGATCTGCTCGCCGAGTACTTCGAAATCCCGGTTGCCGATCTGGACGGGAAGGAGGTCACCGACCCAGCAGCTTCAGTCCGAGTCGACGTCGAATTCGTCAAGCAAGGACTCGCTCCCGGCGTCTTCGTCTCAGGCCTCGTCTATGACGTGACCACCGGACTCATCAAGGCCGTCGTCCCTCCCACGAGGGTTGACCCGAAGTAGGAGCGGTGAATGGGCTTGATCTGCTTCGGCGGACATCCGGGATCAGGGGTTGGGAGCTGTTCGGTTTCGGATGTGCAGGAGTGTGTGTGAGTGTGCGCGAGCATGTACTTGTTCGTGGTGGTGCAGCGCACGGCGCATGGCGGGCACTGTCAGTGCCGGCCGGTACCGTTCTTCCTGTTGCTGATCAAGCGTTGGGGAGGGGGGCACATCGATGCGTGGTGAGTCGCTGCGCACGATCGCTGCCCCCTTCGTGGCCCTCGGCCCGTCCGGCGTGGCGATCCGCACCCGCCTCAAGGACCTCACGCCGGACGACGAGCAGGTGTTACGTCTGGTCGGCGCGCATCTGGGGTCGCTGGCCTCGAAGGATCTCAAACGCCGGTGCGCCGAGGGCCTGGAGCACTCCGCGGATACGTGGGCCAGGCGCAAGCGGGCCCTGACCGACACGTCGTCCTCGCGGTGGGCCGGTTCGATCACGAAGGCCACCCACGATCAGTGGGCGCTGTCCCGGCGTGCCCAGCTCGCGCACATCCACAGCCTTGAGGCCGGCATCAAGACGATCACCCACCGCCTGTCGCTGCCGGTGGGCGAGAAGGGCACGAAGCGGGCGCCGGGCGGATACCGCAGCCGGCAGGAGTGGTTCCAAAAGTCCCGGCGACTGCATCTGCTCAAGGACCGGCTGGAGCGGGAGCGGGCCGATCACGACAGGGGGCGCGTGCGGGTCGTGCGAGGCGGCAAACGCCAGCTCCACACCCGACACCACCTCGAGGCGGCGCAGCTCACCGAACACGCATGGCGCCGGCGTTGGGAAGCATCGCGCTGGTTCCTCCAGGCGGACGGGGAATCGGGCAAGCGGTTCGGGAACGAGACGATCCGCGTCACCCCGGACGGCGAAGTGTCACTGAAACTTCCCGTCCCGCTCGCACACCTGGTTAACGCCCCGCACGGCCGGTACGTCCTCGCCGCAACCGTGATCTTCCACCACCGCAGCGAGGAATGGGCCGACCGCATCACCACAAACCGGGCCGTGGCCTACCGCATCCACTACGACACAGACCGCTCCCGCTGGTACCTCACCGCCTCCTGGACCATCCCACCGGTCAAGACCGTCCCCCTCGACGTAGCCCGCACGGGCGGTCTGATCAGTGTCGATACGAACGCCGACCACCTCGCCGCCTGGCGGCTCGATCAGCACGGCAATCCGGTCGGCGAACCGCGCCGGTTCTTCTACGACCTCTCCGGCACCGCCAACCACCGTGACGCCCAGGTACGGCATGCACTGACCCGGCTCCTGCACTGGGCGAAACGCCACGGCCTGTCGATCGCGATCGAAAACCTCGACTTCGCCGCGGAGAAAACCCGGGAGAAACACGGCCGCCAGAAGCGGTTCCGGCGGTTGATCTCCGGCATGCCGGTATCCAAGCTGCGGGCCCGGCTCGTCAGCATGGCGGCCGAACTCGGCATCACCATCATCGCCGTCGACCCGGCCTACACCAGCAGGTGGGGAGCCCAGCACTGGCACAAGCCTCTTTCCGGCAAGAACCGCAAGACCACCCGTCACGATGCCGCGAGCATCGCGATCGGCAGGCGCGCCCTCGGGCACCGCATCCGGCGACGGACGGCACCGCCCCCACACGACCAGAGCGATCGTGTGGGGCATCGGACCGCCCAGGCCGGACACGGCACCCCGGGGCGTGAGGGAACCCGCCCCCGCATCCTTGGACCACGGACACGATCCGTGTCGCCGGACGCGGCGCGAACGCGGGAGACCAGTGCATCCACCACCGTTCGGGATGCGCCAGTTGACCAGGACTGGGTACAAGACTCACTCCTGCTCACTGACTAGGAACGGTTGAGTCCCCGGAAGGATGTCCACCATAGAGAGCATGGGGAAGAAGAAGCCGCGTCCTCCCCTTTCCGAGCACCACGGCTCTCCAGCGCCTTTTCTTCTCATGAGTTCTGCCGCGAGGGGCGTCCGCTGTAGTGGATGTCCTCGTGACAGACACGGCAGACGACCAGGGTCTTGCGACGGTGCGCGGCTGCCACGGTCACCCCGGTCAGGTCGAACGGGGCCAATAGGCTGGCGAAGCAAGTGATTTCATTCGCCTTGTCCGGGACTCGCATCGCAGCTCTCTTGAAAATGCCTCGCTCGCTGGTGTGGTGACGTGGGTCAGCCGACTGCGTGCCGGGGCTGGACGGTGCCCTCGTGGCCGAGTGCGGCGAGTTGGGCGAGCAGGCGGCGGGTCTGACGTTCCTTTCCGAGGCGGTTGGTGAAGTAGTCGGGGCCGAGGACTTGGTAGGGGACGCGGTCGTGCAGGATGTGCCAGGCGGAGACGAGGATGGAGTGGCCGACGGCGACGGTCGCCCGTTTCACGCCGCGGTGCGGGACGAGCCGTCGGAACTGCGCCCCGAGGTAGGTGGTCTTCATCCGGGCTGCGCTGCAGTCGGCCATATACAAAGCGGTCTTGAGCCAGGTATCGCCGTGCCGGGTCCGGCCGGAGAGCCGCTTGTCAATTCCCTCCGAAGAAGAGGGATGGCCCCACGTCCTGCGGCGGCAAAGACGGCTGCTTGGTCTGAGGAACACATCGGTGATCCCGGCGCTGACGCCTGTGCCCGGCCCGGAGATCCGAGCCGGACGGAATCAGGGTGCTCAGATGTCCGGTGCCGCATCCGATTCCAGGGCGTCTCGCAGCATGGCCCGCGAGGTGATGCCGAGTTTCGGGAAGACCTGGTACAGGTGGGCTCCGACGGTCCGGTGGGAGAGAAAGAGACGTTCGCCTATCTGCTTGTTGGTCAGGCCGGATGCCGCCAGCTGGGCGATCTCCATCTCCTGTGGTGTGAGCGCATGCGTGCGCTCTTGTCTCGCACGTCGCGTGTTCGCGCCGGCGGCGCGGAGTTCCTTGCCGGCGCGGTCCGCCCACGGCCGGGCTCCCAGCCGTTCGAAGGTGGCCAGGGCGACGCCCAGTGGCTTTCTGGACTTCTCCGTCGCCCTCATACGCCTCAATCGCTCGCCGAGGAACAGCTGAACGCGGGCGAGGTCGAAGGGCCACCGATCCACTCCGGGGATGTCCAACGCCTTCTCGAACAATCGCACAGCCTCGGCGTCTTCGGGTGTGCACAACGCGGCGGAGGCCTGCGCGGCCAGGGCGAGCCGTGGAGAGAGCGCTGCGACGTCGGCGTCCTGCATCGCCCGCACATGGCGCACCGCCTCCTCCTGGCGGCCGGTGCGGAGTGCCGCCTCGACCA
>NZ_JBEYXD010000057.1:0-55433 GCF_040644975.1 Streptomyces sp. NPDC046900 | reverse complement strand
CCGAGATCACCACGACCGCCATCATGGCTGCCACCGCGGACTACTTCGGGCTGACTGCGCGGCCCGGCCCAATGGCGCCCGGCGGGAAGGCGGGTCAGCGGCGGCGCCTGGTGACGCCCGGCAGTCCCACCATCCGCCAGATCCTGACTTCGCGTACCAGCCCGGGCATCTCCCGGCACAGTACGACGGTCGCCAGGCCCGCAATGAGCAGCGCCTCGGCGATCAGCACTCGTCTGGCCATGTTCCCTACTCCTCGGTCCTTGTCTGCGGTGCCGCACCGGAAGCGGCGCGGTGGTGGATGCCGCCTCATCCGGGAGGAAGGTTCGGCATGGTCTTGGCGATCGCGTTGTGCTTGCGCCAGTGGATTCCGGTCGAGCGGCGGGCGTCGGCGGTCCCGTCCTTGTGGTGTCCGGTCTGACGGCTGTAAGGCCCCCTGTTGCCCTCGTGCAGCCCGGAGACATGGGTCGGGGTGTCGGGTTTCACGTGCGGCTTGCCTACTCGGATGATGCCCATCAGCTCCTCCTTGCCGGTCTACGGTTGTTCGGTCAGCTCCGCGAAGAACTGGTCCACGGCCGGCCACACCCGGCTGCCGCCGGACAGACCTCGCCATTCCCGTCGGACGAGCGCGACCATCCGGAAGCAGTCGTCGATGGGGACGATCCAGTGCTCCTCCGCGGAACGGGCGGTGTTCACCAGTAGCGCCTCCACAGCCGGTTCGAGGGTGGCGAGCGGGGGGCACTGGGCGACGACATCGCGCCATGCCTCCGGGTCCGCCTCCCAGCGCGCGGCCCCCGCGGGGCTCGGGTAGTGCGCGGTCACGGTGCTGTCCGCACGCGCGAGGAAGAAGGCCAGCCCCACCGGGACGCCCAGGGCGCGAGTACCCACCGGAGGCAGGCGTACCCGCCGGCTCGGCACCAGTCGGTACCGCCCCTCGCTCGCCTCGGCCTCGACGAAGAGCAGGGAGCAGGGCCGGCAGGCGCACAGCACCTCGTCGTTGCCCACGTCGAGCAGATGCCGGTGGTCGGACGGGGTCTCGACGCCGCACAGGTCGCAGCGCTCCGCCTCCGGTCGCCGGTCCGCGGCGGAGCGGATGACGCGGGCCAGAGCACCGGAGGTCATGACGGCTCCGCGACGGACGCCGGACGCAGGGTGAGTGCTTCGAGCGGTACGAAGGTGCTGCGCCGCCCGTCAGTCCCCGGCGCCCGTTCGACGCCGGAGAGCTCGGGGGCCAGGGTGAGCACGGCCTCGCGGACCGCCTCCTCCAGTTCGGCGGCGGAGGAGGATCCGCAGCCCTTGGCGGCGAGCCGCACCCGGGCGACGCCCTCCTCCACGGCCGTCAGCTCGACGTCCCCGCCCCGCTCGAGCACCGAGGGGCGCAGCGCGTCGACCGCGCGCTCGGCCCGGCGCTCGGGCGGTTCCGGGTGGATGTCGTGAAGCACCAGGAGATGGCCGATGAGCTGGTCACCGGCCATACGGTCGACGAGGGCGCGGTCGGCGCCGTCCAGTACCCGGGCCAGCGCCTCCCCGTAGACCGCGGCGAGTACCTGCACCGCCTCGACCGCGGCGCCGGTCATGGGCCCCGGGGCGCCCTCGATCTGCTCGAGCAGCAGGTCGAGGCGCGTCAGCCGTTCGGCGACCGCCGCCTCGTCGAGCCGCACGGACTCAGGCATGAGCCGCTCCGTACGTGGGCGAGTGCAGCTTGGTCAGCGTGTTGCCCTTGCCGAGGTACATGTGCACCCCGCAGGGCAGACAGGGGTCGAAGCTGCGGACGGTGCGCATGATGTCGACGCCCTTGAAGTCGTCGGGGCCGTTCTCCTCGAAGATCGGCTGGCCCTGGACGGCGTCCTCGTAGGGCCCGGGGGTGCCGTACATGTCCCTTGGGCTGCCGTTCCACGGCGTCGGCGGGTACGGATGGTAGTTCGCGATCTTCCTGTCCTTGATCACCAGGTGGTGGGAGAGGACACCGCGCACCGCTTCGTGGAACCCGCAGCCGATCGCCTCGTCCGGCACCTCGTAGTTCTCGAAGACCTTGGTCTCGCCGGCACGGACGAACCCCATCGCCTTCTCGAGGAAGTAGAAGGCCATGGCGGCGGAGTACGCGACGAAGTACGGCCGGGCCCGGTCGCGTTCGAGCGTGTTGCTCCACTTGGGGATCTTCCACTCCAGCGTCATCTCCGGCAGCTGCTCGCTCTTGGGCAGCGAGATCTCCACACTGCGGCCGGTGGCCTTCACGTACGGCGTGTCGACCATGCCGTTGAGCGCCGTCGACCACAGGCGGGCCAGAGGGCCGCCGCCGGTGTCCAGCGGAAGGTGCTCGGAGGTCTTCTTGTTGTACCAGCGAGGGCTCATCACCCAGCTGTAGTTGCCGTCGAAGTCGCGCTTCTGCGGCATCGGGACCGTCGTCTGGTTCCAGGGGTGGCGCATGTCGACGGGGTTGCCGAGCGGGTCGTGGGTGACGAACGGCTGCTCGTTCGCCCAGTCCTCGTAGTAGGAACTGCCCAGCAGGATCCGGATGCCCAGGTTGATGTCGACCAGGTCGTTGGTGACGAGTTCGCCGTCCACGATGATGCCGGGGGTGACGTACATCGCCTTGCCCCACTCGCTCATCGTCTCGTAGCGGTAGTCGCACACGTCGGGGTTCTGCCAGGCGCCCCAGCAGCCGAGCATGATGCGCCGCCGGCCCACCTCCTCGTAGCCGGGCATCGCCTCGTAGAAGAAGTCGAAGACGTCGTCGCTCATCACGACGGCCTTCTTGACGAAGTCGAGCACGCGCACCAGGCGGGAGAGGTAGTCGGTGAAGGTGGTCGGCTCCGGCATCGTGCCGACACCGCCCGGATAGAGCGTGGAGGGATGGACGTGGCGCCCCTCCATCAGGCAGAACATCTCCCGGGTGATCCGGCTGACCTTCAGCGCCTCCTTGTACACCTCGCCCTCGAACGGGTTGTAGGCGCGCATCACGTCGGCGATGGTCCGGTACCCGTGGATGTTCGCGTGGCGTGCCTCGGTGCGCTCGGCCCGCGCCAGGAGGCCGGGGTTGGTGGACTTGACCATGGCTTCGCAGAAGTCGACGAAGACCAGGTTGTCCTGGAAGATCGTGTGGTCGAAGATGTACTCGGCCGCCTCGCCCAGGTTGACGATGGTGTCGGCGAGCATCGGCGGCTTGACGCCATAGGCCATCTGCTGGGCGTAGTTGGAACACGTGGTGTGGTTGTCACCGCAGATCCCGCAGATGCGCGACGTGATGAAGCCCGCGTCGCGCGGGTCCTTGCCCCGCATGAAGACGGAGTAGCCCCGGAAGAGGGACGAGGTGCTGTGACACTCCACGACTTCCCGGTTCGCGAAGTCGATCTTCGTGTAGATGCCGAGATTGCCGACGATCCGGGTGATCGGGTCCCAGGACATGTCCACGATCTGCGCGGGTTTGCGCTTGGCGCCCCGCGCCTCGGTTGCCGTCATGTCCGTGTTTTCCTCGCTCTCTTTCGCTTGTCCGGTCTCAGGGGCGCCAGTGGGCGTCGTAACCGCTGGTCAGCTCGGCCTTGGGGTGACGCCACTTGGGTTCGCGGTTGACCGCCATGTTGGTCAGCCCGCGCAGTCGCCGGATCACGGCCCCGTAGGGTCGGATCAGGGCGGCGGAGAAGGTGGCGCCCGTCGGCTCGTCCATGAACGGCATGAAGGCGTCCGGGAAACCGGGCATCGTGCAGCCGATGCAGATGCCCCCGACGTTCGGGCAGCCACCCACGCCCGCCATCCAGCCGCGCTTGGGCACATTGCAGTTGACGACAGGACCCCAACAGCCCACCTTGACCATGCACTTGGGCGAGTTGTAGTCCCGGCCGAAGTCGGCCTGCTCGTAGTAGGCGGCGCGGTCGCATCCCTCGTGCACCGTCTTCCCGAACAACCACTGCGGACGCAGCATGTGGTCCAGCGGGGGCGGCGGTGCCGACCCGGCCGCGTGGTAGAGCACCCAGGTCAGCGTCTCCATGAAGTTCTCGGGCTGGATCGGGCAGCCCGGCACGTTGACGATGGGCAGTCCGCCCTGAGACTTGAACTCCCAGCCCAGATAGTCGGCGAGGCCCATGGAGCCCGTGGGGTTGCCGGCCATCGCGTGGATCCCGCCGTACGTGGCGCAGGTACCGGCGGCGACCACCGCCCAGGCGCGGGGAGCGAGGTGGTCGATCCACCAGTTGATGGTGAGCGGCTCACCCGTCTCGGGGTCGTTGCCGAACGAGGTCCAGTAGCCGTCGCCCTGGATGATCTTCTGGTTGGGGATCGATCCCTCGATGACCAGGATGAAGGGCTCCAGGTCGCCGCGTGCCGCCGCGCGGAAAGGAGCGAGGAAGTCATCGCCGCCCATGCTGGGCGAGAGCACCTTGTTGTAGAGATTGACCTTCGGCAGACCCGGTACGAGCCCGAGGACGATGTCCTCGATGGCGGGCTGACCGGCCGCCGTCATCGAGATGGTGTCGCCGTCGCAGCTCATGCCCTCGGAGATCCACAGGATATGGACCTCGTCGAACCCGCGTGGTTGCTCGGCCTTGTCGTTGCGTCGGCTGACCTTGGTACCGCTTTCCACGGTCATGTGCTCGGCCTCCCTTGCAGTCGGTCCCGGAGTCGGTCGTAGGCCGCGGCCACCGGTCCGGCGAACGCCAGGGCGGGAGACGCGTCGGATGCGTGCGGATGTGGTTCGGTCGTGGCACCGCGCTCGTCGGGGGCGGCGGCGTCCGCGGCCGGTACGGCGTCGGCGGCCGTCGGGGCGAGGGAGCGGATGGCTCCGTGCAGCCGGGCCAGCACCTCCGGCGGCATGGTCTCCACCCGGTCCAGGATCGACGCGGCCCGGGCGTCGGTGGCGCGGGCCTCACGTTTCTCGTCGTCCGTGAGCAGCAGCGTCCGCAGGGTCAGGATCTCGTCGATCTCCGCGGCGTCGTGCAGGTCGCCCGGACTTTCCGGCGCCACCTGCGGGTGGTCGGGCAGGATGATCGGGGCGGACAGGACGAGGCCGTCCGATCCCTCCTCGCCGGCGAGCACCGGGAAGGTGTGCAGGTTGCGGCAGTCCCGGACGTGAGCGGCGGCCTCCTCGGGCGGGTCGATGGAGGAGAGGAAGCTGATTCCCTGGCCGCCGATCAACGTGTGTGTCGCGATGAGCGCATGGCGCAGGGCCTCTTCGCGAGGGGTCTCCGGCGGGGTCGCCTCACCGGTGTTCTCCGTGCGCACCCGGAGCCGGTGCAGTCCTCCGGGGCCGGGGAGCCGCTCGGCGTACAGCGTCGTCCGCGCCTCGACGGGGCACCGCCGGCGCACCAACCGCCCCACGCCATCGGGAAGTTCCTCCGTCTCCTCACCGCCGGGAGCAGCCAGGGCGAAGTGCCGCTCACCTGCCAGGAGGGCGGCCAGCGGAACGACGAGGTCGCTCTCGCGCGGCACCGCCTCGTCGAAGGCCAGATGGACGTCGCCGGCTGTCTCCACGGAGTCCACGGGGGTGTAGCGGCCGTCTTCCTCCCGGAGCTCGACGACCCTCTGCTGCATCTGCAGATAGCGCACGCGCACCTGGACCACGGCCTCGGGCTCTGCCCGCAGCAGGCATTCGGTCTGCTGCTGCCAGGACTCCACGGACCCCGAGATGCTCGGCGCGACGGGGCCGGGGGCCCCCGCCCAGGCACGCGGCGCGAGGATGCCGAACTGCCAGCGCACGCGGTTCTTGGGCGACGATCTCCGGTACGGGTAGAGGAGGTAGCCCTCGTAGAGGACGGCGTCGGCCACGGCGCAGGCCTCGTCGACCGCGGAGTGCGCCACGCGCGCGCTCCCGGGCTCCCGGTCAGGGTCGCTCACCGTAGCTCCTCACTCGCCAACTGTCCTTATTGCAGTGGTTTACAACGATCACACCTTTTATCGGATTCGGCGCGCATTGGGCGGCGGACGGGTGAGTGGCGCGTCGGCTTGGGAGGACCGCGGAGTGGTGGGGGCGAGAAGCCCCCGGATGCCGCCGTTCGGCCATTCGGGTGGTCGCGCCGTGGCCGTCGCGGCGCGTATGAGGGACGAGGACATGTGCCCCGCGTGGGGGTGGCAGGCTGCGGGCGCTGGGCCGGGGCCGTTGCGGCGAGTCGCGGCCCTGCCGGGCGGCACCGCGCTCGCGCGTCGTGGGGGCCGTCGGCCGTTTCGGAGCGCGTACCAAAGGAGCGGAGGCCCGTGGAGACGAGCCCGGTCGACTGCGCCGAACCGTCCGGCCCCGGTGCCGTTGGCACCGAGTCGGCGTACCGCCGGGGGCGAGCGGCCCAGGCCGGTGGCGCGGCGTTCGGTGACGCGAGTGCGTGGGACCTGTTCCGGATGGCGTTCGCCTCGGTGACCCCGCCGGGGGCGCGTCGGGGGTCCGCGTCCGGGGGCGACCTCGCCCGCTCGTGACCGCCCCCGCCCAGGCGCCGGAGTCCTCGTCACGACGCGTGGCACAGTGAGCCCATGTGCGGTCGATATGTCTCCACCCGCAGCCCCGAGGACCTGGCCCGGCTCTTCCACGTCACCGACTGGAACCGTCAGGACGCCCTGGAGCCCAACTGGAACGTCGCCCCGACCGACGACGTATGGGCGGTGCTCGAGCGCGCGCCCCGCGGCGGTGGCACTGTGCGGCGGCAGTTGCGGCCTTTGCGCTGGGGGCTGGTGCCGTCCTGGGCGAAGGACCCGAAGACCGGCGCAAGGATGATCAACGCCCGGGTGGAGACGGTCCATGAGAAGCCGGCCTTCCGCCAGGCCTTCCTCAAACGGCGCTGTCTGCTGCCCGCCGACGGGTTCTACGAGTGGCAGCAGGTCCCGGCGGCCGGCCCGGCGAAGGCGCACAAGCAGCCCTACTTCATCAGCCCCGAGGACGGGCAGGTGATGGCCCTGGCGGGGTTGTACGAGTTCTGGCGGGATCCGGCGGTGGCCGACGACGACGACCCCGCGGCCTGGTGGACCACCTGCACGGTCATCACCACGGACGCCACCGACGCCGCGGGCCGCATCCACCCGCGCATGCCCCTCGCCGTGCCCCCCGACCAGCAGGACGCCTGGCTGGACCCCGAGCAGCAGGACCCGGCCCGGCTGCACGGAGTGTTGCACCCGCCCGCGGACGGCCGGCTGGCCGCCCGCCCGGTGTCCACGGCCGTCAACAACGTCCGCAACAACGGCCCCCAGCTGCTCGATCCGGTCACACCCTAGGTCCCGGGCGGGTTCGACCCCGGCCGCTCAGTGGCTGCGGACCGGATGCGGCAGTGCGAACCGCACCGCGCTCACCCGTGGCGAGAAGTGGAACACCGGGGGCCCGGCCGGCGCGGGAAGCCCGGCCGCCGCCGTCAGCGTCTGGCGCAGCTCCACCGCCTCGACACGGCACAGCGGCCACGGCTCGTGATCCACGGAGGTCTGCCACAGCACCCGGCCGGTGCGGGTGAAGGCCCGCCAGCGGGAGGTCAGCCAGACGTCCCTCGGATCCGGGTCGATCGGTTCTCCCGGACGGACGGCGAGGCGATAGGACGGGAACCCCCCGCGGCGCACTCCGGCATAGCGCACCGTGGCGCCCTCCTTCCGCACCTGCAGCACGCCCAGATGGTAGGGCGCGCCGATCAGCCACCCCGCCAGCATGGCCGGCACGGCGACCTCCAGGGAGAGGAACCACAAGCCGTCGAGGCCGTCGGGGCGGTGCACGAAGGTGCGCAGATTGGTCTCCGCGAAGGACGACGGAGTCGGTGGCAGAACGCCGGGGCGCAGAGCCGACATGACGAAGGGCGTGAACCCCACCCACGCCGCGTCCTCGTAGGTGTCGACGGTCAGCCCCGGCGGCAGCAGCGCCTGCACGCTCCGCGGGTCGTAGGGCCAGTGGACGAAGGTCTGACTCAGCCACCGCGCCTTGAACAAGGGCAGAACGACATGCCGTTCCCTGGTGTACGACACCATGGCCACCAGCCTACGCAGCGGCCCGGCCCCCGGCCGGTCGCGAGCCCGGTGGCGCTGCCCCGAGTGTGCCGCCCCCAGATCGGCTTCGCGTGGCCCCGCTGCGTCAGGCGCCCTCGTCCTCGACCGGGACGAGTGGGTGGGGCACGGCGATGACAGTGCATCCGGCATGGCGCAGTACGCCCTGGCTCACCGAACCCAGCAGCAGACCGGCGAGGCCGCCGTGGCCCCGGGTCCCCACCACCAGGGCCGCCGCATGCGCGGACTCCTCGGCCAGAACCCTCGCCGGATGACCGCTGACCACGTCCAGGTGCAGCTCCACGTCCGGGTGCTCCTCGGCGCGGCCGGCGGTGGTGCGGGAGAGCAGAAGCCGGCCTTCCTGCAGCGCCTGGTCGTCGTCGAGTGCGCCGAGCAGCCCCGGCTGCCGCACGTACAGCGCCCTCAGGACCGCGCCCCGCAGGGCGGCCTCCTCGAAGGCGAAGGCGACGGCGGTGGCCGAGCGCGCGCTGCCGTCCACGCCGACGACGATGTACTCGGGCCGGTCGGGGAGGTGTTCCGGCTCGGGCACGACGACCACCGGGCAGCGGGCATGGGCCATGACGGGCAGAGTGATCGAGGTCGGTCCGAACACCTCGGTCATCCGGCTCGGATGCCGGGACCCCAGTACGAGGGCCGTGGCCTCGTGGGCCTGCTCCCGCAGGATCTCCACCGGGTGCCCTTCGGCCAGCAGCCCGGCCACCTCGACCTGCGGCTGGCGGGCTTCGGCGAACGCCACCGCCGCCTCGAGGAGATGCTCTCCCGCGTCGTGCAGCGTGTGGTCCCGCGCACTCCAGGAGTGCGGCATGTCCCATCTGCGGAACTCCGTGGTCGGCACGCTGTCGACATGCACCGGGCGCAGCGGCACCCGGCGACGCGCCGCCTCGTCGGCCGCCCAGGCCAGAGCCGCGCGCCTCGCCGGGTCGGGATCGACGCCGACCACGATGGGCCGGCCGCCGTCCGGTCGGGTCATGGTCATCTCCACCAGCGCTGGGCCGGCCCGTCCGGTACTGACGTGCGGGCAGCCGCGAACGGCTCCTCGCCCTCGCCCGGGGCGGCGGCTGCCGGGACCTCCTGGATCGGACCGCGAGCCGCCGCCATGGCGCTCCTTCGTTCACCACCAGTCTGTACGCAGGCCGCCGCGCAAGCACGGGCGGACCCGACCTGCTTGGCCCGCCACCAGGAGGTGACCGGCCCGAGCGGTGCCTTGACCGCTTCCCACCGGGCCAAGAGGATTCCTCCCGCCGCACGTCCGCAGCGAGTGAGGAGTTCCCCAGCCCGATGACTCTCTCGACCCCGGGTCCCGGCTTCCGCCCCCGTGCCGCCCTCGCCATGTCCCAGGAGGCCGCCGCGGCCGTCCTGGATCCCGAGTCGCTCGGCGCACTGGCCGCGATCTGCGACCTCGCCCCGTCGCCCGTCCTCGACGACCTCACCACCTCGCGGGCCCGGGCCGTCCTCGCCGAGGTCGACTTCCTGGTCACCGGCTGGGGCTGCCCCCCGCTGGACGCCGCCGCCCTGGCGGCTGCGCCCCGACTGCGTGCGGTGGTGCACACCGCGGGCAGCGTGCGCTCGCACATCACCGAAGCCTGCTGGGAGCGCGGCATCGAGGTGTCCTCCGCCGCCTCGGCCAACGCGGTGCCGGTCGCCGAGTACACCCTCGCGATGATCCTGCTCACCGGCAAGCAGGTCCTGGAACGAGCCCGCGACCACCGCGTCCGCCGCTCCGGGGACACCTGGCTGCGCACGCCCCGCGCCGTCGGCAACTTCCGCCGCACCGTGGGCATCCTGTCGGCGTCGCTCATCGGCCGCCGGGTCATCGAGCTGCTGCGCCCGCACGATCTCGAAGTGCTCCTGTACGACCCGTACGTCACCGACGCGGACGCGGCGGAACTCGGCGTGACCCGGGTCGGGTTGCCCGAACTGTTCACGCGCAGCGACACCGTCAGCGTGCACACCCCGCTGCTGCCCGCGACCCGCGGTCTGGTCAGCCGCGAGTTGATCGGGGCGATGCCCCCGGGCGCCGTACTGATCAACACCGCCCGGGGCGCCGTCGTCGACCAGGACGCGTTGACCGACGCCGCCGTCGCGGGCCGCATCCGTGCCGTCCTCGATGTGACCGATCCCGAGGTACTGCCACCCGAGCACCCGCTGTGGGACTGCGACAACGTGCTCATCACCCCGCATCTGGCAGGCAGTCAGGGCAACGAGTGGCGCCGCCTCGCCGAGCTCGCCCTGGCCGAGACCGCGCGCTGGGCGTCGGGCGCGGGCTTCCTGCATCCCGTACGACGCGAAAGGCTGGCGTTCCAGGCATGAGCACCCCCTTCGAACTGCCCCCGGAAGACCGCGAGTCGAGCCCGTACACCGGCTACCTCCGAGCCCACTGGGAGGCCGTGGCCGACGGGCTGCTGGCATCCGCGTGGCGCTGGAGCACACCGGGCGGTGCCCTGCTCGACCTGCCCGGACGGCCCTCTCGCTCGGGAGTGCGCTCCGACGGTCTTGAGGGCTACGCCCGCACCTTCCTCGCCGCCGCGTTCCGCGTGGCCGGCGCTGGCGGCGGCGACCCGCACGGCTGGCTGGAGCGGTATGCGCGCGGTCTGGACGCGGGTACGCGGACCCCGGGCCGCGCCGACGGCGAGTCATGGCCCCTGATCCTCGGTCACGACGTCCAGGGCCAGCCGATGGTGGAGTCGGCGTCCGTCGCGCTCGGGCTGCGGCTGACCGCGCCCTGGCTGTGGAAGCACCTCGCACCCGGGGTCCAGGACCGGGCGGAGGAGTGGCTGCGCGGAGCACTGCGGCACACGCCCTCGCCGAACAACTGGTACCTCTTCCCGTTCACCGTCGCCGGGTTCCTGGAGTCCGTGGGCCGCGGCGACGCGGAGACCGCCGCCGCCCGGGAACGCGCGCTGGAACTGCTGGAGGGCTGGTACCGGGGCGACGGCTGGTACGCGGACGGGGACGGACGCGCCTTCGACCACTACAACGGCTGGGCCCTGCACCTGTATCCGGTGCTCGACGCCCACCTCGGCGGGCACGCGGAACTGTCCGCCCTTCACGGCGCCCGGCTGCGCACGCACCTGGACGGCTTCTCGTCGATGTTCGGCGCGGACGGCGCGCCGCTGTACTTCGGCCGGTCGCTGACCTACCGGTTCGCCGCATCGGCGGCCGTCGGCCTGGGCGCCGTCACCGGCCACACCCCGCTGTCGCCCGGCACCTCCCGACGGCTGATCAGCGGCAGTCTGCGCTACTTCCTGGACCGCGGCTGCCTCACGGAGGACGGGCTGCTCGGCCTCGGCTGGCACGGTCCGCACGAGGCGACGTTGCAGAGCTACTCCGGTCCCGCGTCCCCCTACTGGGCGTCCAAGGCGTTCGTGGCCCTGCTGGCGCCGGCCGGCGATCCACTGTGGACGGCGCGCGAGGAGCCCGCGCCGGTGGAGGCCGCCGACCGTGTTCTGGCCCTGCCCGCACCGGGGTTGCTGGTGCAGTCGACTCAGGCGGACGGGATCGTACGACTGCACAACCACGGCAGCGACGACGTACGTCCGCACCAGGGCGAGTCGGCGGCGGAGGACGATCCGCACTACGGCCGCCAGGCGTACTCCACACGCACCGGGCCCACGGCCCCCGGGAACGTCGCGGACAACCGCTTCTCGGTCGTGGTGAACGGCCGCGGAAGCGTACGGCGCCGTATCAGTCCCCTGGGGGCCGAGCACGGCGACGGCTGGGGCTGGGCCGCGTCCTGGCACCGGCCCGTCTTCGCCGCCGGGCCCCCGATGGTGCCGGGCCTGCGCGTGGAGAGCGTCACGGTGGTGCGGGGGCGGTACGAACTACGGATCCACCGCGTGGCCGGGGCGCCGGAGGCTGCCCGTGTCACCCAGACGGGATGGGCCAGCGGACCTGAGGAGCCCGTCGTGTCGGCGCTGCACGGGCTGTACGGCTGGGACGACGGCCTTGAGACGGTCCGCGCGCCGCAGGGCACGGCCTGGACCCGCTGGGCCCGGGTGCCAAGGCTCACCGGGCCCGGCGGAGGCACGTCGGTGCATGTGTGCCTGGCCGTCCTCACCGCCGAACCCGGGCCCGCGCCCCTGGCCGACGTCGTCGCCGGTGTGCTGGCCGCCGACGACGCCGTCGAGGTCACCTGGGCCGGGGACGGGGCCCGGACCCGGGTGGAGTTCCGGCCGTTGAAGGTCTCACTCGTGGAGCGGGAGCCGGGCCGTCAGCCGATGTGATAACTGTCGCCGTACACCTTCCAGTCCAGCGGCGGGTCGAGGTTCAGATTGCCCTTGCGCAGGAAGACACGCTGTTCGGTGTCGACCCGGCTGGTGTCGCTGTGCGCCTCCTCCTGCTTCATCGCCCACACCCGCGCGTCGAGGAAGGCGTTGAGGTACGCCACCTCGCCGCCGCCCTGCGCCGGCGGCTTCGCCGTGCGCAGGGCGCGCTTGCGGATGTTGCGGAAGCTTGTGGGGTCGTCCCCGTCGCCGTGCATCACGATCGCGTCGTAGTACGTGAACTGCCCGAGGACGCCGAGGCCGTCGGCCTTGCCCTGCTGGACGGCCGGGTTGAAGTACACCCGGTCGCGTTCGTCGTTCTGCGCCTGCTGGAACGCCGTGTCCTGGGCCGCCTTGCGCCAGTCCTTGGGGAAGTTGGGGTCGAGTCCGTCGTGCGAGTCGGTGCCGTTCACCTCGCGCAGTGCGGGAAGGTACTTGGCGAGGACGTTGCCGGGCTTGCGGTCGGTGTAGAGCTGGACGAGGTCGAGCATGTCGCCGGTGCCGGAACAGAATCCGATGATGCCGGCCGTGTAGCCGCGTCCGTCGCCGATGTCCTCGATGTACTTGTACTGCGCCTTCCAGTCGAGGGAGGAGTTCTCCGCGCTCGACACCAGCTTCATGGCGATCTCCTTCTTCGCCGGGTCGTCGAGTCCGGTCGCCTTCGAGGCTGCCGGAGTGGCCGAGACGCTCGTGGCGTCGAGGAGCGGGACTGCCGCCAGGGAGGCGCCGATCAGCGCGAGGACGGTGCGTCGGGAGGTGCCGCGGGCGCCCTGCGTGTCGTGGAACGGATGTACCACGGGGACTCCAAGTGGGTTCGGGGGGTGGTGAGTTGCACTGATAGGAAGGTTTACTATCAGATCCCCTGAGTGTTGGGTACCCGTCAAGCGCCAAGTTTTCGGCGGCGATCACCCCCGTGAACAGGCCTCAGGACAGCGGCTGTTCGGCCCAGATGACCTTGCCCGTCGGCGTATAGCGGGTTCCCCAGCGCTCGGCGAGCTGCGCGACGAGGAAGAGTCCGCGTCCACCCTCGTCCGTCATCGTCGCGTGCCGCAGATGCGGCGAGGTGCTGACGGCGTCGAAGACCTCGCAGATCAGACTGCGGTCGCGCAGCACGCGGACGTGGATGGGAGAACTGCCGTAGCGGATGGCGTTGGTGACCAGTTCGCTGAGAATCAGCTCGGTCGTGAACGTCAGCTCCTCCAGCCCCCATTGCGCCAGCTGCCGTGTCACCGCCGCGCGTACCTCGGCGACGGCCGCCGGGTCCATCGGCACCTCCCACTGGGCGACATGGCCGGCCGTGAGGGTCCGGGTGCGGGCGACGAGCAGGGCGATGTCGTCGCTCGGCCGGTGCGGCAGCCGGGCGTCCAGCACCGCCCGGCAGGTGTCCTCGGGCGACGGCCCGGCCTCCGCCAGCGCGGTGCGCAGGAGCTCGAGCCCGGCGTCGATGTCGTGCTCGCGGTCCTCGACGAGCCCGTCCGTGTAGAGGACGAGACGGCTGCCCTCCGCCAACTCCAGCTCCGCCGTCTCGAACGGAAGCCCACCGAGGCCGAGCGGGGGACCGGCGGGCACGTCCAGGAACTCGACGCGGCCGTCGGGCCGGATCAGGGCCGGCGGCGGGTGACCGGCCCGGGCGACGGCGCAGCGCCGGGAGGCCGGATCGTAGATCGCGTACAGACAGGTCGCGCCCGTGACGGGGGCACTGCCGCCCTCGGTCGCCTCGTCCTGGTCGATACGGCCCACCAGTTCGTCGAGCAGGCCGAGGAGTTCGTCGGGCGGCAGATCGAGCGCGGAGAAGTTGTGGACCGCCGTGCGCAGCCGTCCCATCGTGGCCGCCGCGTGCAGGCCGTGCCCCACGACGTCGCCGACGACCAGCGCCACGCGGGCGCCCGACAGCGGCAGCACGTCGAACCAGTCCCCACCCACCCCGGCCTGCGCCGGGAGGTAGCGGGAGGCGATGTCCAGGGCGTCCTGCTCCGGCAGCTTCCGCGGCAGCAGACTGCGCTGCAGGGTCACCGCCATGCCGTGCTCCCGGGTGTAGCGGCGCGCGTTGTCGATGGACACCGCGGCACGGGCCACCAGTTCCTCCGCGAGGGCCAGCTCCTCCTCGTCGAAGGGCTCGGGCTTCTGCGAGCGCCAGAAGTTGGCCGCTCCGAGCACCACGCCTCCCGCCCGCACCGGAACGGTGATCAGCGAGTGGATTCCGTACTCCACCACCTGCGCGGTGCGCTCGAAGTCCTGGGCGAGCCAGCCGGGGGCCTCGCCGAGGCGGGGTTCCAGGGCGGCCCGGCCCCTGCCCAGGCTGTGCGCCTGCGGAGTGGTCGCGACGAAGCGGATCCGGTCGCCCACCGGGTACAGGGGAGGGTCCTCGCGGATCCCGCTGAACGCGGTACGCCGCAGTTCGTTGCCCGCCTCCGGCTCCTGTCCGTGCAGCACCTCCTCGAACAGGTCCACGGTGGCGAAGTCCGCGAACCGGGGGACGGCCAGCCGCGCCAGCTCCTGCGCGGTACGCGTCACGTCCAGGCTGGTACCGACACCCACACCGGCGTCGTAGAGCAGCGTGAGGCGCTCGCGTGCCTCCTCGGCCTTGCCGGAGAGGGCGCGCAGCTCGGTCGAGTCACGGAGGGTCGCGACATGACCGGCCGGGCCTCCCTCCAGATCCGTGGGCCGCTGGTTGACGGCCAGCAGCCGGTCCTCGACCAGGTGGACCTCGTCCGTGGCGATCCGCCCCGACGCGAGCAGGGCGGCGGTGTCGGGCGGAAGCCCGAGCTCGCTCACATGCCGCCGCTCCGCGTCCGACGGCAGGTCGAGCAGCCGCTGGGCCTCGTCGTTGGCGAGCAGCAGACGTCCGTCGCCGCCGACGATGATCACTCCCTCCCGGACGGAGTGCAGCACGGCGTCGTGGTGTTCGTACATCCGGGTCATCTCGCGCGGTCCCAGGCCGTGGGTCTGGCGCAGCAGCCGCCTGCTGACAAGCGCGGTCCCCGCCGTCGCGAGGAGCAGCCCCGCGGCCGCCGCCGCCAGCACGAGCGGCAGTTGCCGATCCGCCGCACCGCCCACGTGCTCCGTGGTGATACCGGCCGACACCAGGCCCACGACCTTGCCATCGGGCGCCTTGACGGGCACCACGGCCTGCACCAGCCGGCCGAGGGTCCCGTTGATCTCCTCGATCACGGTGCCACCCGCCAGCGCGGGTTCGATGGTCCCGACGAACTTCTTGCCGATGCGGTCCGGTTTGGGATGGGTGTAGCGGATGCCATCGGTATTCATCACGACGACGAAGTCGACCTTCGCCTCCTTGCGTGCCGCCTCGGCCCGCGGCTGCAGCACCGCGGTCGGGTCCGGGCTGCTCAGCGCGTCACGTGTGCCCGGCGCGTTGGCGAACGCCTCGGCGACGGCGAGGGAGCGGTGGCGGGCCTCCTGAGTGGTGTCGTGCCGCACCTGCAGCAGCAGCGCGACCACCGCCGACAAGACCAGCAGCAGCACGATGACCACTTGCAGGACGAAGACCTGCCCGGCGACACTGCGCCCGGTCAGCGCCGACCAGATCCCCGCGAGCGGACCCGGCGTGGGGGGCCCCGCGTCCGGCGCACGCTCCTCCTGGCGGTGGTGCTCAGCCTGCCGTCCCTCACTCGCGGGCGCTCGGCGAAAGCGGTGAGCACGTGGCGCGCGCGGGCCGCTTGGGCGGGTCGACCGGGTGCCGGTTCGACGCAGGAGCCGGACCATGTGCCATGTCTACACCGCCGCGCCCCAAGAGGCGAGGGGCGTCACACACGGTGGTGCCCGCCCAGCGGCCGGAAACGGGGCGGGAGCCCTCGCGGAACGCAGCGCGGCGGGCGGCGGCGGTCGGGCTCCCGGAGCACAACAGCCGTGCCCCGGCACGGTCTCGCGCCCGAGCAGCCCTCCGGCGCCCGCGTTCGAGTGACCCGGCGGCTTGTCTTCGGAGCAGACGGACGGACGTGCCTCACGATCACACTCGGCGGGGCTAATCTGCCCGCACGTCGTCCGCCGGGAGTCCGCCGGGAGCCCACCGTGCACATCCTGCTCGTGGCCAGCGCGTTCAACAGTCTCACCCAGCGCGTCCATGCCGAACTGCGGGACCGCGGCCACACCGTGGCGGTGGAACTCGCCCTGTCCGCCGACTCGTTGACAAACGCCGCATCCCGGCACGCGCCGGAGCTCGTCATCGCGCCGATGCTGAGGACGGCCATCCCCCGGCAGGTGTGGACGACCCGCCCCTGCTTCGTCGTCCACCCGGGTCCCGTGGGCGACCGCGGACCGTCCTCCCTCGACTGGGCGATCCAGGAGGGCGCCGAGCAGTGGGGGGTGACGGTCCTGCAGGCCGAGGAGGTGATGGACGCCGGCGCCGTGTGGGCGTCCGTCGCGTGTCCTCTCCCACCGCTGGCCAAGAGCGACCTGTACCGCAACGAGATCGCCGACGCGGCGCTGGCCGCCGTGCTGCTCGCCGTGGAGCGGTTCGCCTCCGGCTACCGCCCCCTCCGGCAGGAAGCGGCGCGGACCCGTCCGTACCTCGACCAGAGCGTCCGGACGATCGACTGGAACACGGACCCGACCGCGACCGTCCTGTGCAGACTGCGCGCCGCCGACTCCCGGCCGGGCGTGCTGGACACGCTGCTGGGCGAGGAGTGGTACCTGCACGGCGGCCACCCAGAGGACGTCCTGCGCGGCACGCCGGGGGAGTTGCTGGCCACCCGGGCCGGGGCGATCTGCCGGGCGACGAAGGACGGCGCCGTATGGATCCCCGAGCTGCGCCGCCGACGGCGTCCCGGGCATCCGGCCACGGTCAAACTCCCGGCCGTACAGGCCCTGGGCGACCTGCTGCCCGCGTTGCCGCGGCTGCCCGCACTGGCCGGTCCGGGCCTGCGCACCTGGACGGACATCCGGTACCGCGAGGAGGGGAGCGTGGGTTGCCTCTCGTTCTCCTTCCCGAGCGGCGCGATGAACACCTCTCAGTGCCGGCGCCTGCTGGACGCCTACCGCGAGGCCTGTGCGCGTCCCACCTCGGTGCTCGTGCTGGGCGGCCGGCGGGACTTCTTCTCCAACGGGATCCACCTGGGCGTCATCGAGGCCGCCGAGGACCCCGCGGCGGAGTCCTGGGCGAACATCAACGCCATGGACGACCTGGTCGAAGCAGTCCTGAGGACCACCGACCGGCTGGTGGTCGCGGCGCTCGCCGGCAACGCCGCGGCCGGTGGCGTGATGCTCGCCCTGGCGGCCGACGAGGTGTGGTGCCGCGCCGGCTGCGTACTGAACCCGCACTACCGGCTGATGGGCCTGTACGGATCGGAGTACTGGACGTACACGCTGCCGCACCGGGTGGGTGCCGCGGCGGCCGACCGGCTGATGCACGAGGCCCTTCCGATGAGCGCCGTCAGCGCCCGCCGCCTCGGACTTGTCGACCGGGTGGTCGAGTGCGGGCCGCAGGACTTCGCGGCGGAGGCAGGCAGGCTGGCGGCACGGCTGGCGTCGCTGCCGGGAACCCGCTCACGCCTCGCGTCGAAGAAGGCGGACCTGGAACGCCAGGAGACCATCGAGCCGCTGTCCGCCTTCCGGGCCCGCGAGCTGGCCGAGATGCACCGCATCTTCCACGACCCGGATGCTCCCTACCACGCACTGAGGCGCGCCTTCGTACGCAAGGAGAAGCCCCTGTGCACGCCCCCGCACATCGCCCTCGCCACGGGCGGCCGGACCGGGGCGGATCCGGTCGGCAGCGGAAACCCGACCACCGGAAGGACCGCGCCGTGAGCGTCACCTCGTTCGCCCCCGAGACCGAGGCGCGCCTCGCCCTCGCCCGGCGGGTGGCCGACGCCGTCCTCTTCGAGGGCTGCCCCCTCCACCCGCACCGCGCCACCGCCGGCAGGAGCCGGCTGCGCCGGCCGTTCGGTGTGCTCGTCCCGCCCGCCTGGGACGCCGTCGACGAGGAGTACGACTTCCAGTACACCGAATGCCTGATGGAACCCGGGACGGATGCCTGCCTGGCGGTCGAACTGCGCTTCCTCCGCGCCCGGCGGCGCACCGTCCAGCGCGCCCGCCCGGACGGCGAGTTCGAGACCGTACCCGAACTCGCCTTCCCCGATGAGATGTTGGTCCCCCTGGACGAGGGAACCGAAGAGCACGTCGAGGCCCTCCTCACGGTGGCGGAACTCGCCGGCGGCGACGGGATCGCCATCCCCTTCGGCTGCCCCGCGAGCGAGGAGAGCGAAGCGGTCCTGGACGGGGACGGCCGCGTCGCCGGCCGTCTGATCCACCGCCACGAGGAGATCAGCGGCGTACTTCGGCTGTCGGCCCGCAGACTCGAGGGGCCGTTCCGGCTCATGCGGCTGACCGCCGTCGTGGAGAACACGAGCGGCTGGACACCCGCGGAGGAACGGCCCGCGGACCGGGACGCGGCACTCCCGCACTGCCTGGTGGCCACCCATCTGCTGATGGGGCTGAGCGCCGGGTCGTTCCTTTCGATGACCGATCCCCCTGAGTGGGCCAAGGGCGCGGCCGCGTCCTGCCGCAATCTGCACACCTGGCCCGTCCTCGCGGGCGAACGAGGCCGCGCGGACGTGGTGCTGTCCTCGCCGGTCATCCTGGAGGACTACCCGGTCCCCGCGCCCGAGGGCCCCGGTGCTCCCCCCGTCGTCCACACCCCCGAGGCCGATGCGATCCGCGGCCCGGCGGGCTCGGCGCCCCCCGAGTGGCGGGATCCGGTGACCGCGACCGAGGCAACCCCGGTGTCCGACCGGATCGTCGTGGAGGGCCGCTCGGTTGGCGTCGGGAGCCGGGTGCGCCTGAAGCCGGGGATGCGGCGCACCGACGCACAGGACCTCTTCCTGCGGGGGCGCACCGCGAGGGTCGAGGCCGTGCTGAACGACGTGGACGACACGGTGTACCTGGCGGTGACGGTGGAGGACGACCCCGGCGCCGACATCCGCCGCGTACAGGGAACCTTCCTGTACTTCCGGCCCGACGAGGTCACCCCACTGGAGGACGACGCATGAGCCTTCCCCCGGACGACGGCAGGGTCCTCGTCGCAGGCATCGGCAACATCTTCCTCGGGGACGACGGCTTCGGCGTGGAGACCGTGCGCGCGCTGGCCGGGCGCGATCTGCCCGACGCGGTCGAGGTCGTGGACATCGGGGTGAGGGGTGTGCACCTCGCGTACCAGGTCCTCGACGGCTACGGCACGCTGATCCTGGTGGATGCCACCGAGCGCGGCGGCGAGCCCGGGACGCTGTACGTCATCGAGCACGACGGCGCGGGCCAGGACGCGGAGGGCGTACCGCTCGACGGCCACCGGATGGCCCCCGACGCCGTACTCGCGCTGCTCGGCACACTCTGCGCCGGAACCGGGGCACGTCCGCCGCGGCGCACACTCGTCGTGGGCTGCGAACCCGCCTCGGTGGAAGAGCGCATCGGCCTCTCCGCGCCGGTGTCCGCAGCCGTACCCCAGGCGGTCCGGCTGATCGAGGAGTTGCTGCGGAACCAGGACGACGGCCGGACGGCGCCGCAGAGCCTCGTCGGCGACGCCGCGCAGTGAGGAGCGCCGCCGCCCCCGGCCTCCGGCGCCTCGCGTAACGGGCCCGGCGCCGCCGGACGGTCCACTGCGGCGAACGGTGTACGCGGCCGGGGGGTGACGGCGTGCCGGTCTCGTGCTCCATGGCGGCTCACCTCTAATGGACACCGGCGGGCCGCGTACGCACGCCCTGTCCCACGGGGCGGGGACCGGTCTTGGCCGGGACGGAGACGCATGCACGAGATGTCCATCGCGATGGCGGTGATCGGCCAGGTGGAAGAGGCGGCGGAGCGGGCCGGTGGCGTCACGGCGGTGCTCTCGGTGCGGCTCCAGGTCGGCGAACTGGCCGGCGTCGTCCCCGATGCCCTCTCCTTCTGCTTCGAACTGGCCTGCGCGGGAACCGTGCTGGAGGGCGCCGAGCTGGTCACGGACACGGTGCCCGGACGGGCCCGCTGCACACCCTGCGCACACGAATGGGCCGTCGGTATGCCACCCCTGCTGAGCTGCCCGCTGTGCGACGGGGGGACCACCGACCTGCTGTCGGGCCGCGAGCTGCAGATCGTCGGCGTGCAGTGGGAGGACGGACGGGCAACCGCGCCCACCCCCGAACCGATCCCCGAGGAGCGCTGAACCATGTGCCGTGTGGTGAACCTGAAGCAGGCCGTACTCGCCAAGAACGACCGGGCCGCGGACACCCTTCGCGCCGAACTGACGGCTCGCGGCACCACCGTCGTCAACCTGCTGTCGAGCCCGGGGAGCGGCAAGACAGCGCTGCTGGAACGCGAACTTGTGCTGGCCCGCGAGCGGTCCGTACCGGTGGCGGCGCTCACCGCCGACCTCGCCACCGAGAACGACGCGGCGCGCCTGGCGCGTTCGGGCGTCCCGGTCAAGCAGGTCCTCACCGACGGGCTGTGCCACCTGGAGGCCGGGATGCTCGCCCGCCACGTGGCGGGCTGGCTGCCGGACGCGACCCGGCTGCTGTTCGTGGAGAACGTCGGCAACCTCGTCTGCCCCGCCTCCTACGACCTGGGGGAGACGCTGCGGGTCGTGCTCGCCTCCGTGACCGAGGGCGAGGACAAGCCGCTCAAGTACCCGACCGCCTTCGGCCTCGCCCACCTGGTGGTGGTCACGAAGACCGACCTCGCCGAGGCGGCGGCGTTCGACGAGGCCGCGTTCCGCGCGAACGTCGAACGGGTCAACCCCGGGGTGGAGGTGCTGCTGACCTCGGCCCGCCGGGAGTTCGGCCTCGGCGCCCTGCTCGACCGGGCGCTGGCGGCCGCCGACGGCGCGCCCCCGCACATGCCCGTCATGGCCCGTCAGCCCCACGGCGACGGTCACGACCACGCTCATGACCGGACCCATGACCACACGGACGGCTCCGGGGTCATGGCACCGTCGCGCTCGTGAGCGGTGTGCCCCCGGCGGCCGTCGCCGTCCCCACGTCGCTGCGCCGAAGGGTGACCGTGCGCGGCGTGGTGCAAGGCGTCGGCTTCCGGCCCTACGTCTACACGCTCGCCACCGGACTCGGCCTGTACGGGCATGTGACCAACACCCCGCAGGGCGTCGTCGTGGAGATCGAGGGAGCACCCGAGGCCATCGCCGGGTTCTTTGACCGCATCGCCCGCGAGGCACCGCCGCTGGCCCGCGTGGACCGCGTCGAACACGAAGAGGTGCCCGTCACCGGCGACACCGCGTTCGCCATCCTCGCCTCCCGTACGGACGGGCCCGCCGGAACCCTGATCCCGCCGGACACCGCCACGTGCGCCGCGTGCCTGCGCGAACTGGCCGACCCCGCGGACCGGCGCCACCGCCATCCGTTCGTCAACTGCACCCACTGCGGCCCACGGTTCACGATCGTCACGGGCCTGCCCTACGACCGGCCGCACACCACGATGGCGGACTTCCCGATGTGTTCCGACTGCGCCCGGGAGTACGCCGATCCGGCCGACCGCCGTTTCCATGCCCAGCCGGTGGCCTGCCCGCACTGCGGACCCCGGCTCCGCCTGCTCGTCCACCCGCAGGACGGCGCGGGCACACCGGTTCCGTCAGCCGCGGCGGACCCGGTGGCCGAGGCGCGCAGGCTTCTGGCGAGCGGCGCGATCCTCGCGGTCAAGGGCCTCGGCGGATATCACCTGGCCTGCGACGCCACCGATTCCGAGGTGGTCGCCAGGCTGCGCCGCCGCAAGGCCCGCGGCGGCAAACCGTTCGCGATCATGGCCGGTGGAGTCGACGACATCGAGCACCTGGTCCGGATCTCCCCCGAGGAGCGCGACCTGCTCGACGGAGCCGTGAGACCCGTCGTACTACTGCGCCGACGCATCGGCGGCACTCCCGCAGCGGATGCCCCGCGCCCGGCCCGGACCGTGGCGCCCGGCAGCCCCGACCTCGGCGTCATGCTGCCGTACACGCCGGTGCACCGCCTGCTGTTCGGGCTTCCCGGCGACCCCGCGGGTCCTCGACTGCTCGTCATGACCAGCGGCAATGTGTCGGGCGAACCGATCGTCACCGACGACGGGGAGGCGCTCGAACGGCTGGCGCACCTGGCCGACGCCTGGCTCACGCACGACCGGCCGATCCATGTGCCCTGCGACGACTCCGTGGTGCGCGTGTGCGACGGCCTGCCGCTGGTCGTGCGCCGTGCCCGCGGGTACGCGCCCCTGCCGCTGACGCTCCCGGTGCCCGTTCGCCCCGGACTCGCCGTCGGCGGAGACCTCAAGAACGCCTTCTGCCTCGGTGAGGGCCGGCAGGCCTGGCTGTCCGCGCACATCGGCGACATGGACGATCTCGCCACCCAGCGGGCCTTCGAGCGTGCCGTGGCACAACTGGAGTCGATCACCCCGGTGCGGCCCGGACTGCTGGCGGCCGACCGGCATCCGGGCTACCGCTCCGGCCGGTGGGCCGAACGCCACGCGGCCGGCCGCCCCGTGGTCCGTGTACAGCACCATCACGCGCATGTCGCCGCCGCGATGGCCGAGAACGGGCTCGACGGCAGCCGCCCGGTGATCGGCGTCGCGTTCGACGGCACCGGCTACGGCGACGACGGGGCCGTGTGGGGCGGCGAGTTCCTGATCGCGGACTACGACGGGTTCACCCGGTTCGGGCACCTCGCCTATGTGCCACTGCCCGGCGGCGATGCCGCGGTGCACCGACCGTACCGGATGGCGCTCGCGCACCTGCGCACGGCCGGGATCGCATGGTCCGGCGAGCTGGCCTGCGTGGCCGCCTGCCCGCCGGGCGAACGCCGGGTACTGGAAAGGCAGTTGGAGCGGAACCTCAACTGCGCTCCCACCTCCAGCATGGGCCGGCTCTTCGACGCGGTGTCGTCCCTCGCGGGCGTCTGCCACCGGGCGGGGTACGAGGCTCAGGCCGCCGTCGAGCTGGAGGCCGCCGCACTGTGCGCGCCCGTCGGAGACACCTCCGCCTACACGTTCGGCGTCGGGGACCCGGAGACGGGCGCCGGGCCGGTGCGGGCGGATCCGGCCCCCGTTCTCGCGGCCGTCGTCGGCGATCTGCGCGCAGGTGTGCCTCCCGTCCTGATCGCGGCCCGCTTCCACCGGGCCGTCACCGGCCTCGTGCACCGCGTGTGCGTGCTGGCGCGGGAGCGGCACGCGGTGGACACGGTCGCTCTGACCGGCGGCGTGTTCCTCAACTCCCTGCTCTCCTCGGCCTGTGCCGAGGTCCTGGCCGCGGACGGCTTCACGGTGCTGCGCCACCACCTCGTTCCCCCGGGCGACGGCGGTCTGGCCCTCGGCCAGCTCATGGTGGCCGCCCGCCGCCCCGACACCTCCGACTGATCCGACGGTCCCGGCAGCCGCCGGGCCACGTACCCCCCACAGCGAGGAGAGGCCCATGTGCCTGGCGGTACCCGGCAAAGTGCTGGACATCCAGGAGCGGGACGGCACCCGGATGGCCGCCGTCGACTTCGGCGGTGTGGTCAAGGAGGTGTGCCTGGAGTACCTGCCCGACCTCCAGGTCGGGGAGTACGCCATCGTCCACGTCGGCTTCGCCCTGCAGCGCCTCGACGAGGAGTCGGCGAAGAGGACGCTCGAACTGTTCGAAAACCTCGGCATGCTGCAGGAGGAGTTCGGCGACCCCTGGGAAATGGCCGCGGAAGCCGGCGGGGCTCTTCCGCCTGCGCGCGAGGAGGCGCGGAAGTGAAGTACATCGACGAATTCCAGGACCCGGAACTGGCTCGCCGGCTCCTCGACGAGATCCACGCCACGGTGACCAGACCCTGGGCGCTGATGGAGGTCTGCGGCGGACAGACCCACTCGATCATCCGGCACGGCATCGATCAGCTCCTGCCCGACCAGATCGAGCTCATCCACGGTCCCGGCTGTCCCGTGTGCGTGACCCCGCTCGAGGTCATCGACAAGGCGCTGGAGATCGCCTCCCGCCCCGAGGTCGTCTTCTGCTCCTTCGGCGACATGCTCCGCGTGCCCGGCACGGGTCGGGACCTGTTCCAGGTACGCGGCCAGGGAGGGGACGTCCGGGTCGTCTACTCGCCGCTCGACGCCCTGAAGATCGCGCAGCAGAACCCCGACCGGCAGGTGGTGTTCTTCGGCATCGGCTTCGAGACGACCGCGCCGCCCAACGCCATGACGGTGTATCAGGCCCGCAAGCTGGGCATCCCGAACTTCAGCCTGCTGGTCTCCCATGTCCGGGTGCCTCCGGCCATCGAGGCGATCATGCAGTCCCCGAGCTGCCGGGTGCAGGGCTTCCTGGCCGCCGGTCACGTGTGCAGCGTGATGGGGGTCGACGAGTACCCGGATCTGGCAGCCCGCCACCGCGTCCCGATCGTCGTGACCGGGTTCGAACCGCTGGACATCCTCGAAGGCGTACGCCGGACCGTGGCACAGCTGGAGCGTGGCGAACACACCGTCGACAACGCCTACCCGCGCGCCGTCCGGCCCGAGGGGAACCCGGCGGCGAAGGCCATGCTGGAGGACGTCTTCGAGGTCACCGACCGCGCCTGGCGCGGTATCGGCGTGATCCCCGCCAGCGGCTGGCGGCTCTCCGCCGAGTACCGCGAATACGACGCCGAGCACCGTTTCTCGGTCGAGGACATCCAGACCCGGGAGCCCGCCGCGTGCCGCAGCGGCGAGGTTCTGCAGGGCCTGATCAAACCGCACGAGTGCGAGGCGTTCGGCACCGTGTGCACACCCCGTACCCCGCTCGGAGCCACCATGGTCTCCAGCGAGGGCGCCTGCGCCGCGTACTACCTCTACCGGCGCCTGGACACCACCCCCAAGCCCCGGGAGGCGACCTCCGTTGTCTGACACCCTCGACCTCGGCACGCCGGCCGTGGACGCCGCGACCTGGACCTGCCCTGCTCCACTGCGCGACCAGTCCCGCATCGTGATGGGCCACGGCGGGGGCGGGGCGCTCTCGGCCGAGCTGGTCCAGCACGTCTTCGCACCCGCCTACGGCTCGGACGCCCTCGCCCAGTTGGGCGACGCCGCCGCCCTGTCGCTGGGCGGTGTCCGACTGGCCTTCTCCACCGACTCGTTCGTCGTACGCCCGCTGTTCTTCCCCGGGGGCAGCATCGGCGATCTCGCCGTCAACGGCACCGTCAACGACCTCGCCATGAGCGGGGCCCGCGCGGCGTACCTGTCCTGCGGATTCATTCTGGAGGAGGGAGTCGAGACGGAGACGGTCGCCCGCGTCGCCGACGCCCTCGGCAGGGCGGCACGGGCCGCCGGAGTCGAGGTGGCGACGGGCGACACCAAGGTGGTGGAGGCCGGCCACTGCGACGGCGTGTTCATCAACACCGCCGGTATCGGCCTGATCCCGGAAGGGGTCGACCTGCGGCCGCAGCGAGTGGTCCCGGGTGATGTGGTGATCGTGAGCGGCCCGATCGGTGTGCACGGCGTGGCGGTCATGAGCGTGCGGGAGGGCCTCGAATTCGGCGTGGAGATCGAGAGCGACTGCGCGGCCCTGGTCGGACTGGTCGACACCATGCTCGCCGTCACCCCGGACCTGCACGTCCTGCGCGATCCCACCCGGGGCGGCCTCGGAGCGGCGCTGAACGAGATCGCGGCCGCCTCGGGCACCGGGGTCGTGATCACGGAACGCGAGGTCCCGGTCCCGGAGCCCGTGGCCAACGCCTGCGCCGTGCTGGGCCTGGACCCCATGTATGTGGCCAACGAGGGGAAACTGGTGGCGTTCGTCCCGCGCGAGCACGCGGACGCGGTCCTGGACGCCATGCGCGCGCACCCCCTGGGCAGGGAGTCCCGGATCGTCGGCGAGGCGGTGGCGACCCATCCGGGTATGGTCGTGGCCCGCACCGGCCTCGGCGGCACCCGCGTGGTGGACATGCCGATCGGCGAGCAGTTGCCGAGGATCTGCTGACCCGCACGGACCGTCATCAGGTAAACTGATCGGTTTCCATGGGGCGGAAACGGGTCTAACCTCTGGTACATGACCACGGACGCGAAACAGAGTTCCCGTGACCGGCTGCTGGATGCGGCGGCCAGACTCGCCTACCTCGAGGGTGTCGGCGTGGGCGTCGAAGCGCTGTGCCGGACGGCGGGTGTGTCGAAACGCTCGATGTACCAGTTGTTCGAGAGCAAGGACGAACTGCTGGCGGCGAGTCTGGACAAGCGGGCTCCCGTCTACGCGGCCGAGTTGCTGCCGGACGCCGACGACGGCCGGTCGCCGCGCGAACGCATCCTGCACGTCTTCGAGCGGACGGAGGAGCAGTCGGTGGCCCCGGACTACCGGGGCTGCCCCTACCTCGCCGTGCTGACCGAGCTCAAGGACCCGGACCATCCCGCGAGCCGTGTGGCGAGCCGGGTCAAGCAGGATCTGACCGCCTTCTTCCGCGGTGAGGCCGAACGGGGCGGGGCGAGCGACCCCGATCTGCTGGCCAGGCAACTGGTCCTGGTCTTCGACGGTGCGAGCGCCCGCGCCGGCGCCCGGGTCGAGTCCATGGCCGGCCTGGTCGGCCCGACCGTCACCACCCTCCTCGACGCGGCCGGCGTGCGCTGAGCCACAGGCCGCCGGCCGGGCGCTGAGCGCCTTGCCAGGGCGCCGGGCGCGTCTGCCCCGCGCCCTGCGTCGGAAAAACAAACTGAATACGCGCCTCGACTTGAACGAGGAAACCGATCGGTTTACGGTAAGCGGAAACCGATCGGTTTCCTGCTGTGGAGGCAATCATGACCGCGATCAAAAACGCCACCGTTCTCGTCACCGGTGGCAACCGGGGCATCGGCAAGGCACTGGTGGAGGAGCTGTACGCCCGTGGTGCGGGCAAGGTCTACGCGACGGCCCGCGACCCCCGCACGGTGACGCACCCCGACGCCGTCCCGGTGGCACTGGAGGTGAGCGATCCTGCTTCCGTCGCCGCCGCCGCCGAGCAGGCCGGGGACGTCACGATCCTGATCAACAACGCCGGGACCGCGAGCCACGCTTCGTACCTCGACTCGCCGATGAACGACGTGCGTCGTGACATGGACATCAACTTCTACGGTCCGCTGCAGGTCGCGCGTGCCTTCGTGCCGGTCATCGAGCGCAACGGCGGCGGCCACGTCCTCAACGTGCACTCCGCCCTCTCCTGGCTCGCCGACGGCACCCCCTACAGCGCCTCCAAGGCCGCGCTGTGGTCGCAGACCAACTCCCTGCGCCTGCACCTGCGGCCGCGCGGCATCACCGTCACGGGGCTTCACGTGGCCTACGTCGACACCGACATGACCTCGGGTATCGACGCGCCCAAGTCGAGCCCCCGCGACGTCGCCGTAGCGGCCCTGGACGGCATCGAGTCCGGTGCGCACGAGGTGCTGGTCGACGACGTCACCCGGCAGGTCAAGTCGGCGCTGTCCGGGGAGCTGGAGGCCCTGTACGAGCAGCTGCGGTAACCGCGGTCACGGCCTCACGGCGATCGGGGCGGTACGCCGGCGCCACCCTCGCGGCGCACCGCAGAGTCAGCAGGTCATGGCTGCGGCACCGCCCGGGTGTAGAGGCGTACGACCGGTTCCAGATAGTCCACGTGCGGGCCGTCGAGTCCGGCCAGATCGCCGGGGGAGCGGATCAGCGCGATCCGGTCCAGTTCCGGCTGCACGCCGTCTGCCGTCTCCGAGCGCACCAGGGCTTCGAATCGTTCGTACAGGAACGACGCCGGCTTGCGGGGAGCGGTGAACAGGGCGCCGATGTTCCCGTTGCGGCCGCGGGTGACGCGCCACAGCGTCAGTTCCCCGGGTGGCATGTCGAGCCCGGTCTCCTCGACCAGCTCCCGCGCGGCGTGCCGGCGCAGCGTGCCGGGGTCGAGGGGCTCCTGGTCGTCCGGCGGTTCGACGGAGCCGCCCGGCAGCTGCCAGCGGCCCGGCGCGGCCGTGGACGACGACATACGTGCCACCAGCAGGCGCCCGTCGTCCGTCGGCTGGACGACGGCGACGAACAGCGACGGCAGCCAGGAGACGGCACCCGGTACCCGGCGCAGGGCGTAGTGCCGGTAGGTCGTCCGTGCCCAGGAGACCACCAGGCTGTGCGGACCCTCCCGTTCGACACCCGCGCACGCTGCCACCGGCCCGTCGAAGAGGCTCGGGTTGGCCCGGACCGCCTCCTCCCACACCCGGTCCATGGCCGAACGGTCGTCGGGTGACAGCAGCGGTGTGGCCGCTTCGACGAACCGGAGCCGGTGGACGTCCAGCAGGGCGACATCGGAAGATCGCGGCAGTGGCTCGGTCACCGGCACATGCTGGCACACCCGGCCTTCGGCCATCGCCGCGGGCCGCGGCACGTGTCGCGGCGCACGAGGACGCAACGGGGAGGCCCTGCTGGACCGAGGCGTGAACGCAGAGGCCGGACCGGGCTTCAGTCCGGCCTCGTGTACACCTCGTCCACGTTGGGACGCGGTACTGGCCGACGGCCGGCCGCCGGGCCTTCCGCGAAGGCGCGCAGCAGGTTCTCCGAGGCGCGGGTCACGAAGGCTCGCGTACGGCCGTCCATGCCGTGGTCGCGGCCGCCGTCGGCGGTGCCGGCCATGAGCGCCTCCACCCAGCGCATGGTGCCGGTCGCGAAGACTCCCGCTCCGCTCGGGACCGTGTAGTAGGCCGAGTCGCTGTGACTGCGCTCGCCGTTGCACACCAGCGGCGAGTGGGCCGTGATCTCCAGGGGTTCGGGCACGGGCGCCGGCGGGGTGACCCGGTCGTACTCGACGCCGACCAGGTGGTCGAAGCCGTCGCCTGCCCGCACCCCTGTGCCCTCGTACAGCCAGTGATCGGCCGTGTGGACGACATAGGGCGCGTCCACCGGATAGCCCTCGTAGAGGACACCCGTGAGGGACGACTCCGGGTCGGCCGCGGGTGCTTGGCGGAAGTCGGTGGTCGCCAGGGCGGGGCGGGTCGCGTAGTACGGGTCGGCGCGGACGGAGGACTTGTAGCAGACCACGGTGCGGTCGGGCTGCTTCTCGCCCTCCTCCAGCCGGACCCGGCGGAAGCACGTGTTCGCGCCGAGGAAGGCGATGTTGGTGCCGGCGTCGCGGGCCTCGGTGATGTGCCGCCGCTGCTCCGGGGTCCAGTACTCGTCATGGCCCAGGCAGAGCACGGCGGTCGCGTCGCGCAGGACCCGCGGATCGCGATGCACGTCCAAGCCCGTGGTGTACGCCAGCGGTATGCCGAGCCGTTCGGCCAGAACCACCAGCGCCCGCTCGTACGTCAGGAACCTGGCGTTGCCCTCGGAGTCGTAGGGCCGGTCGAAACTGACGGCCAGGGACCGGGTGGCGTAGGCGCCCGACGGCCCGGCGTACAGGCTGTACCCGCCCCACCCGTTGTACGCCTGCCAGGTGGCCGGGGCGTGCATCAGGACGGTACGTCCCACGGCCCGGGTGGAGCGCACGATGAGCGGGAGATGGCGCTGGTGCCCGTTGTCCGCGTCCACTCGCAGCAGATACGCGCCCTCCGGCCAGCCGCCCGTGCTGAACACGAGGGTGGGCTTCCAGTCGGCGCGGACCGTGCGGGTGCCCTGGAGCAGGCGGGGTTCCGGTTGCGGCCGCCCCGGTATGCGCCCGGAGGACCAGACGAGCCGGGCCTCGGCTCCGCCGTACCAGCCGATGCGGAAGGCATGGACGCGGACGGAGGACGCGGTCGTCGAGACGTACAGACCGCACTCCTCGCCCGGGGTCACACTCACCCGGTCGGCGTAGGCGGCGACGGACGTGGCAGGTCCCTGCGAGGTGACGCGCCAGTCCGGGGTCCCCGGACGGTCGCGTTCGGACTCGGCCCGGTGGGCGGCCGCTGCCGCGGACCGCTTGCGCGCGTGCGGGGCCGGATCGGCACTGGCCGCCGCCGAGGCGAGCCCGACGCCCGCGCACACACCGAGGAAGTGCCGGCGCCGCATGTGCTCACCGCCGTGCTGCGGCCTGCTCCGTTCGTCTGGACTCACATCGCCTCCCCTGCTCACGGCCGGGGTGCCATCGCCTTCAGGCCAGAGTCGCACGGCGGGGCGGGGCGCGCCCCGCGGCCGGTCGCCGGACGTCAGGTGGGTGCCGGCCGCAGCGCCTGCAGCACCGCCCAGACGACGGAGACGAACGGGACGGCCACGACGGCGCCGATCACCCCCGCGACGATGCTGCCCGCGATCACGGACACGGCGACGACGAGCGGATGGAGACTGACGGCCCAGCTCATCACGAGGGGATGCAGCACGTGCCCCTCGAGCTGGCCGATGACCACGATGAGCAACAGCACGGCCGCGGCCGTCAGGGGCCCGCGCCCCGCGAGGGCGACGACCGTCGCGACCCCGAGCGCCACCGGCGAGCCGACCAGCGGGACGAACGCGGCGATGAACTCCAGCAGGGTGAGCGGCAGCGCGAGCGGCACCCGCAGCAGGAGCAGGGCGATGCCGACCAGCACGGCGTTCGTCGCGGCCACGATGATGATGCCCCGTGTGTAGCCGGCGAAGGTCCGCCAGGCCGCATGCCCCGCCCGGTCCCAGGCCGGCCGGGCAGAGCGGGGCAGGAACGTGTCGCGGGCCCACGACCACAGCTTCTCCCCGGAGTGGATGAAGAAGACGGAGGCGAAGATCGCGAGTGCTGCCCCGGTGATCAGTTCCACCACCCTGCCCAGGCCGCTGACGGCGCTGCTGAGCAGTTCGGAGCGGTGGGTCGAGATGTAGGAGGCGACCTGCCGCTGCAGATCGCCGAGTTTGCGGTGGCTGAGCCGGAAGGGCGGGTTCTCCAGCCATTTCTCGATCCGCCGGATGCCGCCGCGGAACTCGCCGGCGAGCTTCCCTGACTCGCCCACGACCGCGTCGCCCACCAGGGCGAGCAGGGAGACCAGCACCAGGATGCTGCCGATGAGGGCGATCGCGACGCTGAGGGGCCGTGGCATCAGACGGTTCAGCAGGTCGGTGACGGGCTTCAGGAGCGAGGTGATGACGAGCGCGAGGAACAGGGCCACGGCGATGAGCTGGAAGCGGCCCAGCACCATGAAGACGACGTAGACGACGGCCCCGACCAGGACGAGACGCCAGGCGTAGGCGGCGGCGACCCGCAGCCATGGAACCGTGCGCTCGGCCTCCAGGACTCCTGGGGCGGACGGGGCGCGCCGTGCGACGCGTGCGGCACGGGGCGGGCGGCTGCCCCGCACCATGGGGCCCCTCCTGCGCCCCCGGTCCCGGCCGCCCGCATGCGCCACCACGTCTCCCGTGTCCCGGTGTCGGTCGTCTCGACAGCACAGTAGGGGTAAATCGGACATGGGGCGCGGCGTGGAACACGCCCGGGTGCACGGCGAACGGTGGTGCGCCGTTGCGTCCGGTCCGACCTCGCCGGGGCGGCTCGGAGAGCCTCGCGGGGTGAAGCGCCACCCGTGCCGGAGTGCACGGGCCAGAAGGTGACGGTATGTGAGCGCTGGTCGCCCGGTCGGGTACGCCACCCAGTATCGTGAGGACCAAGGGTTGCCGCGGGTCCGCACCTTGTCTGCCTGATGCGGTGGAGGAAGCGATGAGCGGGGAAGGGCATGGGCGGCCGGAGCAGCACCTGCCCAAGCTGCGGCTGGACGAGCTGCTGGACGAGGTCCAGGCCCGCATCGACGCGGCGCGCGGAACGCAGAACCGGGTGCACCGCCTCCTGGAGGGCGTCCTGTCGGTCGGACGAGAACTCGATCTGCAGCAGGTGCTGCGAAGCATCGTCGAGTCGGCCGTCGTCCTCGTGGACGCCGAGTACGGCGCACTGGGCGTCATCGGCGAGGACCGTATGCTCTCCGAGTTCCTCACCGTCGGCATCGGCGCCGCGGAGCGCGCGAGGATCGGGGCGCTGCCCAGTGGACACGGCATCCTCGGGGAACTGATCCGCAACCCTGAACCGCTGCGTCTGTCCGAGCTCTCGGAGCACCCGGCCTCCTACGGCTTCCCGGCCCACCATCCGCCGATGCGCTCCTTCCTCGGCGTGCCCATCCGGGTGCGCGACCAGGTCTTCGGGAACCTGTACCTCACCGAGAAGCGCGGCGCGGCGGAGTTCGACGCCGAGGACGAGGCCGTGCTGTCCACTCTGGCGGTGGCGGCCGGCGTCGCCATCGAGAACGCCAGGCTCTACGAGGAGACCCGGCTGCGCGAACGGTGGCTGAGGGCGAGCGCGCAGGTCACCAGCGCGCTGCTCTCCGGTGCCCCCAGCGCGGACGTGCTGGAGCTGATCGTCGAGCAGGCGCGGGGCATCGTCTCCGCCGACGTGGGGATGATCGCCGAGCGGGCGGCCGGGGAAGAGGTGCTGCGGCCGCTGTTCGCGGTCGGCCGCGACGCGGAGCGGCGCAGCGGGCTCGTGATGTCAGGGCAGGACGGCTTCGTGGAAGCGGCCCTGAGCACGGCGGAACCGCTGATCAGCCCCGACATCCGGCAGGACCCCCGGATCGATCCGGACTCGGTCCTGTGGAGCGGGCTCGGATCCGTGGTGGGCGTGCCGCTGGTGGCGAGCGGCAAGTCCATCGGGGCGCTGCTGCTGGGGCGCACCGCGGGGCGGAACCCGTTCACGGACACCGACGCCGGCCCTCTTCTGGGCTTCGCGGGACAGGCCGCGCTGGCGCTGGAGCTGGCCGAGCGGCGCCGGGACGCCGAGCGGATCGCGTTGCTCCAGGACCGCGACCGGATCGCCCGGGACCTGCACGACCTCGCGATCCAGCGGCTGTTCGCGGCGGGCATGACCCTGCAGAGCGCCCAGCGATTCGTGGACCACCCCGAGGCCGCCGAGCGGCTGTCGCGGACGGTGGACGACCTGGACGAGACCATCAAGATCATTCGGTCCACGATCTTCGGGCTGCGCACACACGGCGGCGGCAAGCAGGAGGCCGGTCTGCGCAGCCGGGTGTCCGAGGCGGTGACTTCGTCGGCCGCCTCCCTCGGTTTCACTCCCGCGCTGCGGATCGAAGGCCTGGTGGACACCGATGTCCCGGGCGATGTGGCCGATCATGTGGTCGCCGTCCTCGGTGAGGCCCTGAGCAACGCCGCACGGCACTCCGGGGCCCACTCCGTGGACGTACACCTCCGGCTCCTGGGCGGTGAGCTGACCCTGACCGTGGCGGACGACGGCTGCGGGGTGCCGGAGAACGCGGCGCGCAGCGGGCTGCGGAACCTGGAGGAACGGGCGGTGGCGCTGGGCGGCACCCTCACGGTGGGCGAACGACGCGAGGGCGGGGGAACGCGACTGGTGTGGCGTGTCCCCGTGCGTTCAGGGTGACGCCGACCGCCGGGCAGGGCCGTCGAGTACCTCATGAGCGGCACGGCACGGCGCGGCGCTGCGGCGCGAGACGGCGCAGCACGCGTCCTCCGGCCCCAGGATGCCGTCGCACGGCCCCGGCTCACCGGGCGTAACGGTCCCCGGACTCGGGCGTCTCCAACTGGGAGGCGAGGACGGCGGCCTGCACGCGACGCTGAACGCCGAGCTTGGCGAGCAGCCGTGAGATGTGGTTCTTGACGGTCTTCTCCGACAGATAGAGCTTCTTCCCGATCTCCCGGTTGGTCAGCCCGTCCCCGATCAGGGCGAGGATGTCGCGCTCACGTGGCGACAGACTCGCCAGCTCGGGCGCCACGGCCGGCTGCTCGGCCGGGTCGGCCCGCAGCGAGCGCATCAGCCGTGCCGTGGTCGCCGGGTCGAGCATGGACTGGCCGGAGGCGACGGTGCGGACCGCCGAGATCAGGTCGGAGCCCTTGATCTGCTTGAGCACATAGCCCGAGGCCCCGGCCATGATCGCGTCGAGCAGCGCTTCCTCGTCGTCGAACGACGTCAGCATGAGGCAGGCCAGCTCCGGCATGCGGCTGCGCAGCTCACGGCAGACGCTGATGCCGTCGCCGTCGGGGAGGCGCACGTCCAGGACGGCCACGTGCGGCCGTACCGCCGGCCCCCGGGCGAGCGCGTGCTCCACGGTGTCGGCGTCGCCCACGACCGAGATGTCGGGTTCGGCGTCGAGCAGATCGGCGAGGCCCCGCCGTACCACCTCGTGGTCGTCCAGCAGGAAGACCCGGATCGGGTTCCGCTCGCTGAAGGTGTGTGCCTCGGCCATGGGGTACCTCTCGTTTCCCGGTGGAGGACAGACCGCGGAGGGCCCGTGCCGACGATCATCACCCGTGGGGACCGCCCCGCACCAGGGCCGATCGGCCCCAGTGGCGCCCTCGGTGCCCGGCGGGAAGGAACGCCGCACTCCGGCCTACGCAGGTGTCGGCTCTCGTGCGGTGAGCTCGAACCGTACGTCCACGACGCCCTCGACGGCCCGCGTCAGACGCGCGGCCACCGGCACCAGAGCGGTGTCCCGGATGTGGCCGCCCAGTTTCACCACCCCGTCCTCCACCTCGACGTGCACGACCGAGGCCGGCGGCGGGAAGAGGTACCACACCACCTCGCGCCGGACCTCCTCGGCGATCTCCTCGTCGTCCCGCAGGAACACCTTCAGCAGGTCCGCACGGCTGACGATGCCCTGCAGCATGCCCAAGTCGTCGACGACGGGCAGCCGCTTGACCTTGTGGCGCGCCATGATCCGCGCCGCCTGCGCGACGGTCGCGTCGGCATGCGTGGTCAGAGCGGGGGAGGTCATCAGCTGCTCGGCCGTCACCGCGTCCGCCTTGCCCGAGCCCGCAATGCCGCGGAGCCGGGCGAAGGGCGAGCTCTCAGGGGCGCCCTGCCGGGACGGATCGTCGCCGCGGAACTCCTCCTTGGACAGCAGGTCGGCCTCCGACACGACGCCGACGACGCGGCCCTCGCCCTCCAGCACCGGCAGGGCGCTGACCCTCCAGTCCTGCATCATCTGCACGATCTCCTTGAAGGGCGCGCGGCGGCCGATGGCTGCGACCGTCTGGGTCATCACATCACTGACGATGTGCGGGGTGCCGTGCATGATGTCTCCTCCTGTCGACGGCCCTGCCGGTCAGCGGGGGCTGCCGCTGCCGTACGGGGCGCAGAGATCCGGCAGCCGGGTCCGCGGCGCGGCCGTCCACGTCGACACGGCGCGTTCCCTGGAGCAAGGAACGGAGGGAGGACACCTCGCGGGCGGTCCGCATCAGCCGTTCCCGGTGCCCGAGGGGCAGCGCGCGGAGCATGCTGGTGAGGAGAGGCGCGTTCACCACAGCCTCCAAGGTGCTGGGAACCCGACGCTTCCAGCGTCTCCCGGTCCTTCGGTGCTGACCATGGGCCACCTGGCCCACCTGCGCGAGCGGCCTCGGCGAGCCGGGCGAAGACCGGTGCTCGGGACCCGGGGCGCGCCGTGGCCCGCGAGATGGCTTGGCCCGGCAGGCCCTCCGGACCGGCCCGGGCGGCCCTGTGCACGGGGCCCTGTGCGCACGAGGCTCGACGCGACAACAGAACATCCCGGACGCAGGAGGTCCGACCCATGGTTCGGCACGTCACCGCGGGAGTCGACGAGAGCGACGAGAGTCTTGCGGCCGCCCACTGGGCGGCACGGGAAGCCCTGCGCCGGGGTGCCACGCTGCGCCTCGTGCACGCCTGGAGCCGGCAGCTGACACCGCCGCCCTCCGTGCCCATGGACGCCACCCAGCACGATTGGCCGGAGCACGTTCTGAAACGTGCGGTCCGCAGCGTCCATGCCGCGCATCCAGGGCTGCGGGTCGAGGACGTGCTGGTGGGCGACTCCGCGCTCACGGTCCTGCTCGCGTCGGCCGAGGACTCGGAGTTGCTCGTACTCGGGTCCCGCGGCCTCGGCACCGTCGCCGGGTTCGTGATGGGCTCGCTGTCCCAGCGCGTCGTCGCCAGGTCCTTGTGCCCCGTGGTGCTCGTACGGGCCGGGGAGACCTGCACCGACGAACATCTGCCGCCCCTGGACGGCGTCTCGCCCGAGGAGATACCCGAGACACCGTTCCGCGACGTCGTGCTCGGCCTCGACCCCCGGCACCCCGCCGACGAACTGATCGAGTTCGCTTTCGCGGCCACCCGGCGTCTTGGCACCTCGCTGCGGGTGATCCATGTCGCCTGCGACGTGTCGGACAGCGGTGCCGACGGCAGGGCGGGGGCGGCGCGCGGCGCGAACCTGATCGAGGACCGGCGGGAGCTCGTGGCGGCCACGCTGCGCCCCTGGGCCGAGAAGTTCCCCGGAGTGCCGGTGTCCGAGACCGTCACCACGGGTCGGCCCGCCACGGAGCTGGTGCAGGCGGCGGCGCACGCCTGTCTGATCGTCGTCGGACGCCCGACCCGCGACGCCCGGCTCGGCAGGCACATCGGTTCCGTGACGCACGCCGTGCTCCACCATGTGGGCTGCCCGGTCGCCGTGGTGCCGCACACCTGAACCGGTTGGTGGACGCGTTCGGGGATCCTAGGCCCACGGGAGGACCTTCCCATGACCCAAGGACGGGGCTCGCGGTGTCCCACTTGACCCCCGCGGACGGCATCGCGTGGCCGTCACGAGACCTCGCACCACCCCGCCGCCCCGGCCGGCCCATGGGGCCGGTCGGCCCCGATGGGGGACCTGCGGCCCCTGCATCCCGGCCCTTGGCCCGTACGAACCTGAGCACGGATGCCCGGATCCGCGACCTGCGACCAGGAGGACACCATGCCCCGCCCCGTCATCGTCGGTCTCGACGGTTCACCCGAGAGCAGGGCCGCCGCCGAGTGGGCGGCCCGCGAGGCCGAACTGCGCGGTCTGCCGCTGAAGGTGGTGCACGTCTGGGAACCCGTTGCGGACCCCATGGCGCAGGCCCCGCTGCTCGGCGCAGAGACCCAGCAGCACTGGACCGAGCAGATCCCCCGCGAGGCCGCCGAGGGCCTCCGCCGGCGGCACCGGGGGCTCGAGGTGACCTCCGAGCACGTGGAGGGCCAGCCCGGCGGCGTGCTCGTGGACCGGTCCGAGGACGCCGAACTGCTGGTGCTGGGCTCGCGCGCCATGAGCGGCACCGTCGGCTTCCTGGTCGGCTCCGTCTCACTCGCCGTCGTCGCACACGCCACCCGGCCGGTGGTCCTGGTCCGGGCGGGGGAGCAGGCGCCCGACGAACATGAGCCGGACCCCTCGGGCATCCCCTCCGCGGCGGCGCCCTTCCGGCCCGTCCTGCTGGGCCTCGACATCGCGAGCCCGGACGAATCGCTGATCGAGTTCGCCTTCGAGGCGGCCCGTCTGCGCGCCACCGCGCTGCGCGTCGTGTATGCCTGGAACCCTTCGTCCTCCTACCTGTACGGCCTCTCCACGGGGCAGGGGTTCCCCGTCGAGCCGGCGGGCCCGGACCCCGAGTCCCTGAGCGAGGTGCTGGATGGCCGGCGGCAGAAGTACCCGGCGGTGGAGGTGTCGGCCGAGGTCCCGACGGGCACTGCCGCCGACCGCCTCGTCGCCGCCTCGGGTGAGGCGTCGCTGGTCGTGGTCGGCCGGCGTATCCGCCGCAGCGCCCTCGGCACCCGCATCGGCTCGGTCACCCACGCCGTACTGCACCACGCCACGGCCCCCGTGGCCGTCGTCGCCCACAACTGACCGGACCCCACTCGCCCCCGCACGAAGGAGAGTCCTCATGCAGACAGCCGCCGTCCGGGCCCTCGGCCGGCCCCGGGTCGTCGCGGAGCGCCGGAACCCCCGGCCAGGTCCGCATCCGCCCGCGGCCCGCGGACCGTGCCGGATCGGCACCCACGCCGCCCATGGCGCCCCGCGCGACCGGCCGAGAGCGCTCTTCGTTTCCGGCACCGCAGGCCGCGCTGCATGGACCTTTGCGTGATCGTGCTGCGGCTGCCCGGTCTCCGTGGTACCCGGTCGGCGTGACCGGCAGTTTTCACACCCCCGCGGCAGACCAGACGCCTGCCGTGCCCGACGAGGACCGTCGACGACTTGTGGAGTAACCCATGGTCAACGCCGCACAAACCCACGGCACCGCACTGACCGACGACGAACTGCGCACTCTGGACGCCCACTGGCGAGCCGCCAACTACCTGGCCGTCGGACAGATCTACCTGATGGCCAACCCGCTGCTGACCGAACCGCTGAAGCCCGAGCACATCAAGCCGCGGCTGCTGGGCCACTGGGGCACCTCGCCCGGGCTCAACCTCGTGTACACCCACCTCAACCGTGTCATCAAGGCGCGCGACCTCGACGCGCTGTGCATCTGGGGGCCCGGGCACGGCGGGCCGTCCGTGCTCGCCAACTCCTGGCTCGAGGGCAGCTACAGCGAGACGTATCCGGACGTGACGAGGGACGCGCAGGGCATGGCGCAGCTGTTCCGGCAGTTCTCGTTCCCCGGTGGGGTACCCAGTCATGTCGCACCGGAGGTGCCCGGCTCGATCCACGAGGGCGGTGAACTCGGCTACTCGCTCGCCCACGCCTACGGCGCCGCGTTCGACAATCCGGACCTGCTGGTCGCCTGTGTGATCGGCGACGGCGAGGCGGAGACCGGTCCGCTTGCCACGTCCTGGCACTCCAACAAGTTCCTCGACCCGGTCAACGACGGTGCCGTCCTGCCGATCCTTCACCTCAACGGCTACAAGATCGCCAATCCGACGGTGCTCGCCCGTCTCCCGGAGCCCGAACTCGACGCGCTGCTGCGGGGGTACGGGCATGAGCCGATCCATGTCGCCGGTGACGACCCCGTCCAGGTCCACCGGGCCATGGCGCAGGCTCTCGACGACGCGCTCGACCGCATCGCCCTGCTGCAACGCACCGCACGCGAGGAGGACGTGACCGAGCGGCCGCACTGGCCCATGATCGTGCTGCGCACCCCGAAGGGCTGGACCGGGCCGGCGCAGGTGGACGGCGTGCCGGTCGAGGGCACCTGGCGCGCCCATCAGGTCCCGCTGCCCGGCGTCCGGGAGAACCCGGAGCATCTGCGGCAGTTGGAGGAGTGGCTGAAGTCGTACCGGCCCGAGGAGCTCTTCGGCCCCGAAGGACGCCCGGGCCCCGACGTGCTGGCCTGCGTGCCCGAGGGCACCCGGCGGCTGGGCTCCACCCCGCACGCCAACGGCGGGCTGCTCGTACGCGATCTGCCGGTCCCGTCCCTGGACGACTTCGCGGTACCCGTCGACAAGCCGGGCGCGACCCTGCACGAGCCCACCCGGGTGCTCGGCGGTCTCCTGGAACGGATCATGGAGAACACCACGGCCCGCCGGGACTTCCGCCTGGTCGGCCCCGACGAAACGGCGTCCAACCGGCTGGAGGCCGTCTTCGACGCCAGCGGCAAGGCCTGGCAGGCCCAGATGCTCCCGGTGGACGAACACCTCGACCGGCACGGCAGGGTGGTGGAGGTCCTCTCCGAACACCTCTGCCAGGGCTGGCTAGAGGGGTACCTGCTGACCGGACGGCACGGGCTGTTCTCCTGCTACGAGGCGTTCGTGCACATCGTGGACTCGATGGTCAACCAGCACATCAAGTGGCTCAAGACATCGCGGCGGCTGAACTGGCGCGCTCCTGTCGCCTCCCTCAACTACCTGCTGACCTCGCATGTGTGGCGTCAGGACCACAACGGGTTCTCGCACCAGGACCCGGGCTTCGTCGACCATGTGCTCAACAAGAGCCCCGAGGTCGTCCGTGTCTATCTGCCCCCGGACGCCAACACCCTCCTGTCCGTGGCCGACCACGCCCTGCGCAGCCGCGACTACGTCAACGTGATCGTGGCGGGCAAGCAGCCCTGCTTCGACTGGCTCTCCATGGACCAGGCACGCGCCCACTGCGCCCGCGGAGCCGGCATCTGGGAGTGGGCGGGCACCGAGAACGGCACCGAACCGGACGTGGTGCTCGCCTGCGCCGGCGACGTGCCGACCCAGGAGGTGCTGGCCGCCGCGCAGCTGCTGCGCCGTCATCTGCCCCGGCTCGCGGTCCGTGTCGTCAACGTGGTCGACATGACCTGCCTGCTGCCGCACGAGGACCACCCGCACGGCATGACCGACTTCGAGTACAACGGCCTCTTCCCCGCGGACAAGCCCGTCATCTTCGCGTACCACGGCTACCCGTGGCTGATCCACCGCCTGGCCTACCGCCGGGACGGCCACGGCAACCTGCATGTGCGCGGGTACAAGGAGTCCGGAACGACGACCACCCCGTTCGACATGGTGGTCCGCAACGACCTGGACCGGTACCGCCTGGTCATGGACGTCATCGACCGGGTACCCGGACTCGCCGTCCGTGCGGCCGCCGTACGTCAGGAGATGGCCGACGCCCGGACCCGTCACCACGCCTGGATCCGTGAACACGGCACGGACATGCCCGAGGTCGCCGACTGGGCCTGGACGTCCTGAATCCCCTGTTCCACGGGGGAGCCGGCCCGGCCGACCGCGGGGTGGGCGCGACAGACGAAGAGTGCCTCGGTCTGTGCGTTCACGAGTCAGATGGTGCCGGTGTCGTCCACGATGACCATGGCGTCCGGCGCCGCCTCCAGCAGCCCCTGAACTTCTCCTCCGCCGCTCCCGGACCCTCCGTGTGGATCGGGGCACCGCACCGGCACGTCTCCGCTCCCACCACGTCGGTGAGACCCGATGGTGCCGCCTCGGCCACTTCGCTCATGTTCATCCCGCCCCCAGGCTCCCGGTGAGACGCGCTATCCCAGCGCAACCGGGGCGGCCTCGCGGAGGCATGTCGGTCAGTGGGCCCACAACGCCCGAACCTGTCCGCACTCGGTGATCACCGTGATCGCTCCTGGTCCGCGTCCGCCCGGTCACAGTGAGTCGCCGGAGCGCCTCACCCGTCCGGCGACCTCGGCGCCGACCGGCCCCCGTCACGGCCCGTCGTCCGCTTCGGACATCCCGGCCACGCTCGGCTTTTCCACGAGCCGGCCGTCAGGCGAGGGGGGAGCGCAGGGCCCGATGCGGGGTGGAGGCCACAGCCGCTCCGGACCGCTGGTGGCGGGCGGTGTCGGCAAGTTGCCGCGGCCGGGCGTCCCGTGGGGGCGGGCCTGCCCGGCGGGGCGATGGGGCCGACCGGCCCAAGCGGATCTCGGAGAGATCGGACATGCTGGATCTGCTGGGCAAACGCGGCACCCCGTCGGCGCCCGGCCGTACCGGCTTCCGGAGAGTCCCCGGACCTCGGCCCGGGGAGAGGAAGGAAGGATCGCCATGAAGGGCTTCGTCTTCCACGGTCCCGGCCAGTCAGGCTGGGAAGAGGTTCCGGACCCCGACATCAAGGAGTCCACCGACGCGATCGTGCGCGTCGACATCGCCACCATCTGCGGGACGGACCTGCACATCCTCAAGGGGGATCTGCCCGAGGTGCGCCCGGGCACGGTGCTGGGGCACGAGGCGGTGGGCGAGATCGTCGAAACCGGCAGCGATGTGCACACCGTGCAGCCGGGGGAGCGAGTCCTGGTCTCCTGTATCACCGCCTGCGGCCGGTGCGGCTACTGCTGGGAGCGGACGTACGGCCAGTGCCGCGGAGGCGGAGGCTGGATCCTCGGCCATGTGATCGACGGTACGCAGGCCGAGTACGTCCGTGTCCCGTACGCGGACCTGTCCGTGCACGCACTGCCCGGCGCGCTGGACGGCAGGGACGCCGTGCTGCTCGCGGACATCTTCCCCACCGCCTACGAGGTGGGCGTCCTGAACGGGCACGTACAGCCCGGTGACACCGTCGCCGTCGTCGGAGCCGGCCCCATCGGGCTCGCGGCGATCGCCACGGCCCAGCTGTTCGCTCCCGGACGCGTCATCGCCGTGGACCTTGCCGCGGCCAGGCTGGAGGCGGCGAAGGAGTTCGGCGCCGACGCCGTGGCCGATGCCAAGGAGGCGCCCGAGCAGCTGATCGCCGACCTCACCGACGGACTGGGCGCCGACGTGGTCATCGAGGCGGTCGGCGTGCCGGAGAGCTTCGAACTGTGCACGCGCATGGTCCGGCCCGGCGGGCACGTGGCCAACGTCGGCGTGCACGGCAAGCCCGTCACCCTCCACCTCGAGGAGCTGTGGATCAAGAACGTGACGATCACGACCGGACTGGTCGACACCTACTCCACGGCCACGCTGCTGCGCATGGCTGCCGCCGGCCGGCTGCCCACCTCGTCGCTGATCACGCACACCTTCCCGCTGGACCAGATCGAGGAGGCGTACGACATCTTCGGCCGGGGCGCCGACACCGGGGCGCTCAAGGTCGTACTGGGCGGTCCGCAGCACGAAGTGGTCGCCGTCCGGGCGGCCTGAGGAGAGGATGTGACGGCCATGGGCGCACGGGGAGCGTCGGGCGCGGTGGCGGGCCACCCCGCGGGCAATCTCGGACGTTGCATCGCTCTGCGGCGCGAGGAACTCGGACTGTCCCTGGACGAGGTCGCCAACCGGGCGGGGATGGCTGCCAGCTATCTCCAGTACCTGGAGGGGCAGCCGACCGCCGCGCCCGGGGTGAGCACCCTCCTCAGACTGGCCGGTGCGCTCGAGACCACGGTGCTCGAGCTCACCGGTGGCGATGTCGAACTCCCGCCTGGGATGGGGCAGGCCGGGCGACGTCCGGAGTTCACCGAACTGACCATGGAGGAGTGCCGGGATCTGCTCTCCACGCACGGGGTGGGACGGCTCGCCCTGCCCACCGACAGCGGCCCGGAGATCGTTCCCCTCAACTACGCCGTCGTCGACGGATCCGTCGTCTTCAGAACCGCGGCGGACACGCTGCCGTCGCGGGCGGCCGGCGCCCAGGTGGCCTTCGAGGTCGACCGTATCGACGCCGCCTTCAGCCAGGGCTGGAGCGTCCTGGTGCGCGGACACGCCGGCACCGTGACCGACGCGGACGACGTGCGCCGGCTGGAGGAACATGCGCACAGCACGCCCTGGGTGGGCGGACACCGCGATCTGTGGATCCGCATCGTCCCCGACACCATCACCGGGCGGCGCATCACGGTCGTCTAGCGCCTCGGCACCGGACCGGGGACGAGGCCGCACCGCTGCGCCGCCGCACCAGGCGAAAGACGGACCGACTCATGTACCCGAACGACGGCTTCCGTGAACTCGACCGCCACGAGTGCCTCCGTCTGCTGGCGAAGGTCCCGATCGGCCGTATCGTCCACACGCGTCAGGCGCTGCCCGCGGTCCTGCCGCTCAACTTCTCCCTCGACGGCGACGGCGCGGTCCTGCTGCGCACCTCGGCGGCCTCGGAACTGGTCCGCGCGGTCGACGGCTCGGTCGTGGCCTTCGAGGCGGACGAGTTCGACGCGGTCGCGCACTCCGGCTGGAGCGTGGTCGTCACCGGTCCGGCCGCGGTGGTCACGGATCCCGCCGAACACGCGCGACTGGCCCGGTCGGGTCCCCGCTCCTGGGCGCCCTCGCCCAAGGAGGTCTTCGTACGCATCGAGCCCGCATTGGTGACGGGCCGCGAACTCGCGGGCGGCCGCAGCGTGTACGGGTGGACCTCCCGCCCCGATCGGCCGTGACCCCGTTCCCGTCCCAGCATCACCGGAGGACACCATGGATGGCACTCCCCACCTCGTGAGCGATGTCATGACCCGCAGGGTCGTCGCGCTCAGCCGTACGGCGACCTTCAAGGACATCGTCAAGGCGATGCGGCAGTGGAACGTCAGCGCGCTGCCCGTGGTCGAGGAGGAGAACCGGGTCGTCGGCGTCGTCTCCGAGGCGGATCTGCTGCGCAAGGAGGAGTTCCGCGGCACTGAGCCCGCCCGGTACGGGCGCATCGAGCGGCTGTCCGACCTCGTCAAGTCGGGCGCCGTGAAGGCCGAGGAGCTGATGACCACTCCGGCCGTCACCGTCCGCGCGAACGAGACCGTCGGCCAGGCTGCCCGCACCATGGCCCGCGCCGGGGTCAAAAGGCTGCCCGTGGTCGGCGACGAGGACACGCTGCTCGGCATCGTCAGCCGCTCGGACCTGCTCAAGGTGTTCCTGCGGGACGACGAGGACATCGAGGAGGAGATCCGGCAGAGCGTCGTCGCCCTGTTCCCCGCGCCGCTGGAGCCCGTCCGGGTGGAGGTGCAGGACGGTGTCGTCAGGCTCACGGGCCGGATCCGCGACACCACCCTCGTGCCCGTCGTGAGACGCCTGGTACTGGCAACCGAGGGCGTGGTGGACGTGGACTGCGCACTCGCGGGACCGCCCCGCGTTCCGGACCTCGACCCCGACCTTCCGGGGGAGGACGCGACACGGTGGCCGAGGAGAGCCGGAACCATCACGTGAGGCGGCGGACACCGCGGCAGCATTCTGAGCGGGAGATGCCACGGCCCGCGGCACGCGGAAGAAGGTGATGACCGATGGCGACGACACGGCACAGGACGGTGGCGCGGGTGTGGCTGTGGCGCTGGCGGCGCAATCCGCTGCTGCGCCGCAGTGACCGTCTGGAAGCGTGGCTCCTGCTCGTCACCGGGGTGTTCGTCGTGCTGTTCGGTGTGCTCGCGGGATGGGCCGCCACGCATGCGGTGGAGCACGAACTCGCCGTGCGGGGCGCCCGTTCGCACCCGGTGCGGGCCGTACTGGCCGAGGACGCTGCCAGGGCCCCGCGGGCGGTGCCCGCGTACGGCGGCGGCAGCGTGTGGGCGAAGGTGCACTGGAGAGCGGCCGGAGCCGAGCACACGGGTCTGGCCCAGGTCCAGCCAGGCCTGAGGACGGGCACGTCGGTCACCGTGTGGACCGGTCGGGACGGCGAGTTGGTCTCGCGGCCGGCCACCGAGGCCCAGGCCCGGGTGCAGGCCCAGATCGTCGGCTCGCTGACCGGGATCGGCGCCGCCGGCGTGGTGCTGGCCGGCCAAGGTGCGGCGCGCCGCCGGCTGGAGCGGCATCGCATGCGAGCCTGGGACCGGGAGTGGGAGTCCGTCGGTCCCCGGTGGCGCCGCACGACCGGCTGACGCGGCCGCTCACCGGCTGCGCGCCGGGGCCGGCGGTCAGGCTCCGGCGAGATGGCTTTCGACGTCGACGACGCCCTCGACGGCCCGGGCCAGACGGACGGCCACCGGGATGAGGGTGGCGTCCGGGACCTTCCCGGTGAGGGTGACGACGCCCTCGGTGACCATCACATGCACGGGCTCGACCGGGTCGGGGAAGAGGACGTCGACGATGTCGCGCCGGATCTCGTCCGCGATGTCGTTGTCCGGCCGCAGGAAGACCTTCAGCAGGTCCGCGCGGCTGACGACGCCTTCGAGCAGGCCCTCCTCGGTGACGACGGGGAGCAGCTTGACCCCGCGCTGGGCCATGATGCGGGCGGCCTGGGCGAGGGTGCTGCCGGAGTGCACGGTGATCGCCGGTGCGGTCATCAGCTCGCCCGCGGTCAGCGCGCCGGCCTTCGCAAGGTCGGGCATGCGGTCCCGCTGCGTCCGCCGGTCGGGATCGCTGTCGCGGAACTCCTCCTTCGGCAGCAGATCGGCCTCGGAGACCACGCCGACCACGCGTCCCTCGCCCTCCAGCACGGGAAGAGCGCTGACCTTCCACTGCTCCATGAGCTTGACGATGTCCTTGAACGACGCGTCGCGGCCGACGGCGGCGACGGAGTGGGTCATCACGTCGCTCACGACGTACGGGCTGCCGGTCACGGTCTCCTCCTCGGGATGTCGGGCGCGCTCGGCGGCACGGTCGGGGATGCGGGCGGATCACTACGGGCCGCGCGGTGCGGGGGTGTGACGGGGATCGGGCGTCACCGGCTGCCGCTGCCGTAGGGGGCGTACAGATCGAGCAGCCGGGTGCGGGCCGCGTGCAGCCGGTGCGCGACCACCCGGCCGACCCAGACCGCGATGGCGCGCCCGAACTCGGCGTCCTCCTCGCACATCGCCCGCACATGCAGTGCGTCGAACTCATAGGCGCGCACCGGGGTCGAGGCCTCGGCGCCCATCTGCCACACATGGGGCGTGAAGTGCCAGGACCAGCCGACGAGCTCGCCCCGGCCCAGTGACTCGATGACCGGGGCCCGGCGCCCGGGCACATGCAGGTCCAGCGCCACGGTCCCGGTCCGGACGATCCAGAACCGGTCGGCGTGCCGGCCCTCCTCGAACAGCCGGGTCCCCTCGGGGAAGGAGACCTCGCGGGCGATGTGCATCAGCCGTTCGCGGTACTCCACGGGAAGGGCGGCCGTCATGGTGGTGACAGAGGTCATCGCTCCGTGTCCTTTCGTTCCTGTCGCCGCGAACGGGCGGCGGCCGGCCGGTGCCGGCACCGGCTCCGCTTCCCGGCGCGCACCGGATCTCCGCCGGGGAAGCCGGGGCAGGAGCCGGCCAGGACCAGGGCGCCGTCCCGCGCGGCCGGGCCGAGGGCCGGCCGTTTCGCCGCCCCCGGAGTCCCGGCCGGGAGGGCGGTCGTGAGGCTGCTTCTCATCGTCCCCTCCGGCCTGCCGTGGCTGCTCAGGACCAGGGTGGACGCCCGACGGCGGTGGCGACACGGGCCGCCCGGTCCCGGTGGGGGGGTCGTTCGGCCCAACCTGGGGCTGCCCGGGGGGAAGCGACCGGACGGGGCAGGACAAGGCGGGAAGGACCCCACCCGGTTCTCCCGGATCCTGATTGCGCGGTGCACGGCCGCCGGCCGCTTCTCCGCGTCTGTCGTCGGAGCCCTTCCCGTCACCTTCAGGACACCACGTGAGAGGCGGAACCGCCAGGTCGGCTCGGCTGCGGCGCGGCCGCCTCCGAGCCGGGCGCACAGGGCCGGACATCCCCGCCGGGGCCGAACCGCCCATGGCCGCCCTCGGGGTCCGGGTGGGATCGTGAAAGTGGTGTCCGGCGGCGTGGCCGCGTGGTCCGGCGAGAGGCGGTGAAGAGGATGGAGCTGCCCCTGGTCGTGGGCGTCGACGGCTCGGAGTCCAGCCTGACGGCGGTCGACTGGGCCGTGGACGAAGCCGCCCGGCACGGTGTCCCCCTGCGGCTGGTCTACGCGTCCCTGTGGGAGCGCTACGAAGGTGCCGCCCCGTGGAGCGGTCCCGAGCCCCCGTCCGGGGAACTGATGGCGCAGCTCATCGTCGGCTCGGCGACGGAGCGTGTGCGTAGCCGCAACCCCCGGGTGAAGGTCGTCGCGGAGGTCCTGCCCGAGGACGCCGTGCACGCCCTGGTGCGCCAGGGCGACACCGCCTGCGCCCTGGTGACCGGATGCCTCGGCCGCGGCCAGCTCACCGGGGTGCTCCTCGGTTCGGTCGGGCTCGCCGTGGCCGCGCGGGCCCACTGCCCGGTGATCGTCGTCCGGGGCGACAAGGCCGGGCTGGCCGGTCTGCACGAGCGGATCCTGCTCGGGGCCGGGGATCAGGCCAGGAGCACCGAGGCCGTGCGGTTCGCCTTCCGGGAGGCGGCAGCACGGCACTGCGTGCTGGACGTCGTACGGGCCTGGCGCCGCCCGGCGTCCGAGACCGCCGATCACCCGCCGGCGAGGTGGGAACCGGAGCCACGGCACGAGCAGCAGGCGTCCGCCGAGCTGGAGCGCCTCATCCGGGACGAGAGCGCGCACCACCCGGATGTCCGGGTGCGCCCGGACACGGTCGAAGGACCGGCCCGCACCGCACTGCTGAAACGCTCGGCCGCCGCCGATCTCGTCGTCATCGGGGCTCGGCGCAGGCACGGCCACTTCGGGCTCCAGCTCGGCCGGGTGGCCCACACCCTGCTGCATCACGCGGACTGCCCCGTCGCGGTCGTCCCGCAGCAGGTGTGACCGCCCGGCACGCGCGAGAGTGGTGGCGACGCGGCGGTACGACGTTCGGAGGACCCCTCGTGGCAGGCACCCCGCAGTGACCGGCTGGACCTGGCGGTACGAGGGCTATCACCCCGCGGACGAACGTCTGAGGGAGTCCCTGTGCACGCTGGGCAACGGCTACTTCGCCACCCGCGGGGCGCTCCCCGAGTGCGCCGCCGACGAGGTCCACTACCCGGGCACGTATGCGGCCGGCTGCTACGACCGGCTCACCTCGCAGGTGGCGGGACGCCAGGTCGAGAACGAGGACATGGTCAACCTCCCCAACTGGCTCCCGTTGCGCTTCCGCCGTGCGGGGGAGCCGTGGCTCTCGCCCGACACGGGGATCGTGCTCGGCCACGACCAGGCCCTGCAGCTGTCCTCGGGCGTACTCGAACGCCGCACCCGGTACGGGCTGGGTGAGGGGCGCACGCTGTGCGTGCGCCAGCTGCGGCTGGTGCACATGGCCGACCCTCACCTGGCCGCCCTGCGCACCGAGTTCACGGTCGAGGGCGATGCCGGGGCACCGGACGAACTGGAGGTCGAGGCGGCGCTCGACGGCGGCGTGATCAACGCCGGAGTGCCGCGCTACCACGATCTGGACGGCCGCCATCTGGTACACGTGCACACCGGCACCGCCGCCCCGGACACGGTGTGGCTGCGCTGCCGCACCCGCACCTCCGACATCAGGATCGGCATGGCGGCCCGGCTGACCGCCGAGGCGCCCGTCACCGTCCGGCACACCTCGCCGTGTGCCGTCCAGGCGGTGCGTGTGCACCTGGAGCCCGGGCGGACCGTCACCGTCGACAAGACCGTCGCCCTGCACACCTCCCGCGACCCGGCGATCAGCGACCCGCTGGACGCCGCGATCGACCGGGTGGAGGCAGCCCCGGACTTCGGCGAGCTGCTCGCGACCCACCGCACCGCCTGGCACCAGCTCTGGCGCCGGGCCGGTCTCGACGTCCCCGGTGAGGCCGGGCAGATCCTGCGGCTGCACCTCTTCCACGTCCTGCAGACCCTCTCGCCGCACACCGCGGACCTCGATGTGGGAGTGCCCGCCCGGGGACTGCACGGGGAGGCCTACCGCGGGCATGTCTTCTGGGACGAGCTGTTCGTGCTTCCGTACCTCAATCTGCACTTCCCCGAGGTGTCCCGCGCCCTGCTCCGCTACCGCCACCGGCGCCTGGACCGGGCCCGGGCCGCGGCGCACGCGATCGGCCGGAGAGGCGCGCTGTATCCCTGGCAGAGCGGCAGCGACGGACGCGAGGAGACCCAGGAGCTGCACCTCAACCCGCGCTCGGGTCGGTGGCTGCCCGACCACACGCGGCTGCAGCGTCACGTCGGCTCGGCGGTGGCGTACAACATCTGGCAGTACTGGGAGGCCAGCGGCGACGCCGAGTTCCTGAACACCAAGGGCGCCGAGATGCTGCTGCAGATCGCCCGCTTCTGGGCGGACTCGGCGACCTACGACGAGAGCCTCGGACGGCACCGCATCCGTGGCGTGGTCGGCCCGGACGAGTACCACGACGCGTATCCCGGCGCGCCGGAGCCGGGAGTGGACGACAACGCGTACACGAACGTCACCGCCGCCTGGGTGCTCACCCGCACCCTGGAGGTGCTGCGGGCCCTCCCCGAACCCCGCCGCCAGGAACTCGTGGAGCGCACCGAACTGGACGAGCGCGAACTGGAGCTGTGGGAGGACGTGTCCCGCACCCTCCACGTGCCCTTCCACGACGACGTCATCAGCCAGTTCGAGGGCTATGGCGCCCTCGCGGAACTCGACTGGGACGGCTACCGGAGGCGGTACGGCGACATCCGGCGCCTGGACCGGATCCTGGAGGCGGAGGGCGACAGCGCCAACCACTACCAGGCCTCGAAACAGGCCGACGTGCTCATGCTCGGCTATCTCTTCGGGCCCGCCGAGCTCAAGGGGCTGTTCGCCCGCCTGGGACACCGGCTCGACGCGGACGCCTGGCGGCGCACCGTCGACTACTACCTGGCCCGCACCAGTCACGGGTCCACGCTCAGCGGTCTCGTCCACGGCTGGGTCCTCGCCCGGGCCCGGCGCGCCGAGGCGTGGACGTACTGCCAGGAGGCCCTGTGCGGCGACATCGCCGATGTGCAGGGCGGCACCACCGGGGAGGGCATCCACCTCGGCGCCATGGCGGGCACCCTCGACCTCGTCCAGCGCGGACTGACCGGTCTGGAGACCCGCGAGGGAGCGCTCTGGCTCGATCCCGCACCGCTGCCGGAGCTGTCGTCGTACGGGTTCTCCCTCCGCTACCGCGGCCACTGGGGCGTACGGCTCCGGCTCCTGCGGGGCGGCCTGGAGATCGCGGTGCCCTCGTCGGACCGTTCCCCCATCGACATCCGGCTGCCGGACCGCTCGATGTCCGTCCAGCCGGGGGAGACGCGCCGGCTGCCGCTCCCGGACTGAGGCGTGCGCGGCGGGGCCCGCGGCCCATCGCCGTCGCGGTGCGGGGACGCGCCTTCCGGCGCCGTCACGGTGCGGCGGGGCCCGCCAGTTCCACGATGTCGTCGGAGGCGACGTCGTGCAGCCTGATGGCGAGGTCCTCCAGGGCGCGGCTCGCGGCGAGTTCGTCGCCGATCTCCGGAATGGGCCGGTCGACCGGATTGCGCCGGGCCACGCCCCGGCCGGTGACGGTCGCCGTGTCACGGCTGCTCAGGACGGCACGCGCGTGGGTGTCGTCGCCTTCCTCGGTGATGTAGATCTGCACGGTCCACTGTTTGGCTTCCATCGCGATCACTTCCGTGCGGAGTTCTGCGGCGAGGTGCGAGGCGATGCCGCGGGCCGCGAGCCGTGCCACGGGTCCCTGCGGGCCGTGCGGCGCTCGCCCGCCGTCTCTCAGACTGCACCTGCCGCGGGAGCCGGTCCAGCCGTCCGTGCACGAGGTCGATCGTCACCTCGTTCACCGGTCTGCGGCAGCCGCGGTGGCCGCTGGATCATCACGGCCCGCCACAGACGAATGCCGGCTTCGCGCACGGCCATCCCCCGGGTGGGCGAACGCCCACCCGGCCCCGGGAACTCGGCGTCACCTCACTCGAAACGCGATGTGTCGCCCGCACCCTTGCGTACGATCTCGGGCTCGCCGCCGGAGAAGTCGATCACCGTGGTGGGCTCGGTACCGCAGTCACCCGAGTCGAGCACGGCGTCCACGTCGTGGTCGAGCCGCTCCTTGATCTCCCACCCCTGTGTCATCGGCTCCTCCTCACCCGGCAGGAGCAGCGTGCTGGAAAGGAGCGGTTCCCCGAGTTCGTCCAGCAGTGCCTGGGCGACCACATGATCGGGAATGCGGACGCCGACCGTCTTCTTCTTCGGGTGCAGCAACTTGCGCGGCACCTCGCGCGTGGCCGGGAGGATGAACGTGTAGCTGCCCGGCGTCGATGACTTGATCGCCCGGAACACGTCCTTGTCGATCTGCACGAACTGGCCCAGTTGCGCGAAGTCCCGGCACACGAGCGTGAAGTGGTGGCGGTCGTCGAGATGACGGATCGCCCGGATGCGGTCGATGCCGTCGCGGCTGCCGAGCCGGCATCCCAGCGCGAAGCAGGAGTCCGTCGGGTAGACCACGAGCGCACCGTCGCGGATGCTGTCGGCAACCTGAGCGATCGTGCGTGGCTGCGGGTTGTCGGGGTGAACGTCGAAGTACCTTGCCATCCGCCGAGTCTCGATCACCGGAGGGCGGGCTGTCCATGCGAAGGGCCGACGGCGCACGTCGGTGTCACCCTCCGGTGCGCCGGTACCCCCACGAGGCGCCGCCTCCAGGTCCCTTCGCGCGCTTGCCAGCGGGTCTTCCGCACGCCTGGCCACACGTGCCGTGGCCAGGCGCTGCGGTCGGGTTCCGCGGCCGGTTCCGTCAGTCCCTGAGCCGGTCGATCTGCCGGATCTTGTTGGTCGCGTCCAGCGCGGCGACCTTGTACGACTCCGCGAGCGTCGGGTAGTTGAAGACCGCATCGACCAGGTAGTCCACCGTGCCCCCGCAGCCCATCACCGACTGGCCGATGTGGATCAGCTCGGTGGCCCCGGTGCCGAAGCAGTGCACGCCGAGCAGGGTCCGGTCCTCGGGGGAGACCAGCAGCTTCAGCATGCCGTGGGAGTCGCCGATGATCTGCCCCCGGGCCAGCTCGCGGTAGCGGGAGATCCCGACCTCGAACGGCACGCGGTCCTCGGTGAGCTGATCCTCCGTCCGTCCTATGAAGCTGATCTCGGGAATGGTGTAGATGCCGATCGGCTGGAGGTCGAAGATCCCGTGCACCGGCTCGCCGCAGGCGTGGTACGCCGCCATACGGCCCTGTTCCATGGAGGTGGCGGCCAGCGCGGGAAAGCCGATGACATCGCCGACGGCGTAGATGTGCGGAACCTCGGTGCGGTACTTGTCGTCGACCGTGATCCGGCCCCGCTGATCGGCGCTCAGGCCCGCCTTCTCCAGGTCGAGTCCGTCCGTCATCCCCTGCCGGCCCGCCGAGTACATCACGGCGTCGGCAGGGATCTTCTTACCGCTCTCCAGGATGGTGAGGGTGCCCTTGGAGTGCCGTTCGACCGCCGCGACGGTCTCGCCGAACCGGAAGGTGACCGCCAGGTCCCGCAGGTGGTACTTCAGCGACTCGATCACCTCGACGTCGCAGAAGTCCAGCATTCCTGGCCGCTTCTCGACCACGGTGACCTTGCTGCCCAGGGCGGCGAACATGGAGGCGTACTCCATGCCGATCACGCCCGCCCCGACGATGACCATCGAACGCGGCACCCGCTCCAGCTCGAGCACATTGTCCGAGTCCATGATCGACCGGCCGTCGAACTCGACGCTCGCCGGGCGGGCGGGCCGGGTGCCGGTCGCGATGATGATGTGCTCGGCGCTCAACAGCCGTTCGTTGCCGGTCGCTTCGCGCACGGCCACGGTGTGGGGGTCGACGAACCGGCCGCTGCCGGCGAACAGGGAGACATGATTGCGGGAGAGCTGGTTGCGGATGACGTCGACCTCCCGCCCGACCACATGCCGGGTGCGCGCGGTCAGGTCGGCGACGGTGATGTCTTCCTTGAGCCGGTAACTCTGCCCGTACATATCCCGCTGGGTGAGACCGGTCAGATAGAGGACGGCCTCGCGCAGGGTCTTTGAGGGGATGGTCCCGGTGTGGATGGAGACCCCGCCGACCATGTCGGGGTGGTCGACGACGGCGACCCGGCGGCCGAGCTTGGCCGCGGCGATGGCGGCCTTCTGGCCACCCGGGCCGGATCCGATGACGAGTATGTCGAAGTCGGGCACGCTCCGGAGTCTGTCAGGCCGGACCCCCTGGCCGAAAGGGCGAAGGTGACGGGATCCGTGGCAGGGGTACGCATCCGCGGCGGCTGCGCCCCGGTGCAACGTCCGGGCGCCTACGGCCGGTTGACGACGTACGGTCACCAGGCCGAGCCGTGCCTTCGCCGACCGGGCCCGGACGTCTTCCATGGCGCCCCGGCCTGGGCTGCGGCCGGCAAGGGCCGCCGCGGGCGGAGCGGTGGCCGACCGGAAGGCGGTCGGGTGCGCTGGAAGTGTGGTCAGGGGGCCACGGGTTGGCCGAGCACGAGCCGTGCGGCGCCGTACTGACGACGGACTCCGCCGTGAGTGCGGCAGGCGCCGCGGTCGGGCGCAGGGCCCGGTGTGTCCGCCTGGGTGGACAGCGGGTGGCTCCGCGGGAAGCGGAGACCTGGCCGGCAACGGCGCGCGGCATGCGTCGGCTGGACGGACGTCATGAGCGCGAGCCGTCCGGTGCCGTACTGACGACGGATCCCGCTGTGAGTGCAGCAGGCGTCGCGGCCGGTGAGTTCGCCTGGGCGGACAGTTGGGTGGCCCCGGGGGAAGCGGAGACGTGGCCGGCAACGGCGCGCAGCATGTGTCGGCTGGGCCCTCCGGCGCCGTACTGACGACGGATCCCGCCGTGAGTGCGACAGCATCGCGGCCGAGTCAGCCGCCCGGTGAGTCCGCCTCTGCGGACAGTGTTTGCTCCGCGGGAAGCCGAGGCCTGGTCGGCAACGGCCGGCGGCTTGTGTCGGCTGGGCCGTGACGACGCACCCCGCCGTGAGTGCGGCAGGCGCCGCGGCCGGGCGCAGGGCCCGGTGTGTCCGCCTCGGCGGACACACCGGCGACCGGTCGTCAGGCCGGGGCCACGGCGGGCTCCCGCCGCCAGGCCGACGTATGTTCCCGTTCCCGCGCGGCGGCATCCGCCGTCAGGGGCAGCGCACGCGGAAGCGGGCGTCTCTCGCGCAGACTCGGCGAGGGGCCCAGGGGGACGAGCGGGGCGTGGTCACCGGTCCGGGCTCGTTGCGAGAACCAGATGATCTTGCCGCCGGTGTCGGTGGCACAACACCCCCAGCCGTTGCTCAGCGCTGCGATCTGCGCGAGGCAGCCGCTCGGCGCGTAGTGCGGCCGGATGTCCCGCTCGCTGTCCTGGACAGCGGTGATGAGGTGATGGCCGTTCCACCACATCTCGATGGTGGCGTTCTTGTCCACCGCGTGTGCGTCGATCGTGCGCAGCAGCGCGTCCGAGCAGCGGCAGACGGGCTCGACGAGGGTCTCCAGGTTCCAGTACCGGAGATGGGCGGCCAGAATCCGCCGGACCTGCCCGATTCGCTCGGGGCTGATCTCCACGTCGAGGTGGTAGTAGCAGGGCGCTGGGGTGTTCATTCTCGTTGGCTCCTCACCGGCGAAGCTCTCGCCTCTCCTCGCTCCCAGGTGGGCCGAGCCCCGAACACGAAGCGTGAGCGTTCGTCGCTCCTGAGTCAGTACCAGGGTGAGAGCACTACTCCATTCGTGCAACACGAGACATTCCCGAAACACGGGTGCACACGTGACTCAGTGGTTGAATTCCGAACAGGACGCTACGTGATGTGCCGTGCACCATGGGTGAAAGTCTCGATCGCCGTAACGGATCAACCCTCACTCCGTGCGCGGCCTTCACGCACCGTCCGGACAGCGACGCGCGAACCACCCGCGAACCGTCCGGATCCGTGCTCCAGCGAAGACGTTGGGAGGTGACCGGTGCCATGCTGCTGCCGGCCAGAGCCGAGGTCGCCAGACATCTCGAGCGCTACCGGGCGTGGGAGCGCCTGATGCTCGCGTCCCCCGAAAACCGGGCGGTGCGGGGCAACTTCGAGAACACGGGCTACACGCTGTGCGTGCTGATGGGCAAGCGCTGTGCGCGCGAGGCCGTCGACGCCGCCGAGTTGTATCTGAACACCCACCGGCCCCGCGAGCGAACCGCGGGCGGCACTCGGCCCACGGCGACCGCGTAGGCGACGCCGTACACAGTGGTGAACGAGGACCGGAGAGCCGGCGGCCACCCGGGCCCGAGACCGGGGAGGAGGTGACATCCATGGAACCGCAGGCCGTGCACGGGGACGGTGCGCCGCCTGTCGCCGGGGGCACCAGGCCCGTGATCGGACGCATTCCGATCGTGGACGTCCGGCCCGCTGTCGACGGTGGCCGCCGCCCGGCGAAGGCGGTGGTGGGCGAGGAGTTCGAGATCTCCGCGACGGTCTTCCGCGAGGGGCACGACGCCGTCGCCGCCGACGTCGTGCTCACGGACCCGCAGGGGCGGCCCGGTCCATGGCCGCCGATGCGCGAGCTCGCCCCCGGCACCGACCGCTGGGGCGCCGAGGTGACACCGTCGTCCGTCACCTACCACTGGGGCAGGACCAATTATGTGCGGCTTGTGCCGGGTGAGAGTCCGGCGCATGTGCTCAGTGTTCTGCGACCGTCCTCACCGCAGA
>NZ_JBEYXD010000056.1:7173-57812 GCF_040644975.1 Streptomyces sp. NPDC046900 | reverse complement strand
CGGAACAGCCGCCCGCGTAGGAAACGCCGCAGCCCGCGACGGTATACCTACAAGGGAACTGATCGGGTGGCATCCCAACACGGGATGACTCTTAGATCCGGCTCTCCGTCGCCGTGTCCGCCGACAGCCGCTGGGCGACGTAGATCGGGATCACCGACAGCAGGACGAGTACCGCCGCCACCACGTTGACCACCGGTGCCTGCTGCGGCCGGGTCATGTTGTTGAAGATCCAGATCGGCAGGGTCTCGATGCCGGGTCCGGCCGTGAACGTGGTGACCACGATCTCGTCGAAGGACAGCGCGAAGGCGAGCAGCGCACCCGCGAACAGCGCCGAACGCACCAGCGGGAACGTGACGTCGACGAACGCCCGGAACGAGTCGGCGCCCAGGTCCATCGCCGCCTCCTCATAGGTGCCCGAGGTGCGGCGCAGCCGTGCCACCACGTTGTTGAACACCACGACGATGCAGAAGGTGGCGTGCCCGATCACCACGGTGAACAGGCCGAGACCGACCCCGAGCGGCTCGAGGACCGTGCTGAACGCCGAGTTGAGCGCGATACCGGTGACGATGCCGGGCAGCGCGATCGGCAGCACGACCACGAACGAGATGACGTCGCGGCCGAAGAAGCGGTGCCGGGCCACAGCGAACGCGATCAGCGTGCCGAGCACCAGCGCGATCACCGTGGCACCGAGGCCCGCCTTCACCGAGACCCACAGCGCGCTGCGGGCACCGGCGTTCTCCCAGGCCACCGACCACCAGTGGAAGGTCCACCCGGGCGGCGGCCAGCTCGCACTGCGGTCGGGGTTGAAGGAGTTGACGAGGACAAGGGCCAGCGGGACGTAGATCACCGCGAAGCCGAGCCCGGCGGCGATGCGCAGCGCGATGCGCGCGGAGCGGGACAGTTGCATGACGAGGGACCTCTTCTAGAGGCTGCTGAGCGCGCCCGTGCGGCGCATCGCCAGCAGGTACAGCACGATGACCACCACCGGAACCGTGCCCAGCGCGGCGGCCATGGGCAGGTTGAGCTCGATGTTGGAGTAGACGAGGTTGCCGATCAGCTGGGTCTTGCCGCCGACGATCTGCACGGTGATGTAGTCGCCGAGGCTGAGCGAGAAGGTGAAGACCGAGCCGGCGGCGACGGACGGCAGCACCATCGGCAGCACGACCGAGCGGAAGGTGCGGCCGGGCCGCGCCCCCAGGTCGGCGGAGGCGTCCATCAGGTTGACCGGAAGCTGCTCGAGTGCGGTGTGGATCGGCAGGATCATGTACGGCAGCCACAGATAGGTGAGCGTGACGACCGCAGCCGGGAGGCCGAACCCGGGCCCGCTGAGGCCGAACGGGCGCAGCATCCAGTCGGCGAGCCCGTCCTCGGACAGGATCAGCCGCCAGGCGTACACCTTGACCAGGTAGCTCGCCCACAGCGGGGTGAGGATCGCGACCACCAGCAGGGGGCGCCACCTGGGCTTCGCCACCCGCGCGGTGTAGAAGGCCAGCGGGAAGGCGATCACCGCGCACAGGACGGTGACCGCGAGGGCCACGCCGATGCTGCGCAGGATCACCTGGCGGAAGACCGGTGTGGTCACCAGCTCCTGGAAGTTGTCCGTCGACCAGACCTTCACCACCTCGGAGGTGAAGGAGTCCGTCGTCCAGAACGCGGAGACGAACAGGACGCACAGCGAGCCGAGATAGAGCACGGCCAGCCACAGCAGGGGGGCGGCCAGCAGCAGGGACAGCCGCAGCCGCGGGCGGCGGTGCAGCAGCCCGGCGAGCCGCCGGACGGGGGTCCGTCCGGCGGCAGGCAGGGTGGCGGTCATCGTCGTGTCCTCAGCCCTTGATCTCGGTCCAGGCCTGGACCCACTTCGCGTACGGCACGCACTTGACGTCCGTACGGCCGTCGAGGCACTGCTCGATCGGCGTGTTCCAGAAGGCGACGTTCTTCCAGTAGGCCGTGTCGGCGGCGTGGAAGGTGGTGCAGAAGCTCTTGTCGCTGGTCTCGTCGCACGCCTTGGCGTTGGACGGGGCCTCACCGAAGTACTCGGCGACCTGGGCGTTCACCTTCGGCGAGATGATCCAGTCCAGCCACTTGTAGGCGCAGTTGGGGTGCTTGGCCTTGGCGGAGACCATCCAGGTGTCGGACCAGCCGGTCGCACCCTCCTTGGGCACGAAGGCCTTGACCTTGGCGCCCTCGCCCTGCGCGAGGTTGGCGATGACCTGCCAGGTGGTGCCGACCACGGAGTCACCGCTCTTGAAGGCGGAGATCTCCTTGAGGTAGTCGCCCCAGTACTCGCCGACGTTCGCGTTCTGCTTCTTCAGCAGGTCGACCGCCGCGTCGAACTGCTTCTGGTCGAGCGCGTACGGGTCCTTGATCTTCAGTTCGGGCTTGGCGGCCTTCAGGTACAGCGCCGCGTCGGCGATGTAGATCGGGGAGTCGTACGCGGTGACATGGCCCTTGTACTTCGCCGCGTCGTCGAAGACGGCGGACCACGAGGTCGGCGCGGGCTTGACCTTGTCGGTGTTGTACATGAGCAGGTTGGCGCCGCGGCCGTGCGGGATGCCGTACGCCTTGCCCTTGACGGAGTTCCAGGCCTGCAGCTTCAGGTCGCCGAAGACGTCCTTGTAGTTCGGCACGAGGTCGGTGTTGACCGGGGCGGCGTCACCGGAGGCGATCAGGCGCAGAGAGGCGTCACCGGAGGCGGAGACGGCGTCGTACTCGCCGGTCTTCATCAGCTTGACCATCTCGTCGGAGCTGGCGGCGACCTTCGAGTGGACCTGGCAGCCGGTCTGCTTCTCGAAGTCGCTGACCCAGTCGACCTTGGGGTCGTTGGAGCCGTCCTCGACATAGCCGGCCCAGGCGATCAGGTTGACCTGTCCCTCGGTCTTGCCGAGCTTGGACGGCGCCTTCATGTCCGGCGGGTTGAGACCGGTGGACGAGCCGCCCGAGCCGGACGATCCGCAGGCGGTGGCCGCGATCAGCAGCGACACGGCTGCGGCGACCTGGAAGGTACGGGTGAGACGCACGACGTTCTCCATACGTGAGGGTGGGCCTGGCGTGAGGGGTCAGCGGGCGTCGGGGACCTGGACGGTGTGCCGGCGGTGCCACGTGAGGCGCACCCGTCCGCCGCGGAAGGCGGCGACGTCCTCGGAGGAGGTCTCCAGGTTCTGCTGGAGCGCGGTGAGGCGGCCACCCGCGTCGAGGTCGACCAGGAACCGGGTGGTGTCTCCCAGGTAGACCACTTCGGCGACGGTGCCGATGGCGGTGGAGTGCTCCGGATCGTCCGCAGTGGCGGACTCCTTGAGGACGCGGATCTTCTCGGGCCTGATGCTGTAGGTGCCCAGCGTGCCGACGACCCGCTCGGCCGCTTCGCCGTCGAGCAGGTTCGAGGTGCCGACGAAGGAGGCGACGAACGCGGTCGCGGGGCGCTCGTAGATCTCCGCGGGGGTGCCGACCTGCTCGATGCGGCCCTGGTTGAAGACGGCGATGCGGTCGCTCATCGTCAGGGCCTCCTCCTGGTCGTGGGTGACGAACACGAAGGTGATCCCGACCTCCCGCTGGAGCGCCTTGAGTTCGACCTGCATCTGCTCGCGCAGCTTGAGGTCCAGGGCACCGAGCGGTTCGTCGAGCAGCAGCAGGCGGGGGCGGCCGACGAGGGCGCGGGCGAGCGCGACCCGCTGCCGCTGGCCGCCGGAGAGCTGTCCCGGCCGCCGTTTGCCGAACCCTTCGAGGCGCACCCCGGCGAGCGCCTCGCGGGCCCGCTCGCTCCGCTCGGCCTTGGGCACCTTGCGGACCTTGAGGCCGTAGGCGACGTTCTGCTCGACGGTCATGTGCGGGAAGAGCGCGTAGTCCTGGAAGACCGTGTGCACGTCCCGCTCGAAGGGCGCGAGGCCGGTGACCTCCTGTCCGGCCAGTTCGACGGTTCCGGAGGTGGGACTCTCGAAGCCGGCGATCATGCGCAGGACGGTGGTCTTGCCGGAACCCGACGGGCCGAGCATCGAGAAGAACTCCCCGTCGGCTATCTCCAGGTCGACCCCGGCCACTGCGGTGGTGTCACCGAACTCCTTCCGCAGCCCCTGCAGCCGGATCGCGTTTCCCTCCATGGGCGGGAACCTTTCTGGTGCACTCTTTCGTTGCTCGAAAAGATATGAAGTCATAGTTCAAAGCTCAAGACCCCCTTAAGGTAAAGCTTGAGTCAACGCACAAGGTGGTGGCCGTGAAGCACAACAGAGGCGGCGGGGCCCGGAGAGCCGTCTTCTCTCCGGTGGACACCCGGGCACGCGTGGAGACGGTCGTCCGGCGGCTCGGCGACGCCATCGAACTCGGGCTGCTCGCCGACGGGGAGCAACTGCCCGGCGAGAGCGAGCTGGCGGCCCAGCTCGGCGTGTCCACCGTGACCCTGCGGGAGGCGCTCATGGCGCTGCGGCAGCAGGGCCTGGTCACCACCCGCCGGGGGCGCGGCGGCGGCAGCTTCGTCTCGCTGCCCGCCGACCCGGCCGAAGAGCGCATCAGACAGCGCCTGGCCGACTGGAGCACGGAGGAGCTGCGGGACCTGGGCGACCACTGGGCGGCCGTGTCCGGGTTCGCCGCCCGACTCGCGGCCCAGCGCACCGAACCGGACGAACTCCAGCCGCTGCGACGCACGCTGGAGGAGTTCACCGCGGCCGAGGACGCGGCAGCACGCAGCCGGGTCTACGGCCGGTTCCATGTGGAGCTGGCCGCCGCCGCGCAGTCCGCCCGGCTCACCCGTGAGCAGGTGGCCCTGCAGACCGAGATCGGGGCGCTGCTGTGCCTCGTGCTCGGGGACGGCACCTATTGCGAAGAGGTGGCGGACCGTCATCGCTCCGTAATCTCCGCCGTGCAGGATGGGGCCCACGATTCGGCCAGGGAGCTGGCCGAGCGGTGCGTCCAGGAATCGACGGCCCGGCTGATCGCGCTGCGTCTCGCCCTGTGACGCGCCGGCTTCCGGTCGACGTGCGCGGAAGGGTGCCGATGAGCAGGAGCCCCGGTCTGGCCGCAGTGCCCGAGGCGGACGTGACGGCACGCGTCCGTTCCGCCCTGGAAGCGGTCTTCGACGCCGTCGCGGAGACCCGCGCCGACACCGCCGTGTTGCTCTCTCGAGTGGCCGGCCAGGGGCGGCGGCCGGCCACTGTGGACCTGGCGGGACTGCGTCCCGGACTCCACCGGCGGCTGGTGTGCGAGGAGTTGGTGTCCGGTGTGGGTTTTGTGGCGGCCCCGGGGCTGCTGAGCGATGTACCGGCGTGGCTGGAGTGGTGGCAGACCGCCGGGAACGGCGACGTACAGCCCCTGCTGCTCGACCTGGACCCCGCGCACTCCGCGTACTCGGACTACACCCACTGGGACTGGTTCGCGCTGCCCCGGGACACCGGGCGACGAGCGGTGGCCGGCCCCTACGTGGACTACCTCTGCTCCGACGAGTACAGCCTCACGCTGTCGGCGCCCGTGCTGATGGCGGGAAGGTTCGCGGGCGTGGCGGCGGCCGACGTGTATCTGCGGCACTTCGAGGCGGCCGTGCTGCCGCTGCTGCGCGCTCTGCCGCGGCCGGCCCATCTGGTCAACGCGCGCGGCCGGGTGGCGGCGTCGGCGGACCCGGCGCATCTGGCCGGTTCGCTCACCAAGGGGCCGGACTTCGCCGCCGTGCTGGAGCGCGGAGGGCAGGACGCGTGGCAGGGCCTGCGGCTGATCCCGTGCGACGGCGTTCCGCTCGTCCTCGTCGTGGGGCCCTGAACCGGAGACGGCCTGTCCGGGGCAAGGACGAGCCCCGGCGCCGTCGGCGACCTGAACGCCGACGGGGCCGGGGCTCCGGAACGCGGCGAGTGAGCCGGGAGGGCTCAGGCGCCGCGGAACGAACCGCGCGGGGTACTCAGTCCGGCGGCGAGGGCACCACGCTGAGGTGTCCCGTCGCGCCCCGTGCGCGGCGCACCGTGCGCCGGACGACGGCCGCCGGGCGGGGTGCCTCGCGCAGCACCAGGGTGAGCCGCGAGTAACCCATGCCCTGAAGTGTCTTGGGGGTCTCCCCCACCACCCGGCAGTCGGTGCCCCAGCGCGGGTCCGGGTGCAGCAGCGGACGCACCGCCCCGTCGTGCTCGACGGCGCCGGGCCCGACCGAGCGGATCCAGTGCGGCAGTCCGTGCCGGTAGGCGGCGTCCATGATCGGGTCCTGGGCGATCTCCCGGCGGATGGCCTGCAGTCCGTGGTCGTGGCCGTGCCGCTCCACCGCCGCGGCAAAGTGCGCGAGCATCGGCAGGCACCAACTCGACTCGTGCTCACCGAGGATCATCGCCGCATCGGGGTGGAACAGCACGAAGCGCAGGAAGTTGTCGCCGGGCATCGCCGTCGGATGCGGCGCCACCGAGCGGAAGAGCATCTCGAAGGCGGAGTTGGCGAGAACGACGTCCCAGCGGTGGTCGAAGACGACGGACGGGAAGGGCACGGCTTCCAGCAGCGTGGCGTAGTCCTGCAGATACGCCCGTGCTTCCGGACTCTCGGGGACGGGCCGCGGATGCGACCGCTGCCCTCCTGCCTGAAACGCCATCGGGAGGTCACCCCTCTTGCCCTTGCGGCCTTCACGCGGCGCCCTGATCCTGCTGCTCCGCTCGCACGGTGTCAACTATCGTGGCATTCCGTGGCCATTGACGGCCGAATCTCGCCACAATCGTGGCGAGACCTGGATGTGAGTTCGAGGAAACGGCTAATCTCCGGATGGTTCCGGATGACCATGTGAACTTTGTGAGAGAGACGTAGGAGACCTGTCCGTGACGGATGGCTTCGAGGTTCCGGGCGCCACGGCGACGGGTCTGCTGCCGGCCGTCGTGGCCCGTGTCGCCGCCCTCGCCGACCGGCTGGGCGTGCCGCACGAGGAGATCTTCGACATCCCGCGCCTGTCGGTCGAGTCGGGCGTGCCGGAGCCGGTGGTCAAGGCCCTGATGAACGGGGTGCCCGCCGGGGAGCCGGATCTCCAGACGCGCTTCCTGCAGCGGCTCGACCTGCTGCGCCGTACCCGGCTCAAACCCAACGGACGCAGACACACCCAGCAGGAGATCGCCGACGGGGCGGGTATGTCGCGCCAGCAGGCGGGTGCCCTCATCAACGGCGACCGACGCCCTACCATGGAGCACTGCGACGCCATTCAGCGCTTCTTCAAGGTGCATGCCGGGTTCCTCACGGCCGAGGACCCCGAGGCGCTCGCGAACGCCCTCCAGCGCTCGGAGCAGGAGCTCCTCCAGCGGGTCGCCGACCGCGAGCGCGAGGTGGCGCACGCCGCCGAGGACCCGCTGCAGCGACTGTTGCAGGACCACGGCGTCCGGGGCATCGCCTGGCGGGCGGCCCAGCTGCCCACCGACCAGCACCGCGACAAGGTCGCGGAGTGGCTGGACATGCTCCTGGAGAGCGTCAAGCGACCCGAGTCCTGATCCGGGGGAGAACCGTGGGCATCGGAAAGGAAATGCGCCGCCTGTGCGGCGACCTGGTCGCGGAGCTGTCGCTCCCGGCACCGGCGGATCCCGCCGACCTCTACGCCGCGCTGTGCGACGGGATGAGCAGACGCCGCGGCCGTCCCGTCCAGTTCCGCACGGCCGCCTTCCCGCCCGGCACGGCGAGCGGGCTCTGGCTCGACATGGCCGACCAGGACCTCGTCGTCGTCGAGGAACGCACCGTCCCGGACCACCAGTTGGTGATCCTCGGCCACGAGCTGTGGCACATGAACGCCGGGCACCACGGCCACCATGTCGACGGCGCCGCGGTGGCGGCGCGCCTGCTCAGTGACACCGCCGATCTGGAGGCGGCCGTCCGCAAGGTCGCGGCCCGTACGCGCTTCGACCTCGCCGACGAGAAGGACGCCGAGAGCTTCGGGCTGCTGCTGGCCAGCAAGTGCCGTACCTGGCTGGCGGGTTCGTCGCTGCGCGGGCCGGTCAAACGGGACGATCTGGCAGGGCGCCTCGAGGCCTCGCTGGGTTATCGCGGGCCGCAGGGCTGAGGGGCGAAGGCGCCGGGCCATGGACGGATCCAGCTACTACATACCTGCCGTCGCGATGGGGGTGGCACTCACCGTCAAGGCGCCCGCGTTGAGCCGGTCCTGGCGCGATCCCCTGCTGCGATCGGTGTGCGCACTGATCGCGCTGGCCGGACTGGTGTTCTTCTTCGCCGCGCCGCCGACGATCGCGCGGGTCAACGACGTCACCGGAATCACGAACGTCTCCGCGCCGCTCGTCTACTGCCTGCTGAGCGCGTTCAGCGCGTCCTGTCTGGTACTCGTCGTCAACTGGCGCGGCGGCCCGCCCGAGGAGACCCGCCGGACCACGCGGCGGATCGTCGCCGGCTACGGCGTGGTGGTCCTTGCGCTGATCACACTGTTCGCGCTCGGCCACGCGCCGGTGGAGCGGCTGGTCGACTTCGACACGTACTACGCCCGCACGCCGTTCATGCGCGAGATGATCGTGCTCTATCTGGCGGCGCTGACCGTGGCCGGTGTCGCGATGAACTTCATGTGCGGCCGGTGGGCACTCCAGGTGCGCGGCTGGCTGCGCGCCGGACTGCTGATCATCGTCACCGGCTATCTGTTCAACCTGGCGTATCTGACGACCAAGTTCGCCGCCGTCATCGCCCGCTGGAACGGTCATGACCTGGACTACCTGAGCAGTGACGCGGCGCCTGTGCTGGCCTCCGCCGGGGCACAGATCAGCGCGGTCGGCTTCTGCCTCCCGCTGGCGTGCCGGCGCGTCGGGGACAGCTGGAACGCGTGGTCGACGTACCGCCGGCTCGGTCCGCTGTGGCGCGAGCTGCGGCCGGTGTCCGCGCAGGGGGGCCGCGGGGTGCGGATCTCCTGGTGGTCACCTGTCGACCTGCAGGTGACGCAGCGGGAGTCCGACATCCACGACGGCATGCTCAGCCTCTACCCCTACTTCGACTCCGAGGTGCGTTCCAGGGCCTACGACGCCGCCTTGGCGGCGGGCTCCGACCCCGTCCAGGCGCGGGCCGAGGCCGACGCGGCGATGGTGGCGGTTGCGGTACGGGCGAGGACCGCGGATCCGGAGGGCAGAGTGATCAGCTCGGCAGGGTCCAACGATGCCCCGGCCGCGTCCCCCGAGGCTCCCCGGGACCTCGTACGGACATCGATCGCCCTGCGTCAGTCATCCGTCGTCGCGGCCGCCCGGGAGCCGGCCGGGACCAGGTCAGGAAGCGACTTCAATGAGCGAACCCGCTAGCACCTCCTCGGGTGCGGCACCCCTGAGAGCCGTCGTCGTCGGCGGCGGCATGGCCGGCATGCTGGCCGCGGCGGCGCTGAGCGCATACGCCGACGTCACCGTCGTCGAGCGTGACGTGCTGCCCGACGGCCCCGAGCCGCGGCGTGGGCTCCCACAGGCCCGGCATGTGCATGTGATCTGGTCCGGGGGCGCCCGTGCCATGGAGGAGTTGCTGCCAGGGGTGACCGAGGCGTGGCTGGCGGCGGGCGCCCGGCGGATCCCTCTGCCGACAGGGCTCGTCTCGATGCAGCCGCGAGGGTGGTTCCGGCGCTGGCCCGAGATGCAGTTCATGATCGCGTGCAGCCGGGATCTGCTCGACTGGGTGGTGCGCGAGCGGGTCGCCAAGAACGAGCGGGTGACGGTGCTCCAACGCACCGAACTGCTGTCCCTCGAAGGCGGCGCGTCGCGGGTGACGGGCGTGCGCGTACGGACGAACGGCGACGAGGAGCGGGTACTGACGGCCGACCTGGTCGTGGACGCCGCCGGGCGCGGTTCCCGTGCGTCGGTCCTGCTGGAGGCGCTGGGCGTGCCCGAGGCGCCGCTGGAGGAGGTGGACTCCGGGCTCGCCTACTCCAGCCGCATCTTCCGCGCACCGCCGGGCACCGAGGACTTCCCTCTGGTCAACGTGCAGTCCGACGCCACCGTGCCGGTGCCGGGGCGGACCACGACCATCGAGCCCATCGAGGGCGGACGGTGGCTGGTGACGCTCTCGGGCACGCGGGGCGGTGAACCGCCGTCGAGTGCCGCCGAGTTCGAGACGTTCGCGCGCGAGAGCGTCCGGCATCCTGTGGTGGGCGAGCTGATCGCGCACGCGGAGCCGCTCTCGGACCCGGTCGTCACCCGCAGCACGGTCAACCGCCGCCGGTTCTACGAGAAGGTCAAGGGCTGGCCCGAGGGGTTCGTGGCGCTCGGCGACTCCGTGGCCACGTACAACCCGGTGTACGGGCACGGACTGTCCGTGGCGGCGCTGGGCGCGCAGGCCCTGGGCGCGCTGGTCGCCGAGCACGGGCTGAGCGCGCCGGGGCTCGCGCGGCGGGCACAGCGAGCGGTGGCCCGACCGGTGGCGACGGCCTGGGAGTTCGCGACCAGCACGGACATCCACTACCCGGACGCGACCGGTAAGCCCCCGGGGCTCGCCAACCGCCTCCTCGGCGGCTACGTCAACCGGCTGATGCACGCGGCGACCGGACGCCCCTTGGTGGCCCGGGCGTTCTTCGACGTGGTCACCCTGTCGAAGCCGGTGAGCGAGCTGCTGCGACCGGCCGTGGTCCTCGCCGTCCTCCGGGGCCCGCGCCAGGCACTTCTGACGGAGCCTCCGCTGACGCCGGCGGAATGGGAGGCCGTCCTGGGGACGCCCGAGGGGTCGGGGACGCGGGGCTGACGCCGGGGCGTCCTGAGACACGGGGGACACCCGCGAGCGGCGCTCGGGAATCCGAGCGCCGCTGTCGCGCACGCCCGAACGCCGGCCGCCGGGCGGGCCCGCCGCGACCACGGGCCTACCGTGCCGCACCGGCCCTCAGGCGGCAGTCCCCGGCGCGCGGCCGCCCGACCGGTGCCGCTCCGCCGCGCGCCGAGGGGCACCGTGGGTCTCAGGAGACGCTGCGGCATGTCCGGTGCTTGTGTGCGCCGTTGTGGCTCTCAACCGGTGCGGGTCTCCTGTCCTGCGACGGCTTTCGAGGGGATTTCACCTCCGCTGACCGGGCGAACCCGCGGTCATGGAAACGGGATTGTCAGTGGCGGACGGCAAGCTGGAGATGCGCCATCCGGTGCGCGCGGCGGAGCCGTCCGCACACCGGGGGGCGAGTGCCGTGCACGTACCGCCGCGCGACCTGTGTCGCACGGCCGACCCGGGGAGAGCCGACCGATGCCGACCGCCGTACTGACCGACCGTGAACGCGCCGCCGTGCAGGCCTATCTGCGCCTCCTCCACACCGTACGAGCCGCCTTCGACGGACCGCCCGATCCGCGCCGACCACCCGTGGTCCCGACCGCCGCCCTGGCCGAGGCGGACCGGGCCCTCGCGGAGGCCGGACTCACCGGCACGGAGGAGGAGTTCTTCCGGCTGCTCGGGGACCGGGGTCCCCGGTGACTCAGGCGTGGGGCACGACGACGGCCGTGGCGACCAGCCCCCGCCGGGTGGTCCAGCGGCCGTCGAAGGCCTCGATACGGCGGCCCTCGACCAGCGGTCCCGGGACGAGCAGCCGCGCCCGGAAGCCGCCCGAGGCACCGGACGCGCGGCCGGGGTCGATCGTGATGTCGGCCTCGAGGAAGTCGAGCCACTTCCCGGTCAGGGGGAACCACGCCTTGTAGACGGATTCCTTGGCGCTGAACAGCAGCCGGTCCCAGTGGACGGACGGGTGGCTGCGGGCGAGGTCCTGCAGCCGCTCACGCTCCGCGGGCACGGCTGTCACGTCCAGGACACCGTCCGGCAGCCGGTCGTGTGGTTCGGCGTCGATACCGAGCGAGACCAGGTCCGCCGTCCGGGCCAGCGCGGCGGCGCAGTAGCCGTCGCAGTGCGTCATGCTGCCGATCAGCCCGTCGGGCCAGAGCGGTGCGCCGCGCTCGCCGGGCAGGACGGGCCCGGGTGGTACGCCGAGCTTCTCCATGGCCTGCCGGGCGCAGACCCTTACGGCCGCGAACTCACGGCGCCGCTTCTCGACCGCGCGCGCGACGACCGCCTCCTCCTCGGGGTAGAGGAACGCGCCGCCGGCGAAGGCGTCACCGTCCGCCTCCACCACCGAGACCGACCCCGGGAGCAGTTCCTCGAACACCGGCTTGGACCTCCATCGGCAGAATGCGGCGCAGTCTTCCCGGCGGCCCCGGGCGCGGGCCCCATTCGCGCGGGTAGCCGACCGACACCTCTTCGAAGCGGACCCCCTCGTAGTAGGTGGTCCGCGGGATGTGCAGATGCCCGTAGACCATGCACGCCACCCGGAAGCGGCGGTGCCAGTCGGCGGTCAGCTCGGTTCCGCACCACATGGCGAACTCGGGATAGCGCAGCACGTCCGTGGGGTGGCGGTCCAGCGGATAGTGGTTCACCAGCACAGTCGGAAGGTCGCCGGGGATCTCCTCCAGTCTGCGCTCGGTCCAGGCGACCCGCGCGCGGCACCACGCCTCACGGCTCGGGTGGGGATCGGGGTGCAGCAGGTACTCGTCGGTGCACACGATCCCGGTGCCGTGCGCGTACTCGAGCCCCTGCTCCTTGGTCGTGCAGCCCTGGGGCAGGAAGGAGTAGTCGTAGAGCAGGAAGAGCGGTGCGACGGCCACGGGCCCGCCCGGTCCATCCCAGACCGGGTAGGGGTCCTCGGGTGTCGTCACGCCCAGTTCCCGGCACACGGCGACCAGGTGCTCGTACCGCTCGACGCCGCGCAGGGTGACGGGATCCTTCTGGTGCGTCCACAGTTCGTGGTTGCCGGGCGCCCAGATCACCCGGCGGAAGCGGCCCGCCAGCAGTTCCAGGGCCCACCGGATGTCGGCGACGGTCTCGGCCACGTCGCCCGCGACCAGCAGCCAGTCGTCGTCCGAGGTGGAGCGCATCTGCTCGACCAGGGCGCGGTTCTCGGGGTACGCGATGTGCAGGTCGCTGATGGCGAGCAGCTGTCCACGGCCGTCCGTCGACTCCACCGTCGCCCCTTTCCAGAACCGAATGGAAACACAAGAGCACATGGGGCCACCTGCGGACAAGGGCGACCCGCGGCAGGTGCGCGACCGCTCACGAATGAGCCGGCACCGCCCGCGCACGAGCCGCGGAGGACCACTCCCGCCCGTGGATCAAGGGCCGGGGAAAATCGGTAACACTCGCGTAGCCGTGACGGGCCCGAATGGGCCTATGATCGGCCCCAACACATCCGCCACGAACGCCACTCCGCGTACGGCGGTTTGGTGTGCCTTCCCCCTCCCCTGGCCGGGCACGGCCTGCTCCGCCGTGCCCGCGAACCGTGAAAGGTGGCCTGCATGGTCTCTCGCGTACGCGTCTGGCTCAACCGCACGTACGCGGAGAACGTGTTCTTCATGGATCAGCTGCGGAGAAACCCCAGCGATCGAGCCGTCGAGATCCATGCCACGCACGGCGACCCCGACTCGCCCGTCCTGGCCGCGGCGGACACCGCCGACCTGGAGCCGGAGGGGCTGTCCCCGGCGGCCTATGTCGAGTACGCCCTCGACCAGTGCACCCGCCGCGCCATCGATGTGTTCGTGCCCCGCCTGCACCAGGAGGCGATCGTCGGGCACCGTGCCGAGTTCCGGGCCGCCGGTACGGCTCTGCTGGCGCCGCCCACCGAGGCAATGGCGGTCTTCCACGACAAGGCGACGGCGTACCAGGCCGCGCAGTCGATAGGGGTCCCGGTGCCGCCGTGGTGGCGGGTCACGAACGAGGACGAGCTCCTCGCCGCGGTCGGGGAACTCGAGGCCGGCGGGCACCGGGCGTGCTTCAAGCCGGCGGCGGGTGCGGGGGGCGTGGGCTTCCGCGTCATCACGCGCACCCCCTTCTCACTGGTGCATCTCAGCGGCTTCCCGAGCGCCTATGTGCCGCTGGACCTCGTCGTCCAGGCGGTACGCGAGGCCGAGGAGCCCGTCGACTGGCTGGTGATGCCGCGTCTGGACGAGCCGGAGGTGTCGGTCGACTGCCTGACCGGCCCCGACAACCGCATCCGCATGGCGGTGGGCCGGACCAAGAACGGCCGCCGGCGGGGCTTCACCCTGCACGAGCAGTGGCTGGCGCCGGCGCGGCGCCTGGCGGAGGGCTTCGGGCTGCACCATCTCTCCAACATCCAGTTCCGGATGTACGGCGACGAGCCCGTGCTCCTCGATGTCAACACGCGCCCGGCGGGCGGGCTGCACCAGCTCTCGCTGTGCGGCATCAACGCCCCTTGGGCCGCAGTGCAGTTGGCGCTCGGCGAGGACCCGGGCGAGGTGGTGCCGCCGTTCCTCGGCACGGACTACGCCGTGGTGTCGGGGCCGCGGCCGGTCCGCCCCGTCACACTGCCCCAGCAGCGGACGGAGGAGCCAAAGCAGGCTCCCGTGCTGCCGGCGGCGGCGCCGGTCGACACGGTCGGCGCCACCGCGGCGGAGGCCCTGCCTCTGTAGGACGTTCACCGGCTGCGGCCGGATCGCGGCTCGTCGCGCCCCTGCTTCCGGAGCGCCGCACGATGTCGCCCCTCGCGCCCCCGTCGGACGCGACCCCGCCTTAGGTATGGACCAATCCGCGCCCAAGCCTTGACACTTGGATTGGTCCATACCAACTTGGTTGCGCACCCTTCAGCACTTCTCTGCACTCCCGAACCCCCCTTCCCCCCTCAGGGAGATCGCGTGCGCACACTTCTCAGACGTTCCAGACGCGCCTTCTTCGCCCTCGTCGGCTCCGCTGCCCTGGCGCTGGCCGGGGCGGTCGCCCTCCCCGGGACCGCCCAGGCGGCCAACATCCTCTCCAACCCCGGCTTCGAATCGGGCAGCCTCTCGCCCTGGTCCTGCACGGGCAATCTGGGCTCGGTGGTCTCCAGCCCCGTGCACGGCGGCTCCAAGGCCCTTTCGGGCGCCCCGAGTTCGAGCGACAACGCACAGTGCACCCAGACCGTCTCGGTCCAGCCGAACACGACGTACAGCCTGAGCGGCTGGGTCCGCGGCAGCTACGTCTACCTCGGCGTGAACGGCGGCGCCTCGACCTGGACGACGTCCCCGTCGGCGTACAGCCAGCTCACCGTCTCCTTCACGACCGGCGCCTCGCAGACCAGCGCCACGATCTACGTCCACGGCTGGTACGCGCAGGGCACGTACTACGCCGACGACATCAGCCTGGACGGACCCGGCGGCGGTGGCGGCTCCGACACCCAGGCGCCGACCGCGCCGAGCGGCCTGACCTCCACCGGCAAGACCTCCTCGAGCGTGTCGCTGAAGTGGAACGCCTCGACGGACAACGTCGGTGTGACCGCGTACGACATCTACAGCGGCTCCAGCCAGGTGCTGAGCGTCTCCGGTACGTCCGCGACGGTCAGCGGGCTGTCGCCCAGCACGGGCTACACCTTCACCGTGAAGGCCAGGGACGCGGCCGGGAACACCTCCGCGGCCTCCAACTCCGTGTCGGTCACGACCGACGCGGGCAGCGGCGGCGGCAACGGCTTCAAGCAGGCGGCGCCGTACCTGTACGAGGGCTGGGGCGACCCGCCGAGCCCGAGCACGGTGATGAGCGCGACCGGCGTCAAGTGGTTCACGATGGCCTTCGTGCTCGACTCCGGCGGCTGCACCCCCGCCTGGGACGGCAGCCGCGCGCTGACCGGCGGCGTCGACCAGAGCGCCATCAACCAGATCCGCTCCGCGGGCGGCGACATCGTCCCGTCGTTCGGCGGCTGGCAGGGCAGCAAGCTCGGTGCCAACTGCTCCTCCGCGAGCGCGCTCGCCGGAGCCCTGCAGAAGGTCATCGACGCCTACTCCCTGAAGGCGATCGACATGGACATCGAGAACACGGACGAGTTCGAGAACGAGGCCGTGCAGGCGAAGATCCTGACCGCCCTGAAGACGGTCAAGGCCAGCAACCCCGGCCTGAAGACCATCGTCACCTTCGGCACCTCGACGACCGGCCCGACCTACTACGGCAACCGGCTCATCGAGCAGGCCCAGTCGCTCGGCGCCAACATCGACGTGTTCACCATCATGCCGTTCGACTTCGGCGGCGGCTCGGACATGTACGGCAACACGGTGAACGCGGCCGAAGGCCTGAAGGCCAAGCTGAAGTCGACCTTCGGCTGGGACGACGCCACGGCCTACTCCCACATAGGCATCTCCGGCATGAACGGACTGTCCGACCAGCAGGAGAACACCACCCCGGCGATCTGGACCCAGATCCGTGACTGGGCGAACTCCCACCACATCGCCCGGCTGGCCTTCTGGGCGGTCAACCGCGACCGGCCGTGCGCGGGCGGCGGCGTGGTGAGCAACTGCTCCGGCATCAGCCAGAGCAACTGGCAGTTCACGTCCATCACCGCCGGGTTCACCGGCTGAGTGCGGGGCGGGGGCGCCCGGCGAACCGGGCGCCCCCGCCCTCCCAGGAACTGGCCCGGCCCAGACTTCGGTGCGGGGCGGGCTCCGGGCCTGAGCCCGGAGCCCGCCCTGTGACCGTCCTCTACCGGCGGGCGCCGGCCCTCTTCAGACGGAGCGTCAGGATCTCGAAGGGCCGCAGCCGGACCGGGACGGAGCCGTTCCCGTCGGTGTCCACCTGCCCGAGCGGACGCTCCAGGAGATCGGTGACCTGCGCTTCCCCGAGCGGGAAACCCGTGCGCAGAGTGCCGGCGGCCCTGCCGCCCCGGGACTCGTACAGCCGCACCACGACGTCACCGGACTCGTCGTCGGCGAGCTTGACCGCCTCGACGGTCACGCCCTCGCCGTCCACCGAGACGACCGGTTCCGGCGCGCCCGCCGAATCCGCCACGCGCAGCGGCAGGTTGAGGGCGTAGCCCTCGGCCACGGCGTCCTCGATGCCCGCCCCGGGAAGCAGCGAGTAGGTGAAGCGGTGCCTGCCCTGGTCGGCCCCGGGGTCCGGGACGCGCGGGGCGCGCACCAGGCTGAGGCGGACCGTGGTCGTCGTGCCGCCGTCCTCGCGGACCGTGCGGGAGACGTCGTGCCCGTACGTCGAGTCGTTGATGACCGCGACGCCGTACCCGGGTTCACCGATGTGCACCCAGCGGTGCCCGGAGACCTCGAAGCGGGCCGCCTCCCAGCTGGTGTTGGTGTGGGTGGGCCGCTGGACGTGGCCGAACTGGATCTCCGCCGAGGAGTGCGGTGCCCGGATGTCCACCGGGAAGCCCGCCTTGAGGATCTTCTCGGCCTCGTGCCAGTCGATCTCGGTCTCGAAGTCGACACGGGGGCTGCCCGCGCGGACGGTGATCGTCTGAGTGATCCTCGATCCCCGGCCGAAGCTGCGCTCGACCCGGATGGCGCCGACGAGCGGATCCTCCTCGACCACCGTCACGGAGTCCGCTTCCAGCAGGTCCGTGTACCGCTTCTTGTAGTGCTTGTCGATGTCCCAGGCGTCCCAGTGGTTGGGCAGGTCGGTGTGCAGCCGGAGCAGATTGCCCCGGCCGGCGAGGACTTCGCGGTCCGCACGCAGGTCGCGGACGGAGGACAGCGTTCCGTCCTCGGCCACCTCGACGCGGACCAGGCCGTTGTCGAGGACGCGGCCGCCGGCCGCCACGGGCTTGGGGGGCTCGGCGGCGGTGAGGGACGCGCTGCCGCCCGCCGGGACCACCACGTACGCGGGTGCGCCCTCGGCCGTACGGACCACCTCGGCGCGGTCATAGGGGCTCGTGTTGAAGACACGGGTGGCGCCGGGGCCCAGCGCCGCGACCGCCTCGGCCGTCAGCTCCTCCAGCTCACCGGCGACCCGCGCGTACTCCGCCTCCGCCTCCCGGTGCACCCAGGCGATCGACGAACCCGGCAGGATGTCGTGGAACTGGTGGAGCAGTACCGTCTTCCACAGCCGGTCCAGCTTCGCGTACGGGTAGACGTAGCCGGGCGCGTGCAGGGCCGCCGTCGTCGCCCAGAGCTCGGCCTCGCGCAGCCGGTGCTCGGACCGCCGGTTGCCCTGCTTGGTGCGGGCCTGGGAGGTGTACGTGGCACGGTGCAGTTCCAGGTAGAGCTCACCGGCCCAGACGGGGGCGTCCGGGTACTCCTCGCGGGCGGCCTTGAAGAAGGCGTCGGGGTGCTCGACGACGACCTTCGGGGAACCCTCCAGGTCCTTCAGGCGCCGCGCCCGCTCCATGATCTCGCGGGTGGGGCCGCCACCGCCGTCGCCCCAGCCGAAGGGCGCCAGCGAGCGGGTGGCGCCGCCCTTCTCCTGGTAGTTGCGCACGGCGTGGGCCATCTCCGCGCCGCTGAAGCGGGCGTTGTAGGTGTCGACCGGCGGGAAGTGGGTGAAGATGCGGGTGCCGTCGATGCCCTCCCACCAGAAGGTGTGGTGCGGGAACTTGTTCGTCTGGTTCCAGGAGATCTTCTGGGTCAGGAACCACTCGTTGCCTGCGAGCCTGGCGAGCTGCGGGTAGGCCGCGGTGTAGCCGAAGGAGTCCGGCAGCCAGACGCCCTTGGTCTCGATGCCGAAGTGCTCCATGAAGAACCGCTTGCCGTGGACGAGCTGCCGGGCGAGGGCCTCACCGCCGGGCAGGTTGCCGTCGGCCTCGACCCACATGCCGCCGACCGGCGCCCACTGGCCCTTCTTCACCGCCTCCTGGATCCGCGCCCACACCCGCGGGTAGTTGTCGCGCACCCACTCGTACTGCTGGGCCTGCGAGCAGGCGAAGACGAACTCCTCGTACTCGTCGGCGAGCGAGGTGACGTTGGAGAAGGTGCGGGACGTCTTGCGCTTGGTCTCCCGGATCGGCCACAGCCAGGCGGAGTCGATGTGCGCGTGACCGACTCCGGAGACGATGTGGGCGCTGGCGTGCGCGGGCCTGGCCAGGACGGGCCTGAGCACCTCGCGGACGGCGGCCGCCGAGCCGGAGATGTCGTCGAGGTCGAGGGCGTCCATCGCGCGGTCGAGGGCGTGCAGGATCTCGTGCCGGCGCGGCTCGTGCTCGCCGAGCTCGACCATCAGCTCCCGCAGCACCTGGAGGTCGAGGTCGAGGTGCCAGACCTGTTCGTCCAGGACGGCGATGTCGGCGCGCTTGAAGGTGTAGAGCGGCCGGTCGCCCGCCGTGAGCACATCGCCGAGCGGGGTCGGGGCCGCGAAGCCGTTCGCCAGGATGTCGGGGTTCGAGGCGGCCTCGACGAGGTAGTCGATCTCCTCGCCGCCCGCGGCCGGGTGGGCGATCGGGACGTACTGGTTGAGCGGGTTGACGGCCTTGAGCGGCGTCCCGTCGGTCAGATGGACCAGCGCCTCGGCCTGGTTGCCGGGCCAGTCGCCGACGAAGCCGAGGTCGATGACCGCCTCGACCCGTTTGCCCGACCACTCCGCGGGGACCTGTCCCCGCATCCGGAACCACGTGGTGCCCCAGGGCGGGCCCCAGGGGGTGCCCATCCCGAAGGGCGTGTACGCGGCGGCGGCCGCCTCCTCGAAGGGCACCGGCTCCCCCGGTGCCTGCCATGCCTCGACCTCGAAGGGTACGGAGGCCGCGTAGATCGCGGGCTTGATGCGCTGGTTGTGGAGGCGTGCGACGCGCTCCTCGATCCGGCGGCGTTCGTCGTGCATGGGGGTCTCCAGGGAGAGGGCGGAAGCGCTTATCTGAGGTACGCCAGGCCGGGGTGGACCGAGGTGTAGCCGTCCACCAGCTTGCGCGCCACGTTCACCGAGTCGACGAGCGGGTGCAGGGCGAAGGCCTTGACCGCCGTGGCGCGGGAGCCGGACTCGGCGGCGGACAGCACCTCGCGCTCGACCGCCTTGACCGCGCACACCAGGCCGGTCGCATGGCCGGGGAGCGGGTCGGCCGCGAGCGGGTGCGCACCGTCGGCGCCGACCAGGCACGGCACCTCGATGACCGCCTCGGCGTCGAGGGCGGAGAGCGTGCTGCGGTTGCGCACGTTCAGGATCAGGGTCGTGCGCTCGTCGCGGGCGATGGCCCGCATCAGGGCGAGGGCCACCTTCTCGTAGCCGCCGGAGAGGTCGTCGGCGTCCCGCTCGCCGGCGCCCGCCGCCTCCCGGTTCTCGGCCATGTAGGTGGCCTCCCGTTCGGCCCGCGTGCCTTCCCAGACCGCCAGGGCGGACACGTCCGGCCGCTTCACCTCGTCGTAGAACCGGGCCTGCTGATCGCGCAGGAAGGCGCCGCGGGTCTTCTCCGCCGCACGGTAGGCGCGGACGGCCTCGCGGTTGAAGTAGTAGTAGTGCAGATACTCGTTGGGGATCGCGCCGAGGGACTGCAGCCAGTCGGCGCCGAAGACCTTGCCCTCCTCGAAGGAACCGAGCAGCTCCGGGTCGGCGAGCAGCCGCGGGAGCCGGTCGCGGCCGGCCACACGCAGGCCGCGCACCCAGCCGAGGTGGTTGAGGCCGACGTAGTCGACGAAGGCCTCGCCCGGCCTCGCGACACCGAGCACCCGGGCGATACGGCGGCCGAGGCCGACCGGGGAGTCGCAGATGCCGATGACGCGGTCGCCGAGGTGGCGTGACATGGCCTCGGTGACGAGCCCCGCCGGGTTGGTGAAGTTGATGACCCAGGCGTCCGGGGCCAGCCGGGCCACGCGCCGTGCGATGTCGACGGCGACGGGCACGGTCCGCAGCCCGTACGCGATACCGCCCGCGCCGACGGTCTCCTGGCCGAGGACACCCTCGGCGAGCGCCACCCGCTCGTCGTGGGCACGTCCCTCGAGACCACCGACCCGGATGGCGGAGAAGACGAAGTCGGCGCCGCGCAGCGCCTCGTCGAGGTCGGTGGTGGCGGTCACCCCGGGCGCGTCCGGCACGCCCGCGGCCTGCTCGGCCAGCACCCGGGTCACGGCCGACAGCCGCCCGGCGTCCAGGTCGTGCAGCACGACCCGGGTGACCCGGCCCTCGGCGCGGTCCCCGAGGAGTGCCCCGTACACAAGCGGCACCCGGAACCCGCCGCCGCCCAGAATCGTCAGCTGCACGGTTGCACCTCTCCTGCCACGACCACTTCGACGTCCGCCTCCTGAAGCGACGAGCGGGTCGCCACGTCCACGGGCGCGTCCGTCACCAGCACGTCCAGTGCCTGGGGGTCGCAGACCTTCGCCATCCCGGTACCCGGGAACTTCGCCGAGTCGGCGAGCAGGACGACCCGGTCGCTCGCCTTGATCATCGCCCGCTTGACCGGCACCTCGACGACCGTGGTGTCCATCACCTGACCGCCGGGCCGCACCCCGCTGGCGCCGAGGAACAGCCAGTCGGCGTGCAGCTGGCGGAGGTTGTCCTCGGTCAGGAAGCCGATCAGAGAGCGGTACTCGCGGCGGACCGTGCCGCCGAGCAGCACCAGCTCGATGCCCTCGTCGTCGGCCAGCTCCTCGTAGACCACCAGATTGCTGGTGATCACCGTGAGCCGGCGGCCGCGCAGCTGCCGGGCCAGCCGACAGGCGGTGGTGCCGATGTCGAGCAGCACGGAATCGCCGTCCTGGACCATCGAGGCGGCCCGGGCGGCTATGGAGTCCTTCTCGGGCACGCGCACCGCGGCTACCTCGGCGAAGGGCTGTTCGCCCTCCTCCACGACCGCGCCTCCGTGGACACGGGTGAGCAGACCCGACTCCTCCAGTCTCACCAGGTCCCGCCGGACGGTGGCGGGGCTGACGCCCAGCTGCTCCGACAGTTCGGTCACGGCCGCGAGGCCGCCTGAGCGCAGGGCCCGCAGGATGAGTCGGTGACGCTGTTCCGCCAGCACGCCGTGAACACTACTCGTCATCTTCAATCAATTCCACGCGCGTTTCTGCGCAGTAATCAACCGATCCGGCAGGGGGCCGCGGGCACACGGGCCGACCACTGGGCCGCCATCGAGGCCACCCCGGGTCTTCAGGGCGGCTTCATCTGGGAGTTCTGGGACCACGGCATTCTCCAGCGCGTGAGCGACGGAAGACCGGCCGGGCGCGCGGGCGCCGATCTGTACGACAACGGTGTCGCCACGCCCGGTCACCGCTGGGCGTACGGCAGCGATTTCGGCTACGCGGTGCACGACGGCGCGTTCGTCGCGGACGGTGCGGTCTTCCCCGACCGCGCGCCCGAGCCGACGGTGCACGAGCACCCGGAGATCGCGGCCCCGGTGGGCATCGAGCGCTACAAGCACGAGGGCATCGTCCTCACCAACCAGCAGCGCTCCCGGAGCCTGGCCTGGCTGTCGGGCCGGTGGGAGATGGTGCTCGACGACGGCCGCACCCTGACGGCACCCATGGACCTGCCCGATCTGCGGCCGGGTGAGACGGCCGCGGCACCGCTGCCGTTCCTGCTGCCGCGCGACGGCGGCGATGCCTGGCTGACGCTGCGGGTGACCACGGCTGAGGACATGCCGTGGGCGCCGCGCGGTACGGAGCTGTGCGCGCCGCAGGTACGGCTGCGGATGGCTCCGGAGCCCGCGGCGGAGGGTTCCGTGCGGGTCGACGCGGAGGGGCTGCTCGTCCATCCGCTGCTGACCGTCGCCCCCGCGCTGTGGCTGTGGCGAGCGCCCGCCGGCGACGAGCCGGGCAGTGCCGCACCATACCCGCGGTCGTGGGGCCTGGACACGCTTGTCCGCAAGGTCGTCTCCGTCCAGCGCGACGAGGCCCGCGTGACGGTGCTCGCCGAGTACGCCGGCGCCGTCGGCGTCATCCGGCACCGGCAGGTCTTCACACCCGTTGAGGGCGGCGTCCGCGTCGAGGAACAGGCGGAGCTGCCCGAACAGTTCGACGACGTGGCGCGGGTCGGCTCCGTCTTCGAGACGGTGGCCGGCCTCGACGTGCCGGAGTGGTTCGGGCACGCGCCGTGCGAGTCGCGCCCCGAGCAGAACCCGGGCGCGCCCGTGGGCCACCCCTCCGTCCCGGTGGCCGAGCTGTTCACCTCCTGCCCGCGACCGCAGGAGAGCGATGTCCGGCACGGCGTACGGCGCTTCACGCTGTCCGCACCGCACGCCACCCGTCTCACCGTCGTACTGGACGAGCCGCGCCAGGTCTCCGTGACCCTCCACCGGCCTTCGACCGTGGGCACCCCCGTCCACGCCGAGGACCCGGCCGCACACCACGACGAGCCGGAGCCGCGCTCCGGCTGCGTGGTGCGCATCGACGGGGCGCACCGCGGGCCGGGCACGGCCTGCTGCGGCCCCGACATCCCGCCCTCGCATCTCGTCGCACCGGGCGTCCATCGCTGGAGCTGGACGCTGCGCACTCTCTGAACCCCGCGCTTCCCCTCCTCCGACACCTCTCACGGAGCACACGTGTGTACTTCACATGACCACGCCCAGGGCGAGGCCGCGCAGGCCGGAGCCGGCAGACGCAGCTTCCTGCGGGCCACCGCGCTGCTCGGCGCAGCCGCCACCACCGGGGTCGCCCTGCCGGCCACCGCCGAGGCGGCGACGGCGAGCCACCGGCGCCCCGACTCCGAAAGCCGGCGCTTCACCCTCGTCGTGATGCCCGACACCCAGTACCTGTTCGACGGGCCGAGCATCAACCCGGCCCCCATCAAGGCCTCACTGCGCTACATCCTGGAGCACGGCGAGGACGAGAACGTCGTCTTCCTGTCCCACCTGGGAGACCTGACGCAGAACGGCGCCGCCGTCGAATTCGACGCGGCGAGCGAGGCGTTCGGGCTCCTCGACCGGAACGGGGTCGGGTACAGCGTCCTCGCCGGCAACCACGACATCCGGTCGTCCACCGACGACCAGCGCGGCCCCACCCCGTACCTGGACGCCTTCGGCCCGCAACGCTTCAAGGGCAAGCGCACCTTCGGCGGCTCCTCCCCTGACGGCTACAACACCTACCACGTCTTCCGGGCGGGCGGCCGCGAGTGGCTCGTGCTCGCTCTCGACTGGCGGCTGTCGGCGCAGGGCTTCGCCTGGGCGAAGGACGTGATCGCCCAGCACCCGAAGACGCCGGTCATCCTCACCACCCACGAGTTGGTCTACGGGGACGACGCGCTCTCGTCGTACGGGGAGCAGCTCTGGGACCAGCTGATCGCGGACCACGACCAGATCTTCCTGACCCTGAACGGCCACTTCTGGCCCGCCGCCCGCGCCACCCGTAAGAACGCCGCGGGCAACGACGTACACCTGCACCTGACGAACTACCAGAACCGGTACTACGGTGGCGCGGCGATGATCCGCCTCTACCGTTTCGACCTCGACCGGGACACCATCGACGTCGAGACGATCTCCCCGTGGATCCTGGGACGGGCGGGCGAAGGGCTCAACGAACTGGAGCGGCAGGAGATCGAGCTGACCGGCCCCGAGGACCGGTTCTCCGTGGCGATCGACTTCGAGCAGCGCTTCTCCGGCTTCGCCCCCGTGCCTCCTCGCTCCGCGCGGCCCAGCTCCCAGATGCTGGTCCGCGGCACCGTCGCGTACTGGCGCTTCGACGGCCACGACGACGGCGCGGCCGTGCACGGCACGGTCCGCGATCTGTCGGGCCGCGGCAACGACCTGACCGTCGTCAGCATCCTGGACGGCTCCCTCACCTGGTCGTCGGACCACCACCCGGACCAGCCGGGGCACGGCAGCCTGCGCTTCCAGGGGTACAAGTCACCGCTGCGCGGCGCCTATCTGCGCACGGTCGACGGCGCCCCGCTCAACACGGCGACGTTCTCCCGCGGTTACACCATCGAGGCGTTCTACAAGGTGCCCGAGGACTGGGACGCGTCCCACAACGCCTGGGCGGGCCTGGTCAGCCGGACCGGCACGGGTGGCGCGGCGGGCAAGACGCAGGACGATCCGGACGAGCCGCTCGCCACCCTCTCGCTGTCCGACGGCCCCGGACCGCAGTGGGCCGTGCGGCCCCTCAACCAGGAGGGCATCGTCACCAACTGGGGTGACGAGACCGCACGCGAGACCTGGTGGCACCTGGCGGTCGTCAACGACAGCGGCCACACCACGATGTACGTCCAGGGCTGCCCCGTCGCCCGCAATCCCGACGCCCGTACCGTCGGCCTCGCCTCGGTCGGCCTGCCGTGGCTGCTCGGCGGCTACGAGTACGGGGGCAGGATCGACCAGATCCACCACGGGTGGCTCGGTGACGTACGGATCGTGGACCGGGCGCTGCCGGTCTCCCAGTTCATGAACCACTGACGTCCCGAGGGTTCGACGCGACCGCGACCGGGCGGCACCCGCCCGTCCGGGCCGATCCGTCCGTCTCCCCCGAACAACTCGACGCCCAGGGCGTGTCCCGGCGTCAGCTCCTGCGCCGAGCGGTCCTGTTCGGCCCGCCTTCACCCTCGCTCCCGCGGCGGCGGCCCCTGCGGCCGCCGCCTCCGGGCGGGGCTTCGGCGACGGTGACCCGTGCGCCGGCACGTGATTCTATTCCAATCCCATCTTCATCGACGTGGCAGGAGCCCGATGAGACGTCAACTCTTCTCCGCGGCAGCGTTATCGGCTGCCCTCACGCTCGCTGCGGTCACCTCCTCGGCGGCCGCGGGGCCGGCCTGGCAGGAGACCGGCACCGCGTACACCGACTCCCTGGGCGGCGGTCAGGGACTGGCGAGCCGTGCCGACGGCTCGCTGCTGTACCGGGGACTCGCCGACATCCCGCTCGACCTGCGCATCAAGGGCTGGAACCACGTGGGCGACCCGGACGTCGCCGGCGGCGATGTCTTCGACGCCTACCAGGGCCCGGACACGGCGACCTCGAAGATGTTCGCGGTGACCACCCCGGCCGGGCAACGCTATGAGTACGTCCACCAGCTCGGCCCCGGCGAGAAGCTCAACAACTCCTTCGCGGCGGTGTCGCCCGACGGGCAGTGGCTGGTGTCGGGCGAGTGGGGCGATCAGAACCGCCTGCAGGTCTTCCCCGCTCCCCTGCTCAACCCGTCCACCCCGCGCACCGGCGGGGCACTGCCGCAGGCTCCGCAGATCACGCTCGACAAGCCCGTGCGCGACATCCAGGGCTGCGACTTCGTGAACGAGACGCAGCTGCTGTGCGCGTCGGACGACGGCTCGAAGACGCTGTTCCCCGAGGACCGGCCGCTGCTCCAGGTGGACCTGTCGCACAAGCTGGACGGCGGCCCGGTCACCGGACACGTGACCAGCCTGTTCGGCCTGCCGCAGCGCAGTGTGTGCAGCGGCACGTTCGAGGCGGAGGGCGTGGACTACGACGCGGCCCGCGGCACCCTGCGCGCCGAGGTGGTCCAGCCCGACGTGTGCACGGTCGCGACCACCGTCTACTCGTACCGCCGGCAGTAGCACCCCTCAGGCGCAGCACGGCGACAGGCTCTGCAGGACGGCGGCAGGGTTTTCCCGCCGCCGTCCGTCCGCGCCACGCGGTCGACGGCGCTCCGCGTGCTCCCGCCCCTCGCTCATGGGCTCCTCATACCGTCCGAGCATGACGTCGATGCCCTCAACTCCAGTACCACTGAAGGACTTTCTCGGCTTCACCTCTTGACGGCCGCGGTGGCGGAGAGCACATTGTCCGCGCGGCTTGAGAGCGCTCTCACGAACCTCCACGCGGCTCCCCGGCTCTCCTGCCCGCACTCCCCCACTCCGTACCCGAAGAGGCAGCCCATGAAGGACACTTCCGGCATACCCACCAGACACCGGCCGTTGCGCCGCGCGCTCGTCGCCGTGCTCGGCACGATGGGTCTGGCGGTGGCGGCCGCCACCGTCGCCACCCTGCCCGCGAACGCCAACGCCCCCACGCCCCCGGCGGGCTGGAGCCAGGTCTTCCTCGACGACTTCAACGGCGCGGCAGGCTCCGGCGTCAACACCGCCGACTGGCAGTACGACACCGGCACTTCCTACCCGGGCGGCCCCGCCAACTGGGGCACGGGCGAGGTCGAGACGATGACCTCGAGCACCGGCAACGTCTCGCTCGACGGCAACGGCAACCTCCTCATCACGCCACGCCGTGACGCGGCCGGCCACTGGACCTCGGGCCGCATCGAGACCACCCGTACCGATTTCCAGCCCCCGGCAGGCGGCAAGCTGCGCGTCGAGGCCCGCCTCCAGATGCCGAACGTCACCGGCACCGCGGCCGAGGGCTACTGGCCCGCCTTCTGGATGCTGGGCGCGCCCTACCGCGGCAACTACCAGAACTGGCCGGGCGTCGGCGAACTGGACATCATGGAGAACGTCCAGGGCCTCAACAAGGTGTGGGCCACCATGCACTGCGGCACCAGCCCCGGCGGCCCGTGCAACGAGACCACCGGCATCGGCAACTCCACCGCGTGCCCGGGCACGACCTGCCAGTCCGGCTTCCACACCTACGCGATGGAGTGGGACCGCTCGGTGAGCCCGGAGGCGATCCGCTTCTACGTCGACGGCGTCAACTACCACACGGTCACGGCGAACCAGGTGGACGCGACCACCTGGGCCAACGCCACCAGCCACGGCTTCTTCGCCATCCTGAACGTGGCGATGGGCGGCGGCTTCCCCGACGCGTTCGGCGGCGGCCTGGACGGTGACACACAGCCCGGCCACCCGATGGTGGTGGACTATGTGCAGGTGCTTCAGTCCACGGGCGGTGGGAGCGGTACCACACCTCCGCCGTCCGGCAACCGCGACGCGTACGGCACCATCCAGGCCGAGTCGTACGACAGCCAGTCCGGCGTGGCGACCGAGTCCACCACGGACACCGGCGGCGGCCAGGACATGGGCTGGATCGCCAACGGCGACTGGGCCCTGTACAAGGGGGTGAACTTCGGCTCCAGCGCGGCCACGCAGTTCCACGCCCGGGTCGCGAGCGGTGCGGCGAGCGGTGTGAGCGGACTGGTCGAGGTGCGCCTCGACAGCCGTTCGAACGCACCGATCGGCAGCTTCGCGGTGGCCGACACGGGTGGGTGGCAGAGCTGGCGGACCGTACCGGCGAACATCGCCTCGGTCACCGGCACCCATGACGTCTATCTCACCTTCACCAGCGGCCAGCCGAACGACTTCGTGAACGTGAACTGGTTCGGCTTCGGCCACTGACAGCGAGTGCCGAGGGGGTGGGTCGAGCGCCCACCCCCTCCTTCGTCATCTCAACTCCGCCCGGAACGCGGCCGGGGTCGTGTCCGTGTGCTGGTGGAAGAACTTGGAGAAGTTCGCCGCGTCGGGGAAGCCCACGGCGGCACCCACGCGGCCGATCGGCAGGTCCGTGTGGGCGAGGAGGCGTTTCGCCTCCAGGATCACGCGCTTGTCTATGAAACCCTTCGGCGTCTGCCCGGTGGCGGCGCGGACGGCGCGGACCAGCGTGCGGCGGGAGTAGCCGAGGGCGTCGGCGTACGCGCTGACGCTGTGGTTGACCGCGAAGTCCTGCTCGACCGCGTCCCGGAACCGGGTGAAGGTGGTGTCCGCCTGCTCGCGAGCCGCCTCGGCCGAGCTGGCCGCCAGATGCGCGAGGCGCAGCAGGAGCGCGGTCAGGGTGTGGCGCAGGACCTCCGTGTGCAGACTCAGGGGCAGGGTGGACGTGTCCTCGTACTCACGCTGGAGCTGGGCGAGGGAGGCCCGCAGTCCGGCGAGCTGGGCCGGATCGGGGTGCAGCAGCGGCGATTGCTCGTAGCGGTACAGACCCGTGGCCTCCACGGTGGCGCGCGGCAGAAAGCCGGGCTGCATGGTCAGCACGGTCCCGCGGTACTCGCTCGCACGGGAGAAGCGGTGGACCTGACCGGGGCGGATCCACAGAAGGTCACCGGCAGTCAGCCGGTACTCGGCGAAGTCCACCATATGCGTCACGGGGCCGCCGTCGAGGAGCATCACCGCATGGAAGTCGATGCGGTGGACGCGCTCGACCGGCGCGTCCTCGTGCCAGGTTCCCCCGGCGTCCATGGGGCCCACCTGCATACCGACACCGCAGACACTCCGGTCGACCGGAAAGGGGTACGTCCTGATCCAGTCGTCGTCCTGGGTGGTTATGTCCGCCATATCCCTCTCGCGCCGCCTCGGTGCCTCTGTGGATGTCCCACTTTCACCGAAGGCTGACACAGGGGCACCTTCCCCTGCAAAAGTCAGACTTTTAATTTTGAACGCGTTCTGTCAGCGATCCCCGTTCAGTGAGGACTTCTTGAAGATGAGTGCGCAGAGCCCCGACGGATTCGAGTGGACCGAGCTCGACGGGCGAGCCGTCGACACCGCCCGTGTTCTCGCCGTCGACGCGGTACAGAAGGTCGGCAACGGCCATCCGGGCACGGCGATGAGCCTGGCCCCGGCGGCGTACACGATCTTTCAAAAGGTGATGCGGCACGATCCGGCCGACCCGGAGTGGACCGGCCGTGACCGCTTCGTCCTCTCCCCGGGCCACACCTCCCTGACCCTCTACACGCAGCTCTTCCTCGCCGGCTACGAACTGGAACTGGAGGACCTGAAGGCCTTCCGCACGCACGGTTCCAAGACGCCCGGCCACCCCGAGTACGGCCACACCGCGGGTGTCGAGACCACCACGGGGCCCCTCGGCCAGGGCGTCGCCAACGCGGTCGGCATGGCCATGGCCTCGCGTTACGAACGCGGCCTGTTCGACCCGGACGCCCCCGAGGGCGCCTCGCCCTTCGACCACACGATCTGGGCGATCGTCTCCGACGGCGACCTGGAGGAGGGCATCTCCGCCGAGGCGTCCTCGCTCGCCGGCCACCAGAAGCTCGGCAACCTCGTCTTCCTCTACGACGACAACCACATCTCCATCGAGGGCGACACCGCGACGGCGTTCTCCGAGGACGTACTCAAGCGCTACGAGGCCTACGGCTGGCACGTGCAGCGCATCGAGCCCGCCGGGAACGGCGACGTCGACGTCCACGCGCTGTACGCGGCGCTCGAGGCCGCCCGGGCCGAGACCGAGCGCCCCTCCATCATCGCCATGCGCACGATCATCGCGTGGCCGGCGCCCGGCGCACAGAACACCGAGGCGGCCCACGGCTCGGCGCTCGGCGAGGACGAGGTCGCCGCGACCAAGCGCGTCCTCGGCTTCGACCCGGACAAGAGCTTCGAGGTGGCCGACGAGGTGCTCGCCCACACCCGCCGGGCCCTCGACCGCGGCGCCGAGGCGCACACCGCCTGGGACAAGCGGATCGCACAGTGGCGCACCGCGCAGCCGGAGCGCGCGAAGCTGTTCGACCGCGTCCTGGCCGGCCAGCTGCCGGAGGGCTGGGAGGACGCGCTGCCCGTGTTCGAGGAGGGCAAGGCGGTCGCCACCCGTGCCGCGTCCGGCAAGGTGCTGCAGGCCCTCGGCGCGATCGTCCCGGAACTGTGGGGCGGCTCCGCCGACCTGGCCGGCTCGAACAACACCACCATCGACAAGAACAGCTCGTTCCTGCCCAAGGGCAACCCGCTGCCGGAGGCGAACCCGTACGGCCGGACGATCCACTTCGGTATCCGCGAGCACTCGATGGCCGCCGAGATGAACGGCATCGCGCTGCACGGCAACACCCGCGTCTACGGCGGCACGTTCCTGGTGTTCTCCGACTACATGCGCAACGCGGTGCGCCTGTCGGCCCTGATGCAGCTGCCGGTGACGTACGTGTGGACCCATGACTCCATCGGCCTGGGCGAGGACGGCCCGACCCACCAGCCCGTCGAGCACCTGGCCTCGCTGCGCGCCATCCCGGGCCTGAACCTCGTGCGCCCGGCCGACGCCAACGAGACCGCCGTCGCCTGGGCGGAGATCCTCAGGCGGCACTCCACCTCCCCCGCGCCGCACGGTCTCGCCCTCACCCGCCAGGGCGTACCGACCTACGCGCCGAACGCCGAGGCGGCGAAGGGCGGTTACATCCTCCGGGAGTCCTCCACCGGCACGCCCGACGTCATCCTCATCGCCACCGGGTCCGAGGTACAGCTCGCGGTCGCCGCGCGGGAGCGGCTGGAGGCCGAGGGCGTGGGTACCCGGGTGGTGTCCATGCCGTCCGTCGAGTGGTTCGAGGAGCAGCCCGCCGCATACCGCGAGCGGGTCCTTCCGCCGTCGGTGAAGGCCCGCGTGGCGGTCGAGGCGGGCATTGCCCTGACCTGGTACCGGTACGTCGGTGAGAGTGGACGCATCGTCTCCCTGGAGCACTTCGGCGCCTCCGCCGACGCCAAGACCCTGTTCGCCGAGTACGGCTTCACCGCCGAGCACGTGGCCGCCGCGGCCCGGGAATCCCTCGCCGCCGTCCGCGGTTGATCCGATCGCCAGAAAGAAGATGATCACAGTGACCGAAGCGATTGAAGCAGCGGAGCCGTTGAAGCGCCTGTCCGAGGCGGGCGTGTCGATCTGGCTGGACGACCTGTCCCGCAAGCGGATCGAGTCCGGCAACCTGGCCGAACTCGTGGCGCGGAAGCACGTGGTGGGCGTGACCACGAACCCGTCCATCTTCCAGGCCGCCATCGGCTCCGGCGAAGGCTACGAGGAGCAGCTGTCCGACCTCGCGGAGCGCGGCGTGACGGTCGAGGAGGCCGTCCGCATGATGACCACCGCCGATGTCCGCGCCGCCGCCGACATACTGAGGCCCGTGTACGAGGCGACGGACGGCCGGGACGGCCGGGTCTCCATCGAGGTCGACCCGAGGCTGGCCCACCGCACCAGGGCGACCGTCGCCGAGGCCAAGCAGCTCGCCTGGCTGGTGGACCGCCCGAACGTGATGATCAAGATCCCGGCGACCGAGGCCGGGCTCCCGGCCATCACCGAGGTGATCGGACGGGGCATCAGCGTGAATGTGACGCTGATCTTCTCCTTGGAGCGCTACCGCCAGGTGATGGACGCGTACCTCGCCGGTCTGGAGAAGGCGAGGGCCGCCGGGCTCGACCTGTCCGCCATCCACTCCGTCGCCTCGTTCTTCGTCTCCCGCGTCGACACGGAGATCGACAAGCGTCTGACGAAGCTGGGCACGGACGAGGCGCTCGCGCTGAAGGGCAGGTCCGCCCTCGCGAACGCACGGCTCGCATACGAGGCGTACGAGGCGACCTTCGCCGGTGAGCGCTGGCTCTCCCTGGCGGGTGCCGGGGCCGACAAGCAGCGTCCGCTGTGGGCCTCGACCGGTGTGAAGGACCCTGAGTACAAGGACACGCTGTACGTCGACGAGCTGGTCGCGCCCGGCACGGTCAACACGATGCCGGAGGCCACGCTCAACGCCACCGCCGACCACGGCGCCGTGCGGGGCGACACGGTCACCGGCGGCTATGCGCAGGCCCGCGCCGACCTCGCGGCCCTCGAGCCGCTCGGCATCTCCTACGACGAGGTCGTGGGACAGCTCGAGGACGAGGGCGTCGCGAAGTTCGAGGTGGCCTGGGGCGACCTGCTCGAGGCAGTCGCAGTCTCTCTGAAGAACAAGGGAGTTGACGGAGAATGAGCGAGGAGATGTCCCCCCGGACGTCTGCCGGGAACGCGGAACCCAAGGGCGGGGCGCCGGGGGCCGCCGACGCGCCGGGCCCGGCCGTCGCGCAGCAGCCGGACCCGGTCACCGACTGGGAGAACGTACTCCGTGACCCGCGCGACCGGCGTCTCCCGCGGATCGCGGGCCCCTCGGGCCTGGTCATCTTCGGTGTGACGGGCGACCTGTCCCGCAAGAAGCTGATGCCGGCCGTCTACGACCTGGCCAACCGGGGTCTGCTGCCGCCGGGCTTCTCGCTCGTCGGGTTCGCCCGACGCGACTGGGCCGACCAGGACTTCGCCGAGGTGGTGCACGAAGCCGTCAAGGAGCACAGCCGTACGCCGTTCCGCGAGGAGGTCTGGCAGCAGCTGGCCGAGGGCATGAGGTTCGTCCCCGGCACCTTCGACGACGACGACGCCTTCGAGCAGCTGCGTTCCGCCATCGAGGAGTTGAACGCCTCCCGGGGTACCGGCGGCAACTACGCGTTCTATCTCTCCGTGCCGCCGAAGTTCTTCCCGCAGGTGGTCCAGCAGCTCAAGAAGCACGGGCTGGCGGACGCGCCGGCGGGCTCCTGGCGGCGCGGGGTCATCGAAAAGCCGTTCGGCCACGATCTGGCGAGCGCGCGTGAGCTGAACGCCATCGTGCACGACGTGTTCGCTCCGGACCAGGTCTTCCGCATCGACCACTACCTGGGCAAGGAGACCGTCCAGAACATCCTGGCGCTGCGCTTCGCCAACCAGCTGTACGAGCCGATCTGGAACCGGTCGTACGTCGACCATGTGCAGATCACCATGGCCGAGGACATCGGCATCGGCGGCCGCGCCGGCTACTACGACGGCATCGGTGCCGCCCGTGACGTCATCCAGAACCACCTGCTCCAGCTGCTGGCCCTGACGGCCATGGAGGAGCCCATCGCCTTCGACGCCGAGTCCCTGGCCACCGAGAAGCTCAAGGTCCTGCGGTCGGCGAAGCTCCCGGAGGACCTCGGCAGCCACACCGTGCCCGGGCAGTACACGAACGGCTGGCAGGGCGGCGAGAAGGTGGTCGGCTACCTCGAGGAGGACGGCACCGACTCGGGGTCCACCACGGACACCTACGCGGCCATCAAGCTGGAGATCGACAGCCGCCGCTGGGCGGGCGTCCCCTTCTACCTGCGGACCGGCAAGCGCCTCGCCCGCCGGGTCACCGAGATCGCGGTGGTCTTCCAACGGGCGCCGCACTCCCCGTTCGACTCGACGGCCACCGAGGAACTCGGCGAGAACGCGATCGTCATCCGGGTGCAACCCGACGAGGGCATGACCGTGCGCTTCGGTTCGAAGGTGCCGGGTACCTCGATGGAGATCAGGGACGTCACGATGGACTTCGCCTACGGCGAGTCGTTCACCGAGTCCAGCCCCGAGGCGTACGAACGGCTGATCCTGGACGTACTGCTCGGCGACGCGAACCTCTTCCCCCGCACCGAGGAGGTGGAGGCGTCCTGGAAGATCCTCGATCCGATCGAGGAGTACTGGGCGACACACGGCAAGCCCGCGCAGTATCCCGCGGGTACCTGGGGTCCCGAGGAAGCCGACGAGATGCTCGCACGAGACGGACGGAGCTGGCGCAGGCCATGAAGATCGATCTGACCGACACCACGGCAAGCAAGATCAACAAGGCGCTGGTCCAGGGGCGTCGCTCCCTCGGCACCCCCGCTGTGGGCATGGTCCTGACCATGGTGATCGTGACCGACGAGGAGAACGCGTACGACTCGCTCAGGGCGGCCGAAGAGGCCTCGCACGAGCACCCCTCGCGCACCCTGGTCGTCATCAAGCGGCACTCGCGCACCTCGCGGGACCGCACGTCCTCGCACCTCGACGCCGAGGTCCGGCTGGGCACCGACGCCGGCACCGGGGAGACGGTCGTACTGCGGACGTACGGTGAGGTCTCCGACCACGCCGACTCGGTGGTCCTGCCGCTGCTGCTGCCGGACGCGCCCGTCGTGGTGTGGTGGCCGGTGGACGCGCCGGACAACCCGGCGAAGGACCCTCTGGGCGCCCTCGCGCAGCGCCGCATCACCGACATGTACGCCATCGACGCGCCGCTCGACGCGCTGGAGACCCGGGTCTCCTCGTACGCGCCGGGCGACACCGACCTGGCCTGGACACGGCTCACACCGTGGCGCTCGATGCTGGCCGCGGCGCTCGACCAGGCCCGTGCGACGGTGACCTCGGCGGCCGTGGAGAGCGAGGCCGAGAACCCGAGCGCCGAGCTGCTCGCCCGCTGGCTCCAGGCACGCCTGAAGGTGCCGGTCGACCGGGTCGTCACCGCCGGACCGGTCGTCACGGCCGTCCGGCTGGGCACGGAGAAGGGCGAGATCGTCATCGACCGCCCAGAGGGCCCGCTGGCCACCCTCAGCCTGCCGGGCCAGCCCCCGCGCACCATGGCGCTGAAGGTCCGCCCGACCTCCGAACTGATCGCCGAGGAGCTGCGCCGCCTCGACGCGGACGAGATGTACGCCATCGCCCTGCGCGGCGTGGACGCCAAGGGGAAGGCCCCGCATGCCTGACGGCCCCGGGCCCACCCGTCGCCCCGGGCGGACGGCCCCGGAGCACCGCGCGGGGCCGGTGTTCCGTCCGGACCCGTGCGAGCTGCCGGCCCGCGCGGAGCCGAGCAGGGTCCTCGCCCGACGCGTCCAACCGCCGCCGACCGAGGGCGCCGGCGTCCTCGGTCCCGCCCACTCCACCGCCCACCGCCGCCCTCGCGGCCGCGTTCCGCACACTCAGGAAGAAGTGAACTGACATGCAGATCGGACTCATCGGTCTCGGCAAGATGGGCGGCAACATGCGCGAGCGGATCCGCCGCGCGGGCCACACCGTCGTCGGCTACGACCACAACCAGGACATCTCCGACGTCAAGAACCTGACCCAACTCGTCGAGCAGCTCGAGGCACCGCGCGTGGTCTGGGTGATGGTGCCGGCCGGCGGTCCCACGCAGTCCGTCATCGACGAGCTCAGGGACCTGCTGTCCCCGGGTGACACCGTGGTCGACGGCGGCAACTCCCGCTGGACCGACGACGAGAAGCACGCCGCCGAACTCGGCATCAAGGGCGTCGGCTTCGTCGACGCGGGTGTCTCCGGCGGTGTGTGGGGCCTGGAGAACGGCTATGCGCTGATGGTCGGCGGCGACAAGGAACACGTCGAACGCCTCCAGCCGATCTTCGACGCGCTCAAGCCCGAAGGCCCGTACGGATATGTCCACGCCGGCCGGGTCGGCGCCGGGCACTTCTCCAAGATGGTCCACAACGGCATCGAGTACGCGATGATGCAGGCCTACGCCGAGGGCTGGGAGCTGCTGGAGAAGGTCAAGTCGGTGGAGAACGTCCGCGAGGTGTTCCGCTCCTGGCAGGAGGGCACCGTCATCCGCTCCTGGCTGCTGGACCTCGCGGTCAACGCCCTGGACGAGGACGAACACCTCGACAAGCTCCGCGGTTACGCCGAGGACTCCGGCGAGGGCCGCTGGACCGTCCAGGCCGCCATCGACAACGGCGTACCGCTCCCGGCCATCACGGCGTCGCTGTTCGCCCGCTTCAGCTCGCGGCAGGACGACTCGCCGCAGATGAAGATGATCGCGGCCCTGCGCAACCAGTTCGGCGGTCACGCCGTCGAGTCCGCCAAGTAGGTCGGCCGTGGGCGACCTACTGCTGGTCCGCCACGGCGAAACCGAGTGGAGCGCATCGGGACAGCACACCAGCTGGACCGATCTCCCGCTCACCTCGCGGGGCGAGGAACAGGCCAAGTCCCTCGCCCCGCTGCTCGCCGGACGCACCTTCGCACTGACCCTCACCAGCCCGCTGAACCGGGCGATACGCACCGCGGTTCTCGCCGGCCTGTCGGCCCCGGAGGTCGAGCCCCGGCTGCACGAGTGGGACTACGGCGGCTACGAGGGCATCACGACCGCCGAGATCCAGCGCACCAGACCCGACTGGTGGCTGTGGACCGACGGGGTTCCCCCGGGCCCGCCCGGGCACCCCGGTGAGTCGCCCGGCGAGGTGGCGGCACGCGCCGACCAGGTGCTGACCCGGATCGCGCCCGCACTTGCGGAAGGCAATGTGCTGCTCGTGGCCCACAGCCACTTCCTGCGCGTCCTCACCGCTCGCCACCTCGGCCTCTCGGCCGCCGAGGGGCGGTTGTTCCAGCTCGGTACGGGGACGGTCAGCCGGCTCTCCACCGAACACGGCCGGCCGGTGATCGCGGAATGGAACGCCACCGGAACTTCCGTGACCCCCCACCAGTTTCCCTCTACGTCGCTGTAGAAAGCAGTGGGGCCCGCCGGTCCTCCGGACGGGCCCCGACAACGTTGGGAGTTCGCATGGCCCTGTGGGACCGCATCAAGGAATCCGCCTCGACGATGCAGACCCAGCTCGTGGCGAAGAAGAACGATCTCAAGAGTGGAGCGTTCCGCGACGCGAGCATGGCGATGTGTGCGCTCGTGGCCGCCGCGGACGGCACGGTGGACCCGTCGGAGCGCCAGCGTGTGGCCCAGCTCATCGCCACCAACGAGGTGTTGCAGAACTTCCCGGCCGACGACCTGCGCCGCCGCTTCGAGGACAACCTGAACAAGCTCACCACCGACTTCGCCTTCGGCAAGGTCAGCGTCCTGCAGGAAATCGGCAAGGCGAAGAAGAAGCCCGCCGAGGCGCGTGCGGTGATCCAGATCGGCATCGTCATCGGCGGCGCCGACGGCAACTTCGACAAGGACGAGCAGGCGATCGTCCGGGAGGCGTGCTACGCGCTCGACCTGCCGCCGCACGAGTTCGACCTCTAAGAGTCATCCCGTGTTGGGATGGCCCCGGTCGGTCCCCGCGTAGGGATACCGCCGCTGGTTGCGGCGTTTCCTGCGCGGGCGGCTGCTCCGACGTGGTCCTTGTGCCGCTGATGGGCGGGTCGGGTCTCATTCGGGGTAGGCCGGAACCGGTCGGGGGCGCTTCGTCGAGCAGAGGCCCGCTGGCCGGGGATTCCCGGATCGTGGGCTGCCGCGTGGGTGCGGTCCCTGCTGGGGCGGGCACCTCGCTGCGGTTGACTCGACAGGGCTTCTTGCAGCCCTGATGAGAACAAGATCTGTGTGGTGCGGGCCTGGACGGTGTCCAGGCCCGCCGTGCTGGGATCGTCCGGATCTTGAATCCGCACGTGCGCGCCGAGTGCGGCGGAGACCATGTCGCGATCGGCGATCAGGCCGCAGGCGGTGCAGGTGTGTACTCGGTCGGAGAGGGTTTTCCGGACCTGTGCACCGCACAGACAGGTCTGCGACAGCTTCGTATGGAAGGTCGAGGCCCGTTGTAGGCGGGCGCCGGTCTTCTCGCACTCCTTGCCGATGGCGGCGATGAGCCGGCCAGGGGTGGTGGCTTGCAGGGCGCGGCCCCACAGCCGGAACCAGGTGCGGATGTCGCAGTCCTCGACGACCAGGTTGGCGCCGTGTTCGGCGACGATCCGTTCGGCTATGCGCCGTGCGCGGTGATCTTTCGCCGCGGCGGCGGTGGCCGCAGCCTCGGCGAGCTTCGCCCGATTGAGGCGGTAGCCAGCCGAGAGGGTGTCGTGGCGGTATGCCTGTTTGGGTACTCCGTTCTTGTTCGCCGCCCGCGCGCCGGCTGGTAAGTGGACTTGCTTGTCTCGGAGTCCGCCACCTTTGCGTCGTTCGGCACGGACCTGCTGGCGCCTCGAGGGCGCGTACTGGCCTGGGTTGGCGGCGCGGCGAGAGCGGTCGAGGGCACGTTTACGGCCGCGTTCCTTGCGGCGGGCCTTTTCCAGTGCGACCAGCTCGGGGTCGGTCAGCTCGATGCGGGTGGAGCTGACCTCTCCGTCGGCTGGGTCGAATGTGTCCGGGAAAGAGACGACGGACAAACTGGAGACATTTCCGTCGATCCCACCCACCCGGCACAGCTCGACTGCGGCAGCCCACCGGGCCCGGGTAGCCGGCGAGGCGTATCCCTCGGCGAGGACCATCAGGTGCGCCTCGTAGGCCCAACCGCCGAGAGCGCTCGCGTCCCGGCGGCGGACCAGGTCGATCTTGTGCCACGTCTGCGAATTGTTCAGGAAATGGACCAGTCATGGCCAGCGGCCAGCACCGGAGGGCAGCCGCACGGGCAGCAGGAGGTCGCCGCGTTGGGAGTCTGCGCCGCCGTTAAATACGACGATCAGGGGCCCGGTGTGATCCCACCAGGTCGCGGCCCGTGTCTTCGGCTTTCCCTTCGCGGTAACTTTCCCGGTTTCCACGCACCGAGGCCGCCCCGGCGCGGGCATGCGTCGCGGCTGGGCGAGAACACTCGTCTGCGGCGACAGACAGGCTGCCTGCTCCGGCGTGGTGATGGCCGGGGCGAGGTCCCAGTGCCGGTAGGCGGCCAGGTGCCCGGCAAGAGTGCCGTGCAGTCGGAAAGTTTCCCATTTCCTGGCCGTAGTGTGCGAGCGGGCACGGCCCGGGATGCGGGTGTAGTCCCACCAGGTACCGGTCTTCGGCCGTCCGAACCGACGCCCACACGCATCCGGAAACAGATGCCGACGGACGATTCCCACACCTCGTCTGCCTGATGCATCACAAGGGCTTTGGTGACGTGCTGGCCGAGGTGCCTCGAGCGTTCCATGTGCCGGTACCCGCGGCGTTCCATGCCCTCGCGGGACAAGCCCAGCTCGAGACGCCACGCTTTCGTGTCCATCTCCCGACGCATGTCGCCAGCCCAGTAGGCATCGACCGCAGCCCGAGCATCGCGCCGAAGCGCACGCTTCACCGACCACATCGCCGAATACAACTGCTCCACCCGACGCCGGCTGTCGAGCCGGCTCACATCGAGCGGCAGCCGGATCACCGCGAGTTCGGTGTCGTCGCCGCGCGTCCGCCGCTTACCCTTGTTCTTCCCGCCGAACCTGCGAGCTGACGCGTCAGAGGCAGGTGCAGCGTTGAGCAGCGAAGTACTCACGGCAGTCCACCTCCTTGGTCTACGGCAACGACGACAAGCTGTCTGGAACTTGGAAGCTTCGTCAAGCAAGGCCAAAGCTACAGACGCCCACTGACAACGACCGCCCAGGTCACCTGTGCTCGGCCTTTACTCTCCCTCCCCTGTGTTCTTCGTCTGGCCCATTGCACGAGTGTTGAACTCCCGCCTGGACCGAGCTCACCGGGCCGCAGGAGCGTCATCTCTTCGTCATCGTCCAGGTCGTCTGCCGGGCGCGAGACGAGACAGGCGCGTCGGCGCCGGTGACACATGGCCAGGGAACCGCACGACATCACCGTCTTCAGGGCAACTCTGGGCCGGACCCTTCCAGTTCATCGACGACTCTCTGGCCACCGCGGCTGCGTCTGCGGCCAGATCAGAACGCCGCGCCGCGGACCAGACGGCCGCACATCAGGTCGTCGGCTGCGCCCGGGACATCTGCGAGTACATCGTCTCGACACACCGCCCGCTTCCCGGCGCACACGGACGCGATCCACGCACCGGGCATCTGGCAGCAGGCGCACCACGGGGAGGCCGACTACCACGACCGGTTCTTCCTGCCCGGTCTGACCGAGGCGCACCGGCGGTACGCGGAGCTGTGAACGGCGCCGGGACCGGCTGACGCGCCCCGTACGTCACTTCGACCCCATCGTGGTCTAGACCTTGCCACGGACCGGCCCTGCCGCCACCATGGCCGATCATGGACACGTCCGTCGCCGCGCCCTCCCGGCTGTGGAGCCGCAACTTCGCGCTGTACTTCACCGCCCGCATCGTGTCGATGCTCGGCGACGCGATGATCCCGGTCGCGACGGCCGTCGCCATGCTCTCGCTCGGATACGGAGTGAGCGGAGTCGGATTCACGCTCGCGGCCTGGATGGGGGCGTTCGCCCTCTTCGTCGTCTTCGGCGGAGTGTTCGCGGACCGCTTCCACCCGAGGCCGCTGATGATCGGCGCCGATGTGGTGCGCTGCCTGGTCCAGGGGTCACTCGCGGTCGGCCTCGGGCTCGGACACCCCCCGCTGTGGTTCATCCTCGCCGGGTCGCTGCTCGGCGGAACGGCGACCGCGATGTTCCAGCCGGGCCTCACCATCCTGGTGCCGCAGGTGGCGGCCGATCCACGCGAGGCCAACGGTGTTCTGAGGGTGAGCCAGGGAATCGCCACGATGGCCGGGCCCGCGCTCGCCGGACTGCTTGTCGCCACCACCTCGCCGTCCTCGGTGTTCGCTCTCGACGCGGCCACCTTCGCGGTCAGCGCGATCTGTCTGGTGGCACTGCGCCTGCCGCCGTTCACGGTGGACCGCGGGGCCTCCACACTGGAGAACCTGCGCGCCGGCTGGGTCGAGTTCCGCTCCCGGTCCTGGCTGTGGGGGGTCATCCTCATCTGGTGGGTGCTCGGCGTGCTGGTCTGGGGCCCGCTCACCCCGCTCGGCGCGGCATCCGTCATCGCCGCGCACGGCAAGGCGGCGTTCGGCTACGCCGAGGGCGCGTTCGGGACCGGCTGCGTCCTCGGCGGCCTGGTCGCCCTCCGGATCCGGCCCTCCCGCCCCTTGTTCGGCGGTGGGCTCGCGATGTTCCTGTTCCCGCTGATGCCGCTGGCGGCGGCCCTGGTCCCCGCTCTGCCGCTGCTCATGCTCGGCTACGGGGTGAGCGGGATCGGCTGGGCCTTCTGGGGCGTCCAGTGGGCCACCGCCGTGCAGACCCAGATCCCGCAGGACCGGCTGGGCCGGGTGGCCGCCTACGAGGTCGCCGGCTCGATCCTCGCCGTCCCTCTCGGACAGACCATCGCGGGTCCCGCGGGCGCGGTCGTCGGCGTGCACCAGATGCTGCTGGCCGGCGCGGTCACCGCCGTCGGCTGCGCCGCCGCCCTCATCGCCGTACCCCCGATCCGCCGCCTCCGCCTCTCCCCCGGCACGGCCGTGACCGCACGGTCGCAGGCACGGCCGGTCCACGAGAGCGCCGTGGACACCGAGGACCGCTCCTGAGCGTCGCCGGCACGGCACGCCGCCCCGGGCGGGACACCGGGCAACCGGCCGGCCGCAGGCCGGGCCGCGGTGCCGAGCTGCCCTCCGCACCGGGGGCAGCGGCTCGGTGGGACGAGGAAGGGAACCTCTCCGGGGACGCGACGCGAGCGGGCTTCTAAAATCGCCGCCACGCTCAGTGGAACGCCCCATCTCCGAAGGAATCCGATGACCAGCGTGGACGAACCGGCACGACCAGGCGGCCGCAACCGCGACGCAGCCCGCACGAAGGCCGAGATCCTCGACGTCGCCACGCAGGAGTTCGCACGCGCCGGATTCGACGGGGCCCGGGTCAACGAGATCGCCGCCCGCACCAGCACCACGAAGCGGATGATCTACTACTACTTCGGCGGCAAGGAGCACCTGTTCACGGCCGTCCTGGAGCGGGCGTACGGGGCGATCCGCCAGGCCGTGCAGGAACTGGACGTCGAGGAACTGGACCCGGTGGCGGCGGTCCGCCGGCTCGCGGAGGCCCTCTTCGACCACCACGAGGCGCACCCCGACTTCATCCGGCTGCTCAACATCGAGAACCTGCACGGCGCCGAGCACATCGCCGCCTCGGAGCACCTGGACGCCATCGGGTCGCCCATGGTGGCGGTGACCGGCCGCGTCCTCGCGGCGGGCCGGACGTCGGGGCTGTTCACGGCCGACGTCGACGCGGTCGACCTGCACGCGCTGATCAACTCGTTCTGCTACTTCCGGGTCGCCAACCGCCACACGTTCGGCGCCGTCTTCGGCCGCGACCTGGCCGCAGCCGGCCGGCGCGAGCACTACCGCAGGATGCTCGGCGACATGGTCATCGCCTATCTGACGGCTGACCGTACCCGGGCCTGAGCGGCTCCCAGCGCGAGCGATCCGGGCGCACCCGCACGGCGCACCCCGTCCGCCCCCGCGAGCCCGGCGCGGGCATCACGCGCCCGTCGCTCGCTCCGCCCGCGACCTACGACGTGCGCCCCACCGTCCGGGTGGGCGCGGGGACGGTCGTCGCCTGATCGTCATGTGCGGAACCTAACCTGACGTCATGTCACCTCGCCCTTTGCGCGCCCTCACCCTGGCGCTGTCGGTGGCTTGCGCTGAGCTGCGGTACGACCCGCTGCGCGCGGCCCTCATCGCCGTACGTCTGCTGCCGGCCCGGGTCCGGCGCTCACTGCGTCCGCTGGAGCGCGTACTCGCCGTCCGGGCCCACCCGACGGGGCCGTCGGCCGAGCCGTCTCCCGCTCGCGTACCGGCCCCGCGCGGGCGCCGGATCCTGCCCGTGCCCGGACGTGTGCTGCACCTGGTGACCGACGGGCTGCCCTACCGGCGGGCGAGCCACACCCTGCGCACCCAGGCGCTCGCCCAGGCCCAGTCGGCGGCGGGGCTCGATCCGCATGTGGTGACGCGGATCGGATTCCCGGTCACCCAAGGGGTGTTCGACGCCCGCCCACTGCATCTGCTGGACGGGGTGCCCCAGCACCGGCTCCTGCCGCGCCGGCTGCCGTACGGCTCCGGGCCGCTGCTCGCACGCAACGCGGAACTGGCCGGGCGGCTCGTCGAACGGCTTCGCCCCTCGGTGCTGCACGCGTCAGGCGACCACGGCAACGGCCGGGTGGCACTGGCCCTGCGGGCGACGTACGGAGTTCCCGTCGTCTACGAGGTGCACGGGTTCCCGGAGGAGAGCTGGCTGGCCCAGGCGCCCGGACGCACCGGGAGCGACGAAGGCTACGCCGCCCGGCTGGAGTTGGAGAGCTACTGCATGCGCGAGGCCGACGCGGTGCTCACGCTCGGCGAGGCGATGAAGGCGGAGATCGTGGCGCGCGGGGTACCGGAGGAGAAGGTGCGCATCGTGCCCGTGGCCGTCGACCCGGTACTCCTCGAGCCGCGCCCCGAGAGCAGCGCCCTGCGCACCCGTCTCGGCATCGGCCCCGAGGAGTACGTCGTCGGCACGGTCAGCGACCTCACCCGCAGCGAGGGCCTCGGCACCCTGCTGGAGGCCGGCGTCGAACTGCGCCGACGGGGAGTGCCCCTGCGGCTCCTGCTGGGGGGTGACGGGCCCGAACTCCGGCCGCTTCAGGCCCTGGCCGGACGACTGGGGCTGACCGACGGGACGGCCCTGTTCACCGGCCGGGTGCCGCACGAGGAAGTGCGGGCCTACCACACCGCTCTGGACGTGTTCGCGCTACCGCGCACCGACGAGCGCCTCTGCCGGCTCGTGCCCTCTCACGAGCTGGTGGAGGCGATGGCGAACGGTCTGCCCGTGGCAGTGAGCGATCTGAGTGCCATGAGAGAACTGGTCGAATCGGGAGTGAACGGCCGGCTGATCCCGCCGGGTTCGTCTCCGGCCTGGGCGGACGCCCTGGAAATGCTGTTCCACAGCCCCGAGCGCCGGCTCGCGTGGGGATCCGCCGCGCGGGCGGGCGTCGCCCGTGAGCGCACCTGGGCGCGGGTCGCCGCCACCACCCGGGGCACCTACCACGCCCTCGGATGTCTCTGAGCGGTCCCGCTCCCCGGCCCGTCGCGAGCCGGGTCGAAGGGCACCGCGGGGTCAAAGGCCGTGCGCCACCGGGTGACGCGGCTCGTACAGGCCGATGTCGCCGCCACCGGGGAGCCGGAAGCCGGCGATCCGGCCCCAGCGTGCCTCGGTGACCGGGCGGGTGAACTCGACTCCCTTCGCCACGAGTTCGGCCGTCGTGGCTTCGAGGTCGTCGCACATCAGCATCAGTTCGTGCGAGGGCTCGCCCTCGGCCGGGTGGAAGGCGACCTCCGCCGGCGGCGACTTGAAGATGAGCCATCCGTGTCCCGCGTCGACGTGCGGCCAGCCGAGGACGTCGCGGAAGAAGAGCCGGTCCGTCTCGGCGTCGCTGGAGTAGATCACGACATGCGCCCCATTGATCACGGACGGAGGGTAGCGGCAGGCGGCCGGAACGCCTCGCACGACGCGCCGGGCCGTGCGTTCGTCTGGCCGCGTCGGCGCGACACCTACAGGCAGCGGTCGGGGCGCTCGTGACATTTCGGCGCTCCCGGGCTGTCTTCACGGAGGGAGCGGATCGCTCCCAGGTGCCCTCATGCACGGAACGGATCTTCACGGGCCAACCTCACGGAAGCGGCGGACGAGACCGGCCGACCACCCAGCGACCCGGTGATCGCCGGGCCCTCGGCCGTCCGCACCGGACCGTGCGGCCAGGACCTCAACTGCCGCCCGGCGCCTACCGTTCCACGCTCGCGTCGAGCAGTGGCCCGAGTTCCCGCGCCACGGTCGTCAGGGCACGTACGTCCCGTTCGGCGCGGGCCATCAGCAGAGCCCCCTCCAGCGCGCTGATCATCAGTGTGGCGAGCGCCTCCGCACGCTCCTCGGGGACCCCCATGCCCGTCAGCGCCTCGGCCACGGGCCGCGTCCAGCGCGCGAAGGCCGCCGCGGCGGCCGTGCGTGTGGAGTCGGTGGACTGAGCGCAGTCCACGGTCGCCGCCGCGACCGGGCAGCCGCCGACGAAACCAGTGGCCTCGTACTCGTCCGTCCACTGCCGCACCATCGCGGCGAACAGCCCGCTCGGCGTCGGCTCGGCCAGGCTCGCGAGGAACCGGTCGATCCGCCGGGCCGCATACCGGCCGGCCCAGTCCACCGCCTCGTTGACGAGCTGCTCCTTGCCGCCGGGAAAGTAGTGCTGCAGCGAGCCGCGCGGCGCCTGCGCGTGCGCGGCGACCTCCCGCATACCGGTCGCGCTCACCCCGTCGCGCCGGATCAGCTGGGCCGCGCTGAAGACCATCCGTTCGCGCGGCCCCCGCTCGGACACCGCCATCCCAGACCTCCGACTCGCCGAACCGCCACGCGCCCCACCCTATGACCGACGTCATAACCGCCGCTACTATGACCGCTGTCATAGAGGGCCCTCCAGGCACGGAGGGCCGCCTCCAAGCGAAGGCGGTGCATCGTGGACGTCGGCTTCATCGGTCTGGGGGTGATGGGGCAGCCGATGGCACTCCGGCTGGCCCGGTCCGGCATGCCGCTGGTCGTCTGGAACCGCACCTCGGCCCGCACCGCGCCGCTGCGTGCCGCCGGCGCCGAGGTGGCGGCCGATCCGGGCGAGGTGTTCGCACGGACGGACGTGGTGATCCTCATGCTGGCGGACGACCTCGCGATCGACTCCACGCTGGGCCGCGGCACCCCGGACTTCGCCCGCCGGGTCGCCGGACGCGTCGTCGTCCACATGGGCACGACCTCTCCGGGCTATTCACGTGATCTCGAGGCCGATGTCCGGGCGGCGGGCGGCAGCTATGTCGAGGCTCCCGTCTCCGGCTCCCGGGTGCCTGCCGAGAACGGGCAACTGGTCGCGATGCTCGCCGGCCAGGAGGCGGCGGTGGACCTCGTACGCCCGCTGCTCGCCCCCATGTGCCACGAGACGTTCCTGTGCGGCCCCGCGCCGAACGCCCTGCTGATGAAGCTCTCGGTCAATCTGTTCCTGATCACACTGGTCACGGGGCTCTCGGAGGCGTACCACTTCGCCGATCGGCACGGCCTCGACCGGCGTCTGTTCCTCGACGTCCTGGACGCGGGCCCCATGGCGAGCGGCGTGTCCCGCATGAAGGCACCCAAACTGCGGGAGCGCGACTTCGCGGTGCAGGCGGCGGCCCAGGACGTCCTGAAGAACAACCGGCTGATCGCCGAGGCCGCCCGCAAGACGGGCGTGGCCTCGCCGCTCCTCGACGTCTGCCACGCCCTCTTCGAAGAGACCGTGTCGCTGGGGTACGGCGACGAGGACATGGTGGCCGTTCTGCGGGCGCTCGAGGCCCGTACCGCCGACGGCCTCTCCGGCTAGCCGTTGATGGCGCCCTTGGGAATGCCGTAGGCCCGCTCCACCCGCAGCCGGAGCACCAGGCGACGGTCGCGGACCATGGCGGCGCGGTAGTCGTCCCAGTCGGGGTGCTCGCCCTGGACGTCGCGGTAGAGCCGGACGAGTTCCTCGACGGTCTCGTCGTACGGGTCCTGCGCGACGGGCGAGAGGTCGGCGGTTCCCTCGGCGACGGCGTACGCCCACCGGTCGCCGCTGGTCACGTGGTACGAGGCCCGCGGATCCCGGCGCAGGTTGCGCGTCTTGGCGCGGTCGTCCGTGAGCGACACACGGATGACGCGGCCTTCCGGGTCGTAGGCGTGGTTGACGTTCGACAGCTGGGGCCGGCCGTCCCGTTTGAGGGTGACAAGCACCCCGCCGTTGCTCTCGGAGAGCAGCGCGAGCAGTGCGTTCTGGGTGGCGTCCTGAGTCATACCTGGCTCAACCCGCCCAGCCGGGCCCGGCATTCCCGGGTAGACACTGTCTACGGCGGCTGGTAGACAGCGTCTATGACCGATGAAGAGATGGGACTGCGGACCCGGCTGGTCGACGTCGGTGTCGACCTCGTGGCCACCGAGGGCGTGCAGGCGCTGACGCTGCGGGAGATCGCCCGCCGGGCGGGGGTCTCCCACGGCGCCCCGCGCCGCTACTTCCCCACCCATCTGGAGCTGCTGTCGGCCATCGCGCGGCGTGGCTTCACCGACCTCGCGACGCGGGCGGCCGAGGCGGTCGGCGACGGCACGGCAAGCCCACGGCAGCAACTCACCGCCCTGGGCCGCGCGTATCTGGACTTCGCGCTCACCCATCGCGGCATGCACGAGCTGATGTTCCGTCACGATCTGCTGGAGAGCGGCCACCTGGGCCTGCGCGAGACGAGCCTTCCGCTGTTCTCCCTGCTGGTGGACCTGGTCGGCGGCACCAGGCCGGACGCCGACGCCCCGCTCGTCGCGGGCTCCCTGCTGGCGAGTCTGCACGGTATCGCCCAGCTGTGGAGCTGGGGCAGCCTGCAACTCGCCACTGGGATCGATGACTTCGAGCCTCTCCTCAGGACCGCCCTGGACACGCACCTCGGCCCGGAGAGCCGGTGAGCCGGCATCGCGGACCGGCACTCGCGTGCAGTGAGGTGGGAGCGGTGATCGTCGCCCTGGACGGCACCGTGCTCACCGTCGCGCAACCCACCCTGCAACGGGATCTGCACGCATCCCTGACCCAGGTGCAGTGGACGAGCACCGGCTGTCTCGTCGCGGTGGCGAGCCTGCTGGTCTTCGCCGGCCGACTCGGCGACCGGTACGGCCGGCTCGGGATCCGGGCCGCCGGCCCATCGGATGTCCACGCAGTCAGGTCGTCACGGAAGGATCGGCGCCGGTTCCGAACGGGAACATGAAATGTTGGAAGCGGAAACCCCGGAAGGCACCGGGAAAGACCGGAGGAGAACGATGGGACACCTGCGGCAAGAGGTGGAACCGGACGAGGTCGGCCTCGACCCGAAGGCGCTGGACCGCCTGGACCAGCACTTTGCCCATGAGGTCGACGACGGCCGGCTGCCCGGCTTTCTGGTGGCCGTCTCCCGGCACGGCCGCACGGCCCACCTCACCACGTATGGACACCGTGACGTCCGGGAAGGACTGCCGGTCGAGACCGACACGATGTGGCGGATGTACTCCATGACCAAGCCGGTCACGTCGGTCGCAGCGCTGATCCTCCTGGAGGAGGGCCACTTCGGGCTGGACACGCCCATCGCCGACTTCCTTCCGGCATTCGCCGAACCGCGGGTGTACGTGGACGGATCGGGCCCCACCGTGCGCACTCGGCCCGCCGAGCGGCCGATCCTGGTCCGCCATCTGCTCACGCACACGGCGGGACTGACGTTCGGCTTCTACCACTCGCACCCCGTGGACGCCCTGTACCGGGAGGCGGGCATCGAGTCGTCGGTGGTTCCCGGCACGAACCTGGCGCAGACGTGCGAGGCGTACGCACGGCTGCCGCTGCAGTTCGAACCGGGCGCGCAGTGGAACTACTCGGTGGCGACCAACGTGCTGGGCCGCCTCGTGGAGATGGTGTCGGGCCAGGACCTGGACGCCTTCCTCGCCGAGCGGATCTTCACCCCCCTCGGGATGGAGGACGCGGGGCTGTGCGTCACCGAGGCGCAGGCTCCCCGGCTCGCGGAGCTGTACGGCGACACCGAGGACGGCGGTATCACCCCGATCCCCGGACTGCCCCTGCACGGCCGGCCCCGTTTCCTCTCGGGCAGCGGAGGCATGGTGGCGACAGCGCACGACTACCACCGCTTCATGGAGTTGCTCCGCCGCGGCGGCGAACTCGACGGCACCCGGCTGCTGAACACCGACACGGTCGCCTCGATGACCTCGAACCATCTGCCGGGCGACGCCGACATGTGCTCCTACGGCAGCCGGGTCCACCGTGACAGCGGCAAGGCGGGCCTCGGCTTCGGCCTCGGCGTCTCCGTCGTCACCGACCCCGAACTCACCCGGTCGCCCGCGGTGCTCGGCGCGTTCGGCTGGAGCGGAGTGGCCACCACGACGTTCTGGGTGGACCCGCACCACGATCTGACGGTCCAGTTCCTGACCCAGCTGCGTCCCACGGGCTCGCACTCCGTCTATCCGGAGCTGAAGCGCCTCATTCACGAGGCCGTGACCGGCTGACCGGCCAGCGGTGACGTTCCCCGGGGTGCCGCGGGCGCGGCGGCCGGCGTCGGGCCGACGCCGTCTCGGCCGCCGCGCACCCGCTCACGGACTGCGCCATCACGCGCAGGAACAGGGCGGCGCCACGATCACGAGGAGTGGACCACCGCGTCCAGGTGCGGCAGGTAGTGGTCGAGCCGTTCCCGCTTGGTGCGCAGATACGTGATGTTGTTCTCGCAGGGCGGTATCAGCAGTGACACCTGCTCGTCGACCTTGATGCCGTGCCGCAGCAGCGCCTCCCGCTTGCGCGGGTTGTTGGAGAGCAGGCGTACGGACCGTACGCCGAGGTCGTGCAGTATCTCCGCCGCGACCCGGTAGTCCCGCGCGTCCACCGGCAGGCCGAGGGCGAGGTTGGCCTCGACGGTGTCCAGACCCTCGGACTGGAGCTTCATCGCGCGCAGCTTGGCCAGCAGGCCGATGCCGCGTCCCTCGTGGCCGCGGAGGTAGACGAGTATGCCCCGGCCCTCGGCCACGATCTCCCGTAGCGCGGTGGAGAGTTGGGGCCCGCACTCGCAGTGCGTGGACCCGAAGGCGTCCCCGGTCAGGCACTCCGAGTGGAGCCGGGTGAGCATTCCCTCTTCCACGATGTCGCCGTAGACCAGCGCCACTTGCTCCTCACCACGGTCGTGGTCCAGGTAACCGTAGGCCTGGAAATCACCGTACTTGGTGGGCAGAGGCGAGTTCACGACTCGGGTGACCCCGGATGAGGGGGCATTCACGACTCGGGGGACTCCCGAGAGGTGGGCATTCCCGCCGAGCACGCCGTCAACGTCTGTCATGATCTGTTCCTATCTGGTAAGCGCAGGCGGTACGAGACGAAAGGCCGTGAAAAGATGAGCGGTTCGGGAACTGCGGATACTGCTGGGACGCCGCCGACAGGTGACGCGGTTGCCTCCGCGATGTCGTCCGCGCACACCTCGGGCGTGCTGCCGTCGGACACGTCCCAGGACGTACGGACCAGGGCGGCAGGTCCGTACCGTCAGGTCGCCGTTCTGCCGGTGGGGAGTTACGAGCAGCACGGCCCCTGCCTTCCGCTGGCGACCGACACACTGGTCGCCTGCGCGATCGCCCGCGAGATCGCCGCAGCGTATCCCGTTCACCTCCTTCCTCCGGTGACGATCTCCTGCTCGCACGAGCACGCGGCCTGGCCGGGATCAGTGAGCATCTCCTCCGTCACTCTCCATGCGGTGGTACGGGACATCGCGCAGTCGCTCCGCCGCTCGGGCGTCGAATCCCTGGTGGTGGTCAACGGTCACGGCGGGAATTACGTCCTCGGCAATGTCGTCCAGGAATCCGCGGACAGCGGCGTCCGTATGGCGCTTTTCCCGGCCCCGGAGGACTGGGAGGCGGCCCGGGAGCGGGCCGGTGTGCGCACCTCGCTGCTCAGCGACATGCATGCCGGGGAAATCGAGACCTCCATTCTGCTGCACTGCCATCCCGAATTGGTCAGGCCCGGTTACGAGTCCACGGATTTCATCGCCGACGACCGCAGACATCTCCTCACCCTCGGTATGTCGGCCTATACGGAGTCCGGTGTCATCGGGCGTCCTTCACTCGCTTCCGCGGAGAAGGGGAAGCAGTTGCTCGCGACGCTCGCCGACTCTTTCGAGACGTATTTCTCCCTGGTCGCCTCGGACGCATCCGCCGACGGCGCACCGAAGACGTCCGATCCCGGGGCTCCGCAAGGCTTGTGACGTGGCGTCAAGTCGGCAGGGCGCGCTGCGGGAGGTGAGCGGGGATAGAGGCAGTGCGGCGAGGCGGCGCGGAGCGCGTGGGGGGTGCGCTCCGGGCCGCCCGGTCCATGGGGCCGCCCCGGCTCCGCGGCGGTGACTTCGCCCGCGTTCGCCGGAGCCGATTCCGCCTCCCCCGGCGCCCTCTCCGCACCGGCGGTGCGGGCTTCGCCGCCGTCCTCAGGGGTTTCCGTGCCGGCGATCGCAGCGTCCTGCGCACTCCCGGCCGGCTCCGCGTCCGCGGTGCGGGCTTCGCCGCCGTCCTCAGGGGTTTCCGTGCCGGCGATCGCAGCGTCCTGCGCACTCCCGGCCGGCTCCGCGTCCGCGGTGCGGGCT
>NZ_JBEYXD010000056.1:0-7076 GCF_040644975.1 Streptomyces sp. NPDC046900 | reverse complement strand
GCTTCGCCGCCGTCCTCAGGGGTTTCCGTGCCGGCGATCGCAGCGTCCTGCGCACTTCCGGCCGGCTCCGCGTCCTTCCGCCGGGTCCTCAGCCCCGTCGACCACCGGCCGAGGAGTACCAGAAGCCCGGGCAGGCTCGCGACGAAGCTGAGGACGCCGTACACCACCGCGACGCTCAAGCCGCTGTCCGCGCCGAGGCCGGCGGCACCGAAGGCCCAGGCGGTGACGCCCTCGCGGGGACCCCAGCCGCCGACGTTCAGCGGCAGGCCCATGGCGATGAGCGCGAGCAGCGCCAGCGGCAGCAGCGTGAGGGGGGATGCCTGCGATCCGGCGACCCGAGCGGCCACCAGGAACATCAGCAGGTGCCCGGCCAGCACGACGACGGACGACACCAGCACGGCCGGCCAACTGCCCCGGGCGAGCAGGGCACTTCGCGCCTCGGCGAGCAGGGCGGCGAACGAGCGGCGCCGGCGCGACGAGCGGGGCGCCCGGCCCATCCGCACGGCCGCCACGATGGCGACCGCGCCGAGTGCGGCGAGCGCCAGCAGGGCGGCGAGACGGCGAGCCTCGACCAGCACCGGTGAGGGCAGCGTGAGCAGGACCGGCACGCCGACGGCGATGAGGGCCACCTGCCCCGCCGTGCGTTCCAGGACCACGGCGCGGACGCCACGGCCGATGTCGCCCGCACTCTGCCCGTGCCGCACCGCACGGTGTACGTCGCCGAGCACGCCGCCGGGGAGCGCCGCGTTGAGGAACAGCGCTCGGTAGTAGTCGGCGACGGCGGGACCGAGCGGCAACCGGATGCCCAGCGCACGGGCCACCCGGCACCAGCGCCAGGCGCTGAACACGGTGGTCAGTACGCCGATCGCGAGCCCGGCCAGCAGGGTGGGGGCGTCGATCCGCCGCAGCCCGTCCAGGAACACCCCGGTGCCGAGCCGCCACAGCAGCACCCCGAGGATGACGGCTCCGGCGATCGTGCCGAGGTGCGTGCGCAGGGCGCGCAGCACGGGACGGCGGGCGCGCGGCGCCTCGGTCCCGGCCGAGCCGGTGTCCGCCCCGGCGGGGGCGGCCGTCCGCGGTGCCGGAACGGCGACCGCGCTCCTCGTCGTCCCACGCGCGGTCTGCGGCGGGATAGTCTGCGCGGCCGGCACCGCGGTGCCCTCGGCCCTGCGCATCGCCTCCCCCGCCTCCACCACGGAGGCCGTCCGAGCCGTCATCCTGCCCCTCCCGTCGGCCGCGGCAGTACAAGTACGTCGCTGTGGTGCACCGTCACGCGCAGCTCGCCCGCCGCGCAGGCGGCCGACCGGTCGCGCAGATACGCCGCCGCACGGGCCGCCAGCCCCGGACGCTGCTCCACTGCGGCGCCTACCCAGCCACGCAGCCACTCCTCGGTCAGTTCCGCCTGTTCCGGACCGAGCCGCCAGGGGCTCGGATGCGCCCGTAGGTCCGCCCCCAGCCGGTCGAAGGTCTCGCGGGCGGCGACCACCGCGTCGGGCCCGAGGAGTCCGCCCCGGCGCTGGTGCGCGTTGAACGCGTCGCCGATCTCCTCGTCCATGGGATGGGCGGGAGTGAGCTCCACGCGGCCGACGACGGACAGCGTCAGCAGTGCCGGGCAGCCCGCGCCCACGACGGCGGCGGCGAGCGTGTCCATCTCGTCCGCCGTGAGGACGTCGAGCAGCGCGGAGGCGGTCACCAGCGAGGCGCCCGTCAGGGCGTCGGGGGTGAGCCGGCCGATGTCGCCGCGCTGGGTGGTGACCGTCACCGGGCTGCCGTCGGCGCCCGCCCGGGGCGCCCCCACCGTGGCGAAGTGCAGCAGGTACGGGTCGCGGTCGTGCAGGACCCAGTGCTGGGCGCCGTCCAGGAGCGGGGCGAGCCAGCGGCCCATGGAACCCGTGCCGCACCCCAGGTCGTGCACGACCAGGTCCCTGGTGCGTCCGGGCCGGTTGGCCAGCCGTATCCGCAGTGGGTCCAGCAGGTCGTGCGCGCGTGCCGCGGCGTCGGCGGGCTCACGCAACTGGAGCCACTGCGGGGCGTACCGCGGGACCTCGGACTCGCCGGCGCCGGGCGCCGGTATCGCGGAGAGGACCCCGTGACCGGCGGCGTCCGAGGACGCCGTACCGGAGTCGGGCCCCGGCGGAGTCGTACTCATGCTCATGCCGCCCTCCGGGGCTCGTGGCGCAGCCGCCCCAGGACGCCGGCCAGGCTGCGGGCCGTGGTGGCCCAGCCGTTCAGCGCGGCGCGACGGCCGCGGGCCGCGGCCTTGAGCCGGCGCCGTACGTCCGCCTCGCCGAACCAGCCGCGCAGTTCCACGGCGAGCGCGGCGGGGTCCTCCGGCGGTACGAGGATGCCGGGCACCCCGCCGTCGGGTGCGCGTCCCAGCGCCTCCGGCAGGCCGCCGACGTCGGTGGCGAGGACGGGGATGCCGCGGGCGAGTGCCTCGGTGACGGCCATGCCGTACGTCTCGGCGTACGAGGTGAGGACCATGAGGTCGGCGGTGGCGTAGCTGGCGTCCAGTTCGGCCCCGGACCGGGGCCCGACGAGGTGCAGCCGGTCGCCGAGTCCATGTCCGTCGATGAGCGCGCGCAGACGGGCGACGTACTCGGGATCGTGGCCGAGCCCGCCGACGCAGGCGCAGGTCCACGGCAGGTCCCGGACGGCGGCGAGGGCCTCGATCAGCCGGTGCTGGCCCTTGCGCGGGGTGACCGCGGCGACGCACAGCAGCCGTGAGACTCCGTCGGTGCCGGGGGCGAGGGGCGCGATGTCGGCGCCGGGGGCGGCGACATGGACGCGCTCGGGGGCGAGCCCGTGGTGCGAGACAAGCCGGCGCACGGCCCAGTCACTGGTGGCGACGACGGCGGGTACGGCCCGAAGGGTGGCCCGCTCCTTGGCGTCGAGCTCCGCCGCGGTCTGCGCATCGAGGCCCGTCTCGTCGCCGAGCGGCAGGTGCACCAGGACGGCGAGGCACAGGCGTTCGGCCTCCGGCACCACGATCTCGGGGACACCGCAGGCGACCAGGCCGTCGAGCATGACGACCGTGCCGTCGGGCAGTTCGCGCAGCGTCCGGGCGAGTTCCGCCCGGGCCGCGGCACCGGGCCGGGGCCAGGAGCCCTCGACGGCGTGCTGGTGGACCTGCCAGCCGAAGCCGGGCAGGTCGAGGCAGATACGGCGGTCGTAGGCGTTGCCGCCACTGGGGGTGGCCGGGTCGTCGACGCCGCCCGGCATGACGAAGTGCACGGTGCGCAGGGACATGGGAATGATGTGGGCGTTCCTCAGGGCCGCGCTCTGCACCGGAACGTAGTGCAGCCGGGGCTGGGACGCCCGGCCGGCCGTGTCCGGGGCCGCGTGGCCGATGGTCGTGTCGGTCACAGGCCACGCTCGTAACTCGCCCAGGCGATGTGTGATTCGTGCAGCGTGACGGCGATGCGCTCGATGCCACGGGCGCTCTCCCCCAGCGCGCCCTTGTGGATGCGCTCGGCGAGGCGGTCGGCGATCACCTTCGCCAGGTACTCCGTGGAGGTGTTGATGTTCGCGAAGTCCGGCTCGTCGTCGAGGTTGCGGTAGTTGAGCTCGCTCACCACGGCGCCCAGCTCCTGCGTGGCCAGTCCGATGTCGACGACGATGTTGTCGTCGTCCAGCTCGGCGCGCCGGAAGGTGGCGTCCACGAGGAACGTCGCACCGTGCAGGCGCTGCGCCGGGCCGAAGACCTCGCCGCGGAAGCTGTGGGCGATCATCAGGTGATCGCGGACGGTGATGCTGAACAACGGACGACCCTCCAGGTGCGGTGCGTCTGATCCCCTGCCGGGGCATGCCGTGTAGTACGGCCGGCCCCTGCGCGTTGTTCAGCTGCCCGTTCTCCTTGTTTCGAGGTTCCGTGCGAATTCCTTGCGCGTTTCCTCGGAGTCGGGGCGATTCGGACAACGGGATCAGTCGTCGGTGTACTGAACTCGGTGGCACAACCCCTTGAGCTCACCACGTGCGAGGCGTGGCAGCACGTCGGGGAGGTCTTCGAAGGCGGACTCGCCGGTGATCAGCGCGTCGAACGCGGGCTCGGAGAGCAGTTCGAGGGCGAGGGCGAGCCGGTCGGCGTAGGTGCGTCCGGCACGGGCGCGCGGCGAGACGGTGCCGACCTGGCTGCTGCGGACGGTGAGACGGCGCGAGTGGAAGGCCTCGCCGAGCGGCAGGGTGACGCGCCTGTCGCCGTACCAGCTGAGCTCGACGACCGTGCCTTCGGGGGCGAGCAGTTCCAGGGCGCGTACGAGCCCCGCTTCGCTCGCGCTGGCGTGGACGACGAGGTCGCACTCGCCGAGGGCGTCCTGCGGCAGGACGAAGTCGACGCCGAGCGCGCGGGCGGTCTCGGCTCGCTCCGGATCGGCGTCGACCAGCTGAACCCTGACCCCGGGATGACGGGCCAGCAGGGCGGCGACGGAGCATCCGACCATGCCGCCGCCGACGACCGCGATCCGGTCGCCGACGAGCGGCCCCGCGTCCCACAGGGCGTTGACCGCGGTCTCGACGGTGCCGGCGAGGATGGCACGTGCGGCGGGCACGGTGTCGGGTACGACGGTGACGGCCGAGGCCGGGACCACGTACCGGTTCTGGTGCGGATACAGGCAGAAGACGGTCCTGCCGACCAGTTCGCCGGGGCCCTGTTCCACTCGCCCGACGCTCAGGTAGCCGTACTTCACGGGCGCCGGGAAGTCGCCTTCCTGGAAGGGCGCGCGCATCGCGGCGTGCTGGCTCTCGGGTACGCCGCCACGGAAGACGAGGGTCTCGGTGCCGCGGCTGACACCGGAGTACAGCGCGCGCACGAGGACCTCGCCGTCGCCGGGCTTCGGGAGCTCCACGTCGCGCAGCTCCCCGTGACCCGGCGAACGCAGCCAGAAGGCGCGGGCTGTGAGGTTCATGTGCGTCTCCCTGAACGATCCGGCGTCTCACCACGTACGCAGCTATGAGAAGTCGCGCACAAGGTACGCGCGGAGATCGAATCTGTCACTCGGCCGGAGGGTGAGCGGTGGCCCTGAACCACACATACGACGCAAGGCTCTTGCAGCAGGAGACGACCGTGGGAGCGGGCGTGCAGGTACTGCTGCTGGCCTTGTTGGGCACGGCCATCGGCATGGGCCCGGCCGGCTGGCTGACGGGCCTGGCCTTCGCCCTCGCCACCTGGGCCGTCCTCACCCGCGCCGTGCTCCGCTCGCGGCTTCGCTCCTTCGGCGCCGCCAACCGGGTGACGTTGGGCCGGGCGATCCTGGTGGGCGGCGTCACCGCGCTGGTCGCGGACTCCTTCGAGAGCTCACCGCCGGTGACGGTCTTCGTGGGACTGACGGGGGTGGCGCTGATCCTGGACGGCGTGGACGGCAAGGTGGCCCGCCGCACCGGCACCTCGACCGCGCTCGGCGCACGCTTCGACATGGAGGTCGACGCCTTCCTGATCCTGGTGCTGAGCGTGTACGTGTCGATGACGCTGGGGATCTGGGTGCTGCTGATCGGCTCGATGCGCTACGTCTTCGTGGCGGCGGCCAAGGTGCTGCCGTGGCTGAACGGCGAGCTGCCCTCGAGCATGGCGCGCAAGACGGTCGCCGCGGTGCAGGGAATCGCCCTGCTGGCGGCCGCCTCGAACTGGCTGCCGTACCCGGTGACCGCGGGGATCGTCGCGGTCGCGCTGGCCTCCCTGGTGTGGTCGTTCGGCCGGGACGTGCTGTGGCTGTGGACCGTCCGCGTCCGCGCGGCGGCGACGCCGGCCCGGAAGGAGGTGCTGGAGCTGGTGGCGGGCCACTGACCCGGAGTTCGGCGGAGGGGACTATCCGGCGCCGGCGCCGGAACCGTCCTGCCGAGGACCAGGCCTCCGGCCCGGACCGCGGAACCTACGGGACCGCCCTGCCGAGATCCAGACGTCCGACATGGGCCACGTTCTCCCGGTCCTCGGGGTCCTCGCTGGTCTCGGCGGCGAACCAGGCGTCGAGGATCTCCGTCAGCAGCGGCTCGGACGTCAGCCGCAGACTGAGCGCCAGTACGTTGGCGTCGTTCCAGCGGCGTGCGCCGTCCGCCGTGTACGCGTCCGTGCACAGCGCCGCCCGTACACCGGGTACCTTGTTGGCGGCGATCGAAGCGCCCGTCCCGGTCCAGCAACACACGACGGCCTGCTCGGACCTGCCGGCGGCGACCTCGCGGGCGGCGGCCTGGGAGCACACCGCCCACTGGGCGTCGTCCCCGGGGTGCAGCGCGCCGTGGGTCACCACCTCGTGGCCGCGGCCGCGCAGTTGGGCTACGAGGCTGCGGGCGACGGGTTCGTCCATGTCCGAGGAGACGGAGATCCGCATGCTCCGGAGCCTACCCGCCCTGACCGCGGGGGCCCCGGCCTCTCAGGAGGCCATCATGTCGCGCACCTGAGGCGCCACCTTCGTGCCGAAGAGCTCGATGCACTCCATGAGCGCCCGGTGCGGCAGCCCGTTCATGCCGTACTTCAGGTCGAAGCGGGTCGCCCCCAGGGTCCGCAGCATGGTGACGATCTTCCGCGCCACGGTCTCGGGCGAGCCGACGTACAGCGCGCCACCGGGGCCGACGTCGTGCAGGAACTGCTCGAAGGTCGGCGCGCGGAAACCCCGCTGTGCGGCGACCTTGCGGATCGTGCTCTCTTGAAGTGTTCTCCTGCCTTCGGCAAGCCTCAGGAAGGAGATTCCCGCCTACCTTGCGGCGGCGGGCTGGACGCCGCGTGGGCGCCTGACGACTGCCCTCCCGGCAGCCGGGATGAGCGCGAGGCCCATCCGGTACAGGTGCAAGATGTTCCGGGCGGCGTTGAAGTCGGCGTTTCCCGACCAGCCGCAGCCTGGGTTCTTGCACACGAACACGGCCTGGCTCTCCCGGCTGCCCGGTGTGGTGAAGCCGCACGCTGAGCATCGCTGGGAGGTGCCGGAGGCGGGAACCTTGTACAGGCTGCCGCCGTACCTGGCGGCCTTGTACGTCAGCAGGATCACGGTGCGGCCCCATGCCTCCTGGCTGATGGAGCGGTTGATTTTCCGGATGTCGATTTGAGTTATGGCTGGTCACCGGCTATCTGGAGGCGTCATGGACGTCAT
>NZ_JBEYXD010000055.1:0-58769 GCF_040644975.1 Streptomyces sp. NPDC046900 | reverse complement strand
TGGAGAAGTCGCCTGCAGGCAGACGCTTCGGTCAGTGATCCAGCCGTGCCGGAAGAACCGGACCCGACGCACCCTACGCAGCCCCCGAGGATCCCTGGAAGCCACCGTCAACGCTAAATGTCAGTGCCCGCCCGTACCGTTCTTCCTGTTGCCGATCAAGCGTGATGGAGGGAGTACATCGATGCGTGATGAGTCGTTGCGCACGATCGCTGCTCCCTTCGTGGCCGTTGGCCCGTCGGGCGTGGCGATCCGCACCCGCCTAAAGCACCTGGGGGCCGGCGACGAGGAGGTGTTGCGCCTGGTGGGCGCGCATCTGGGTTCGCTGGCCGCTAGAGACCTCAAACGCCGGTGTGCCGACGGTCTGGAGCACTCCGCGGAGAGGTGGGCGGAGCGTAAGCGGGCCTTGACGGGGGAGTCTTCGTCGCGTTGGGCCGGGAGTATTACCAAGGCCACGCATGATCAGTGGGCGCTTGCGCGGCGTGCCCAAGTCGCGCACATCGAAAGCCTTCAGGCGGGCGTGCGGACGATCGCGCACCGCCTGTCCCTCCCGATCGGCGAGAAAGGAAACAGGCGGGCGCCGGGCGGCTACCGCAGCGCACAAGAGTGGTTCGCCAAGACCCGGCGCCTGCAGGTCCTTCAAGACCGGCTCAGTGCCGAGCAGGCCGACCACGCCGTCGGCCGCGTCCGCATCGTGCGCGGCGGGAAGCGGCTCGCGCGCAACCGGCACCACCTGCACGCCGCCCAGCTCACGCAGGCCCAGTGGCGGCAACGCTGGGAAGCATCGCGCTGGTTTATGCAGGCGGACGGGGAATCGGGCAAGCGGTACGGGAACGAGACGATCCGCGTCACCCCGGACGGCGAGGTGTCGCTGAAGCTGCCTGCGCCGCTTGCCCACCTGGCCAACGCCCCGCATGGCCGGTACACGTTCACTGGCGCTGCCCTCTTCCACCACCGGGGCGAGGAGTGGGCCGACCGCATCACCACGAACCGGGCCGTGGCCTACCGCATCCACTACGACACAGACCGCTCCCGCTGGTACCTCACCGCCTCCTGGACCATCCCACCGGTCAAAACCGTCCCCCTGTCCCACGCCCGCACAGGCGGCCTGATCGGTGTCGACACGGACGCCGACCACCTCGCCGCCTGGCGCCTCGATCAGCACGGCAACCCATGCGGCGAACCGCGCCGCTTCTTATACGACCTGTCCGGCACCGCGATGCATCGTGACGCCCAGGTACGGCATGCACTGATCCGGCTGCTGCACTGGGCCGAACGCCACGGCCTGTCGATCGCGGTCGAAGACCTCGACTTCAGCACGGAGAAGACCCGGGAGAAACACGGGCGCCAGAAGCGGTTCCGGCAGGTGATCTCCGGCATGCCGGTATCCAAGCTGCGGGCCCGGCTCGTCAGCATGGCGGCCGAACTCGGCATCACCATCATCGCCGTCGACCCGGCCTACACCAGCAGGTGGGGCGCCCAGCACTGGCAAAAGCCCCTCACCGGCACGACCGGGAAAACCACCCGTCACGATGCCGCGAGCATCGCGATCGGCAGGCGCGCCCTGGGGCACCGCATCCGGCGACGGACGGCACCGCCCCCACACGACCAGAGTGATCGTGTGGGGCATCGGACCGCCCAGGCCGGACACGGCACCCCAGGGCGTGAGGAAACTCGCCCCCGCATCCCCGGACCACGGACACGATCCGTGTCGCCGGACGCGGCGCGAACGCGGGAGACCAGTGCATCCACCACCGTTCGGGATGCGCCAGTTGACCAGGATTGGGTACAAGACTCACTCCTGCTCACTGATTAAGAACGGTTGTGGTCAGCCGGCGGAACGACGCCGGTGTGCCTTCTTTGCCGCGGTCTTCTTCGCCGTCTTCCTTCCGGTCGGCTTCGCACGGCGTGTCTGTGCTGCGTCCACGCTCTGTTGCAGCACCGCCATCAAGTCCACCATGGCTCCCTCGACGCCCCGGGACTCCGGTGCGTGCGGCGGCTCCATGCCCTGAAGCCTGGCAGCGACGACCCGCTGCAGGGCGCGGCTGTAGTCGTCGTGCTGCTCCGCCAGGTCGAAGCCGGAGCCCATGGCGTCCATCAGGCTGTACGCCATCTGCAGTTCCTGGCGGCGGGCCGGTGGGGTCTTCGGGACGGTGATCTCCTGAGCAGGGCGCAGTTGGTCGGGCCACAGCATGGTCTGCATCGCGATTACCTCGTCCCGAGCCCAGAGTACGACGAGCGATTCCCGGGTACGCAGCGCTGTCCGTGCGATGGCCACTCGCCCGGACTTCCTCATGGCGTCGCGCAGCAGGACATACGGGCGCGCGCCAACGGTGCCGGTACCGAGGTAGTACGCCGTGTCCAGTGCGAGCGGGTCGATCTGGTCTGCGTCGACGAACGCCAAGATCTCGATGCGTCTGGCGGTAGGAAGCGGAAGGTCGGCGAGATCGTCGTCGCTCAGTATGACGACCCGGCCGTCCGGGGCCTCGTAACCGGGCGCCACTTCCTCAAACGGGATTTCGACGTCCTCGTGTTCGCAATAGCGGCGCAGGCGTACCCGGCCACCGCCACACCGCGTGTGCACCTGGTGCAGCGGGACCTCGTGTTCCTTGGTGGCCGCGTGCACGGTCACCGGGATGGACAACAGGCCCCAGGTGATGGCCAGCTTGATGATGGTCTGCGGCATGGCTCCCATCGCACCTATGCCCGCCAATGATCGCATGTCGAGCAGGCCGCATTGGGTGTTCCGCTTGGCCTGTCTGCATGCTTCGGCTGAGACACTTTGGCCGTCAAGGAGCTTGGTGAGCTGATCCGGAGGGTGCAACATCGGGTGTGGAAGCTGCGCTCGGGGGTGGCTGGTGTACTTCGATCAAGCAGCGTGACACCTCGGGATGCCAGTGGGGTTCCAAAAGTCCCGCATACGTGCTGACCTGTTTGTTCGCCAGCTGATGTCGATCTTCGTCAAGCCGTGTTGCGGTACTCGTGGATCAGGCCGCCAGGGACGTCGTGGCGCTGTATCCGCTACAAGGCTCGACGTGCCGGAGTCCCGCTCGTGTTCGTGGATCCCGCCTATTCCTCCAAGGAGTGCGCGCAGTGCGGGCACGTGGACCGGCTCAACCGCGTCTCCCAAGCCAAGTTCGCATGCCGGTCGTGTGGCGTCGTTGCGCACGCCGACCGGAACGCTTCCCGCGTCCTCGCCCGCAGGGGCGAAGACGCGTGGACTGCGGGGTGTGAGTCACACGCCCCTGCCACCTCGTAAGGGTGTCTGGACGGAGGAGCCCACCCAGCAGCCAGTTGGGCGCTACCTCCAAGCCCGCTCCTTCAGGGCCGGGTCAAGTGACTTCCACCCCGGCGGCCCGACCCGTCACGGGGAGCCGGGCGACGACGACACCGCGGCGCGTACAGCGGCACTGTCAACAACGGCGTGATCTTCGGCTGAGTATCCGGCCCGCCGACCCAACCTCCAGCACCTCCGGCCACCGGGGGTGCTGTTCCCGTTCGGGCATGCCGCCAGACGCCGGGCCGGGCGCCGGGGTCATTGCTCGGCGCAGACTGCGTCGCCCGGTGAGGTGCGTACCCGGGCCAGGAGTGCGCGGAGTGCGGTCATCTCCTCCGGGGACAGGTCGCCGAAGAGTCCGCGTTCGACCTCGTCCACCGCGGTCTGGGTCTCGGCCAGGACGCCGCGGCCCCGGTCGGTGATGGCGACGATGTGCCGGCGCCGGTCGGAGGGGTTGCGGCGGCGCTCGACGAGCTGGGCGGACTCCAGGTCGTTGAGGATCGCGACCATGATGCTGGGATCCACCTCGAGCGCCGCGACGAGGCCCTGCTGCCCCATGGATCCGCACCTGCCGAGCAGCATCAGCGTGGCTGCGGCCCGCGGCGCGAGGCCGCAGGAGGCGAAGGCGCGCTGGACGCGGCTGTTGGCGATGGCGCCGTGCCGGGCCAGCAGGAAACCGAGCCGCTCCAGCGGGTCGCCGCCGGCAGCATCCTCAACCGCGATCTCGTTCCCTGTCATGGCTCCATGGTAGCGCGATGCCAACCATCGTGATCGATGGTTAATCCACGACTTTCAACGATTCTTCGGCGACCCGCGCCGCGACCGCGACCGCGTGCGGGACCCGCCCGCAGCCTTGGCGGGCGTTTGTGCCGGGTTATTCCACTTCCCCGGTTTCCTTACGCGAGGCGATGGTCACACTTCATAAACGATTGAGCGACATCAATCATCTGTTAGGTTCCATTCACCAGCGGTTCACAGCGCCGCCGGCCCCTCGGAACCAGCGCCTGCGAACCAGGCGCCCGCCCCGGGCGGCCCCGCGCGAATCGCCCCCGCACGACGCAGACCGGCCCACCGGCCGGACCGTCGTCCGACGCCCCCCACACCGGGGCACGGCAAGGAGAGACCCGACATGAACAAGTGGACGCGCATCATCGCAACCTCCACTGCCTCGGTGGCGCTCGCCGGCACCGCCCTGCTCGGAGCCACGGGTTCCGCCTCCGCCGCTCCCTGGCCCACCGGCCAGGACCGGCAGACCGTGACCGTCAGCAGCACGGCATGGGACAGGACCGCCGACCGCGCCGGGAACGACGACCGGCGCTGGAACGACGAGATCACCCGTCGCCACTACGACTACGGGCACCACCGCTGGAACGACGAGATCACCCGTCACCACTACAGCCACCAACGCGTGCAGTACTGGAGCCACGGCCACTGGGTGACCGTCTGGCTGTCCCACGGCCACGGACCCGTCCGCTGAGGCGCGACCGGATCCGGCACACCCCGCCGGACCACGACGCTGCGCCGTCCGGACGACGTCCCGGCCGACAGGGCAGGGAGCCACGCCGGTGCCCAGCCGCGCCGTCCTCACACAGCCCGGCACCGGCCGGCCCCCACCCCACTGCCTCCCGTCGCGCCACCGGCACACCGAAAGACCCGGAGAACACCATGCTCAACACCATCCCGACCACGAAGAACAGCAGCCTGCTCACCAACGCCCTCGTGGCCATGCGGCGCCTGCCAACCCCCACCCCCACCGCCGGCACCGGACGACACCGCGGCCGACCCGCCAACGAACGCCTCGCCTCCGTCGGCGCCCCCGGCATGGGCACCCACCGCCGCCCGCCCGGCACCCCCGCCCCCGGCGACACCGCCGCCCAGGACTGAACACCACGGGCATCCTCGGAGTTCAGCCGGCCTTGGCCGGGCGCAGCCGCGCCGCTCAGGCGTTCCCCCTCCGCGCGGGACTTCAGCACCTGCGCGACGCCGATCGCTGCGCCAACATGACCGTAGTCAGAACGCGGAGTTGCTCGTCGACCACGCCCTCAGAGGACTCGGCAATGGCTTCGAGGCTGGTGCCCGCGGTGATCCAGGCATTGGTCAGTGCTTGGAGCGACAGGGCAGTGGCGATGAGCCGGCTACCGAACGCGGAATCCAGTCCGCTCCTCACCCGGGCCAGCACATCGAGCCGGAGCCACCAGCGGCGCCCTACCGCACGGACCTCACGCCACCACCAGGGCCTGGACGGCATACCCGCCGATGATCACCAGCGGGTACGGGGAGCCGATGGCCAGGACGTCCGCCAGCAGGCGGCGTGCAGGTCGGGAAGTCTCACGCGGCCGCCGGGCCGGGGTGGGTACGCCGTCGCCGGGCCGGGGGCTGGGCGGGAGGCACGTCGGCCAGAGCCCGCAGCTGGGGGAACCGGTCCTTGAGGCTGATCCCCGGGAGTGGACACCGGGTTTCATGCGACGAGTGACAGCGTATGTGATGTGGTCAGTTGCTGTTCGAACTCGGCTGGTGTGAGGTAGCCGAGCGCGGAATGCCGACGGCGCCGGTTGTAGTACGACAGCCAGCGGAGCAGTTCCAGTCGAGTCTGTGCCTTCGAGGTTCAGCGCCTTCCGTGGAGCAACTCGCGCTTGAGACCCTGGAAGAACGACTCGGCGAGGGCATAGCTTGAGCCGACCCGGCCCATGCTGCGGCGGATGCCGTGTCGGCGGCAGACCTCGGCGAAGGCGGCCGCGCTGTATTGGGCGCCCCTGTCCGTGTGGAAAATGACGCCGCGAACCCGGCCGCTGCGGGCGGCCACGGCCATCTCGATCGCGTCGGTGACCAGCGAGGTGCGCATGTGGTCGGCGATCGACCAGCCCACCACCTTCCTGGAGCAGATGTCGATCACCGTGGCGAGATAGAGCCACGTCGAGCCGACGGCTATGTAAGTGATGTCGCCGCACCACCTGGTATTCAGCGTGTCCGCGGTGAAGTCGCGCATGACCAGGTCCGGCGCGGGCGGCGCGGTCCTGTCCGCGATTGTTGTTCTCTTCTTCTTGCGTAGGTGCCGGCCGACGATGTGGTTGATCCGCATCCGCCGGGTGACGCGCTTGCGGTTGATCCTCCGTCCTCTCGCACGCAGCTCAGCATGGACGCGCGGAGCCCCATACGCCCCCTGGTGTTCGGCATGGATGGCGCGGATCTCGCTCACGGTCCGCTTCTCCTCGGCCCGCCGCTCGGCGCGGGCCTGCTCGGTGGCCAGATGCCGGTAGTAGCCGGCGCGGGACACCCCAAGCACCCGGCAGATCCGCTGCACGCCGAAGTCGGCGCGGTTGTCGGAGATGAAGTCCCAGCGGCAGGGGCTCACTTCACCTCTCGGGCGAAATAGGCCGCTGCCCGGCGTAGGATCTCGCGTTCCAGCTGCCACTCCTGCTCGGCCTTGAGCAGCCGGGCCAGCTCCTCCGCCGCGTTCCCCCTGCCATCGCGGTCCTCGGGCGCGGACTGGGCCTCGTCCTTGCGCACCCAGGTCCGAAGCGACTCCGCGGTGATGCCGAGATCTGCGGCTACCGCCGCGTACGTCCGCTTCCCGCCCGCGGCGCGGTACAGCGCGACGGCGTCCTTCCTGAACTCCTGCGGATACGGAGACTTGCGTCCCACCTGGACATCCCTTCCTGGACCATCAAGATCCATTGTCAGGGTGTCCACTCCAAAGGATCATCCTCAGTCAGTTTCCGCGAGTGGTACGTGCCCTACGCGGTTCTCGGCCAATTCAGGGCGACGCAGACGCCCGCTGGCTTCCGTTGGTCCATTGCTTACCGATCGGAGCGAATCTCTTGCCGAAGACGCAGGTTGAAAGTCCGGAGAACTTCCACAACATCTGCTTGGTCCGTCACGTTGTCGGTGCCTTCTGCTCGCCATACCAGCCGGGCGAACTCATCGGCGGATTCGCGCGTCTCGACGCGACACAACAGATGCACGACTGACCTGCCGGTCTGTAGCTTGCCCTGCCAGGCCACACGGTCTGCCCTCGTAAGGTGGCGCTGGTCACTGCCTTCGAGCTGGGACTCATAGAGATGCAGACCGGCGGTGATGAAGTCCGCTGCGCTCTTCAGCTTCTGTTCCCGCAGCCAACGCCGGTCTTCATTGCGGCCGGTAACCCCCGCGCCAAGTACCACACCAGCCAACCCGATGAGCGCCCCCACAAGGCCCGCCAAGAGGTTCCCCACGCACACCACCACTCTCAAGACGCCAACGGTCCCGATCTCCATACCGCATCCTGAACACCACTCGCACTCACATTGGCAGAAGAGGACATCGGCGATGTCCGGCACTCGCTGTCGACTCCAGTGAGAAATGCCAGTTCGGATGAGACACGAAGTAACGCAAACAGGATAAGTCCGATGGTGATCTGCGCTGTCGGCCGAGAACCTGCCAGCGATGCTGGTATCACAGTGAGACTCAACAAGCTCCGTTGAGAACGGACACCAATCCCGTCCAGGAAGGTCAGCGGCGCGAGGACGACCAACTTCGTTGAGACAGGACACCAGCCGCTCCGCTACGTCTTTCTGCCAGACGAGCGGCGCACCCGCGTAGGTTGAGGCGTCCCTTCCGTCCGCGGACGTCATCGTCCATCGGATACGGGTAGATCATCCGTCGCCGAAGTCAGCGGTGTTGTTGGTGACGAACCAGACATGCTCGGCAGGGTTGTTCTTCAGGAACTCCAATTCGGAGCCTGCGCAGAGCATTCGGGGGTAGACGGTGCAGAAGTGACGCCAGGAACGCCCTGTCGCTTGAAGTAAACCGTGGTCTGTTGTTGCCGAGTTGGCGTTCCAGCACTGTGATCTGGTGGCGCCGGGCGAGGATCTCCGTGTCTTTATCTCGGTCGCTCACCGGCAGCAGGCGGAGCATCGCGAACGCGTTCGTCACACCGAGATAAGCCAGTCGCAGCAGCACGACCGATCATGATGCCGGGGTGATCGCCATCCCCGTCAAGGTGCCGACTCAGCCCCCGCACCCGACATTACGGAGATTACCGCACGCCTGCTCTCACGAGGGCGGATGAGGTTATCGGCAAGGGCACCGTCTAGCATGCCGTATCGACGTATCGATATACGAAGAAACTCGTATGGTGCCAGCCCGCGGCGTGGCTGCATACTTCCGGGGGAGCAAAGACGGGCGTCGATGGCCCGGGACCACCGGCATCGGCGGAACGTGGCTGCCAGCAGGCGGTAGCGTGCGGCGACAGCCCCGCCGCCGACAAGACCGTCCCAGCCTGATGAAGCCGAGGTTGGCTTTTGATCATGTGACTTGAAGGGGGGCTGCGATGGGGGCGTGCGGTGAGGTCGAGACCGTCGAGGTGACGTCCTGGCATTTGTGCTGGACCTGGCACGGGCCGTGGCTCTGCAAGGAGACGAAGACGGTCAACCTGTTCTTGTATGAGTTCGCAATTCTTCGTGAGCGAGTGCGCTGGTTCACGGCGAAGTACACGGCGTGTTGCGAATCTAGCGGGGGCGAGTTCCAGTGGAGCGAGTTCAGCTGGAGATTGTATTGGAACCCGCCGGACCGACGCGACGTGAGGCGCACCTTCGACCATCAGTTGGTGTCTACCGGAAAATGCTCGCTGTCGTGAGCAGATCTTCGGGCAACTTCTCGCCGGGTCCCGCGGGGGCCGTGGACGGCAGCCCTGTCAAGTGAGTGCTAGGTCTACCGTGAAATCGCCATGCTCCGCTGGCCCGCGAATGTAGTCGAAGCAAGGGCGAGAGCTTTGGCACCGGGCCGGGAGACGGGGTCGGGTTGTGGTCAGCAGGGCGTATCGCGAGAACGGGACCGGCATCGACATTTCGGCCGGAGAAGAGCGGACCTACCGATTGCCGCGGATGTCCCCCGGGGAGTTCGTCGTGCGGGCGCAGAACATCACCCTCGTGGGGCCCCCGAGTAGGGGGACTCCTTTTCCCCCGACGGGATCTGGTGGCGCTGGTTTGCCCGGCGGCAACCTCGGTGGTTCCTTGCCCTCGATGCACCGGCCGGCGCCTGGGGGAGGTTCCCTTGGCCTCCCTCCGCTCCAAGCGACGTTGGCCAGCCCGGGTGATGGCGGCTCCTTGCCGCCGCAGCTGGCGAGTGAGCTCACCATGGAGCTCCTCCACGGCGGTCAAGTGGTCGGATCCGACCGCAACACCGTCCTGGTGCAGACGCCCTCCGAGGGTGATGACACCTGGGAGCTGCGGGTCACTCTCGACCCGCACGCGACGATGAGCCCGGCCCGCTATGTGATAACGGTCCAGTACCCGTCGATGCTGCCCATGCTCACCCGCCGCATCCCCCTGACCTACCTCCAGAACGGGTTCAACGAGAACTGGAACGGTCGTGACTACCTCTTCGCCACCCTCGAGGGGTCAAACTTCACGCTCCAGATCGACCAGCAGGTCGCGACGTACTACAAGCTGCAAGAGGCCTACACCTGGAATCTATCCGACAAGCACGTGAGCTTCAGCAACTTCGACATCAGCGAGCTACACCTGTCGTGCGGGTCAATGCCCAGCCCCTTCGCCTTCGCGTCCGGCACCCTTGCGTTCTTCCAGGTCACCGTTCACGTCAGACGGAGGATCCACGGAGAGCCGATGAAGGTCAGCTTCTGGAACGTGGACTTCGACGTCGCTCCGTTCGACATCACGGTCCGCTTCTTCCCGTGGTCGTTCAATCGGCTGACGTTCTTGTCGACGTTCGACTGCACCCTGCTGGACCTGATTCGCCAGTACCCGGGGCTCGGGTCCCAAGCGGATGACCTCCATGCCTTCATCGTCCAGCAGCTCGACGAGATCGGCTACAAAGTGGGCGCTGCACTGGCGCCGTGGTTCCTCGGCGCGGACTACGAGATCCGTGACCTGACCTTCGCCCCGACCAGCAGCCAGCCCGATCCTTGGGGTCTCGGCGACATTGTCATCACCTACGTCGGGCTTCCGCTCGACGATGACAGCGGACCTTCCAACACCACCGGGGGACCCGTTTTCACCAGCTCCAACCCGCCGCTGTTGCTCGACACCCGGTTCCTGCCCAAGGGCCGCGCGGACGCGGCGACTGAGGACGTCCCGTACGCGCCACGGGGAGCAGGAGACGTCGCCTGGAGGCCACCACCGGTACCGGACGCCGGCGGGCTGCCGCACCCTCCGTCCGGACACCGGCCGACGACGGAGCCCGGCGACCTCGCGAAGGTGGACCACATCGTGGTCGTGATGATGGAGAACCGATCCTTCGACCACATGCTCGGCTACCTCAGCCGCGAGGGCGGCCGCAGCGACATCGAGGGTCTGGAGCCCGCGGACGTGGCGGTCCCGACCCAGTTCAACTACTTCAACGGGCGCTACTACTACCCCACCCACCTGACCAACACCCAGATCCTCGACAGCCCCCACCACAGCCACGAAAACGTGAAGGGCCAGCTCGCCGACGGGCACGGTCACTTCGTCAGCGACTACGCGAGGATCGTCTCCGACGACCCCGAGACGCTGCTACAGGTGATGGGCTACTACGGCGCGGAGCTGACGACGTATGCCCACCTCGCCGACCAGTTCACGGTGTGCGACCACTGGTTCTGCTCGCACCCCGGGCCGACGATCCCGAACCGGTTCATCACGCTCACCGGCGACCTCAACCGGGATGAGTACGGTCAGCCTGAAGTCGACACCCCCGACTTCCGCACCTTCACCCCCTCTGAGACCCCCACGCTCTTCGACCACCTGACCGAGCGTGGCGTGTCGTGGGTGTACTTCGAGAACAGGGTGAGCCTGATGCGAGCCTTCACCAAGTACACCTTCGACATGACCAACGTCCGAGGGTTCCTCGACCCGATCAACGGGTTCGAGGCGACCGTTGCCGGGCAAGCCCCGCTCGGCGGCTCCGGCGGACTGCCCAGCGTGACGTTCATCGACCCGGCGTTCGGGGACCTGCCGGCAGGCACCCACGCCGCCCAGCAGGACAACGATGACGCGCCACCGTCAGACCTGATGGACGGGCAGAGGTTCATCAACGGAATCGTCAAGATCCTTTTCGACCCGGAGGCCAACCCGACAGGCTGGCGCAACACGATGCTGCTGGTCGTCTACGACGAGCACGGCGGCTTCTACGACCACGTCGAACCGCCCATCGTGTCCACGTCCCTCACCGGCCAAGGCTCGGGCCGGCTCGGGCCGCGCGTCCCAGCCTTCGTCGTCTCCCCCTGGACCCCGGCCCGCAGCGTCCTGAAGGACACCTTCGAGCACGCCTCCATCGCCGCCACGATCCTGCGCCGTTTCTGCTCGCCGCACCCGCCGTCGATGGGCCCTCGCGTGGACGCAGCCGCAGATCTGCGCGGCGCCCTCTCACTGGGCAGACCCCGCGAGGGCCGGATCCGACCCCCAACCGCCGTGCCCAGCCCACCATCAGCGATCACGCGAACGGCCCCACGCCAGTTCCGGGCACCAGACCGCGCCGACGACTACGGCGCCTTCCTCAGCGGCCTCATGCTGACCCTGGGCAGCGCACCCGCCTGACCACTGTCCTGGGCTGTGCTCAGGTGGGCCTTGGCGCGTGTCCTGTTGCGCATGCGGGGTCTGGGGTGCGGTAGGGAAGTCTGCGCAAGCGCTATCCGGCTGCGCATGTGCGCAGCTTCATTGCTTGGCCTGTTTGCCGGTTGCGTAGCGCTGTGACCTGCTGTGGTGAGGCTTGTGGTCGGGGTTGTGGCCCTCGTGGTCGGGCCTGTGGTCGGGAACTGGGGCCTGCGCAACGACCTTGTTTCTCCTGTGACGCGGCGTGTGCCTTGTTACGGCACCGGCTGTCTTCCGGTGCTGCTCACCGTCGCCGTCTTGGGCGGTGGTCCTTGTGTTCGCGGATTTCGACGTGCAGTCCGAGACCTTCGAGTAGTCCCCGCCCGCCGCGGCCTCGTTCCGCTGTGTGGCGAGTGCGGCGCACACGCCGCAGCGTGGTGCGGGCTTGGGTCACGCGGGCGGCAGCGCCAGGTCGACGGGTGGGCTCATCGTCTTCGACATCGGGGGTCTCCGTGGGGCGTGGGTGGCTGCTGGGGCTGAACGCGGTGGCGAGGGCGGCGGGATCGGTGAGTAGTCCGGATCCGTCGGGACGGGACAGCCAGAAGCGGCCGCAGGCCTGCCGGCCTGTCGGTGGGCAGTGCAGGACCGAGCCGGCAGGTTGCACGGCCACCTGCCGTATCTCTGCGAGCTCGGCTTCGGCGGTGATGGGCACCAGCCACCAGGTTTTCCGCTGCCCGGAGGCCGACTGCGGGTGCGAGCTGACGGTGACCAAGGCGGCTCCGCCTTCCTGCACCAGCCGGCAGGACGCCCCGAGGTGCTGCTGCGGCAAGACCATGGTCAAGAAGTCCGAGTAGCGTGGGAACCGGAGAGCCCGGCCCTGCGATGCCGGACGATACCCGCCCTGGTGGTTTCCCCCGTGCCACCGTGGCGGGGCGATTTCGCCGACCGTGCGGTCACTGGCCGTCCGTCGCCTGGAGGACGGCGAGGTCGGCGTGGGCCCCCGACGGCGGCGTGGCCGCCGTCTTGGCCGCGGCCGCCATCGTGGGCGGGGCCGACGTGGTGGTCGGCGCCCACAAAGTGGCGGCAGTCGAGCACAGCGTTGCGTTTACGGGCGCGGTCACATGGTTGGGCGCTGGGATGAGTCGTGCCCGGAGTTGCCGCCCGCATCGCCGAGGGTTGTGCTGGAAGTGGCGGCATTTACGCCACGTGTCGGTGCGCTTCCGAGGCTGCGGAGGGTCTCACCCGCCGGACTGGAAGGAGGCGGCGATGAGCCGTGAACACTCTTTGGTCGACGCTGACTGGGCCGAGCAGCACCTGGACGACCCGCAGGTGGTATTCGCCGAGGTGGACGAGGACGTCAGCGCCTACGAACAGGGCCACATCCGCGGCGCGGTGAAGTTCGACTGGAAGATGGACCTGCAAGATCCCTTCCGCCGCGACTTCGTCGACCGCGAGCACTTCGAGGAGTTGCTGTCCAACCGCGGCATCGCGCCTGACCATACGGTGGTGCTCTACGGCGGCAACAACAACTGGTTCGCCGCGTACGCCTACTGGTACTTCAAGATCTACGGGCACGACCAGATGCGCCTCCTCGACGGCGGACGCAAGCTGTGGGAACTGCAGTCCCGGCCGCTGACCGACGAGGCGCCGCAGCGGCCCAGGACCGACTACACGGCCAAGGAACCGGACTTTTCGATCCGGGCCTTCCGTGACGAGGTACTCGCCTCGATCGGGAGCAAAAACCTGATCGACGTCCGCTCTCCCCAGGAGTTCTCCGGAGAGCTGCTGGCCCCCGCCCACCTGCCACAGGAAGTGGCTCAGCGCGGCGGGCACATCCCGACCGCCAGGAACGTGCCCTGGTCAAAGGCGGCCAACGACGACGGCACCTTCAAGTCCGACGAGGAACTGCGGGCGCTGTACCGTGACGCCGGCGTCGACTTCGACCGGGAGACCATCGCCTACTGCCGGATCGGCGAGCGCAGCGCCCACACCTGGTTCGTCTTCCACGAACTGCTCGACCATGCGGACGTCAAGAACTACGACGGCTCGTGGACCGAGTACGGCTCGATGGTCGGCGTCCCGATCGAGAAGTGACCGGAGCAGCAGCCTCACAGACGGTAAGCAACGGACCAGACGTGACCAGAACCCCAGCGGCGCCGACGGGTGGCCGACGCCAGGCAGCCGCTGTACCGGAGATCGACACCACCGCCCGGACCGAGGTGGCCGGCCGCGTCGAGGCCGCCGACGGGCCGGTCGCGGGTGCCTGGGTCCGCCTGCTCGACCCGGCAGGGGAGTTCGTCGGCGAAGTGGTCACCGCCTCCTCGGGCACGTTCCGCTTCTACGTGACGCCAGGGCACTGGGTGCTGCGCGTGCTGTCGCCGCGCGGCGCCACAGAGCTGCCGGTGGAGGCGCAGCTCGGTCAGGTCACCGAGGCCCAGCTGCGCCTGTCGGCTCAGCTGCCCGAGGGCCTGGAGGTCATCCAGCTCGCCACGCTGAGCCTGGGCAACCGCAGCTACCTGATCACGGACGGGTCGGTAGCGGTCGCCGTGGACCCCCAGCGCGACCTGGAGCGGATCACCGCCGTGCTCGACTCGCGGGCCTTGCGGCTCGACGCGGTCGTCGAGACCCACCTGCACAACGACTACGTCACGGGCGGTCTCGAACTGGCCCGCCGATTCGATGCCGCCTATGCGGTGCCGGCCGGGCCCAAGCTCGGCTTCGACGCCGTCCGGGTACGCGACGGCGACCAGCTTCCGGCCGGCGAGCTGCAGATCCAGGTGATCGGCACGCCGGGGCACACCGACCACCACGTCGCCTACGCCTTCGCACCCTCCGGCGGGACGCCACGGCTGGTATGCACAGGCGGTTCGCTGCTGTACGGCACCACCGGGCGCACCGACCTGATGGGTGCGGACCTGGCCGAGCCGCTGGCCCGCCGGCAGTACCGATCAGCCCGCCACCTGGCCGAGGTACTGCCCGATGACACCGTGGTCCTGCCGACCCACGGATTCGGAAGCTTCTGCACGGCGACGACCGCCACCGCGGTCGCACGTTCCACCATCGGCCGCGAACGCGCCGCCAACCCCGTCTTCACCCTGGCAGAGGACGCCTTCGTCTCCAGCGCCCTGGCCGGTCTTGAGCCCTACCCCGCGTACTACCGCCACATGGCACCGATCAACGCCGCCGGACCCGTGCCCCTGACCACCCTGACCGTGCCGCACACCGCCACTCCCTCCGAGCTGGCCGACCGCATCGCAGCCGGGGAGTGGGTGGTCGACGTCCGGCCGCGAGCCGACTTCGCCCACATCCACCTGCGGGGCACGGTGAACTTCGACGCCCGCGGATCGCTGGCCACATACCTGGGTTGGCTGGTGCCATTCGACGCTCCGCTCACGCTGCTGGCCGCCGACGCCGAGCAGCTCGAAGCCGCCCGGCACGGGCTGCTGCGGATCGGCTTCGACCACCCCGCGGCCGTCGCCGCCGGAAGCCCGCTGGTATGGGCAGGCCCACCCCGGCTGGCCTCCTACCCCCGATCGGACTTCACGACCCTGGCCACCGCCCGGGTCGGGCGGCCGATAGAGGTCCTGGACGTCAGAAGCGGCAGCGAGTGGCGCTCCGGACACCTACCCGGCGCCCGGCACGTTCCGCTGCCCGAAGTGCCCGGAGCCCTTTCCGCCCTGCCGGACACCGAAATCTGGGTGCACTGCCGCAGCGGCTTCAGAGCCGCGATCGCGGCTTCACTGCTTGCCGCCGCAGGACACCAGGTCGTCCTCGTCGACGACGCCTTCGAGCACGCAAGGCCCATGGTGCAGGGACAGTAGGGCCACCGCCCCCATGCAAGCCGGCACGCCCGTCCCAGGCATCACCCCGGCACAGCTCCAGCGTCCGCGCCGCTCCTTGCTGTGGTCACCGTGTGACGTCCAGCTCTGTGTACTCCCCGGCCGCGTAGCGGCCGGGGAAGTTGCAGACCAGCTCGTAGCGGCCGGGCTGCACCGTCACCGTGCTCCAGGCCATCGCGCCGGGCGTGATGCCGATCCCGGCTCCCGCACTGCAGCTGCGTGAAGCGTCTCTGGTTGGCTTAGCGAGCCTGAGCGTTGCTCAGCCTTGGGAGCCAATCGCCTTCGTGCCCTGGTATTGAACGACAGGAGCCGCCAGCCCGCGTGGCACGTCCCTCCGGACGCTGGTCGACCGGGCCGCAAGACCCGACCGAGGAGGGTGCGGGCGTCGCCTGGGCGCCGGGCGTGCGCGTAGCACTCTGCCACAGGTTCACTACGCTTCGCTAATCAAACTGGTGAGCCTCACCCGAGTGCGCCCGCTCGACCGCTTCACTCCAACGGACGCCTTCTACGCGTGGCGCGGAATCGTTGGCCCGTACGGTGGGACGGCCATCCCGCCGGACCGCTCATCGCGCTTCGTCGAAGGAGACCGCTCATGAGGATTCTTCTTAAAGCCTCCGCCGCCCTTGCCGTCACAGCATTGCTCGCGCTGCCGGCCACATCCGCATTCGCGGATGACGGCTCCCGCACGGTGAAGGTGGAGGGGCAGTTCGTGCCGTCTTCGCCGTTCCATCCGTCGCAACCGCTGACGTACGACGCGAAGACGGTGCCCGTGGGCGCTCGCATTTCCGTCGTCGAGCAGGTGGGAGGTCCCATCGGCGGCGCGGCCACCAGCGTTCGGCTCCAGGTGAGCGGGCTGCTCCCGAACCGCGTGTATGGAGCGCATGTGCACACCAAGCCGTGTGGCCGCACCCCGGATGCCTCGGGTCCGCACTACCAGAACGTCAAGGACCCCAACCAGCCTTCTACCGACCCCGCCTATGCGAACTCCGAGAACGAGGTGTGGTTGGACTTCAGGACCGACGCCCAGGGCCGTGCCACCGCCGAATCCTGGCATGACTGGGGCTTCCGGCCGGGCGAGGCCCGGTCCGTGATCATCCATGAGCACGGGACGGCGACGAAGCCCGGCGAGGCAGGAATGGCTGGGGCACGGCTCGCCTGTCTTACTGTGCCGTTCGCCGGCACGACCGACGAGGCAGGCACCGGCAACTAAGGCCGGCCAGCCATGGGGGCGTCGGTGGCCCCATAGCTGGTGCCCGGCTGCATTGTCGTCAGTCGCCACGCTCCGCGCGGGCCCCTCATGAGCGGCCATACCGGGCGCGATCTTGCGGCTCCGTCGGGAGATAGAGCAATCACAAGCGCCTCCGGCGCGCCCCACGGGATTTACCACGCCCCGGCGCGCACCGAGCGTGCGGTGGTTCGCTGACCTGCTGTTTCAATTCCGGTCCGCCTGGGCGAAGGCGGCCAGCATGGGGATCACGGAGCTGGGGCGGCCGGTCGCCTCCACCTGTACCCAGTCGCCAAAGCGGCCGACGATCGCGCACACGTCCTCCACCTCGACGTGGCCGGGCTCACCGGACGGCCTGGACTCGCGCCGCCCGACAACCCGCGTACGGCGCTGCTCCTTTGAGATGCGCTTCACCGACTCGGCAACCGGTGCGCTCTACGACACCGACGCCGACGCCGAGCCGCTGATCCGCCGGCCGCAGGAGCCCCCCGACAACGCCGCCCCGTCGGGATGGACCGCGGCGGCGGGTGCCTTGTTGAGCTATGCCGCATACACCGGATCGGCGCCCCACCGGGCCGCCTTCGAACGGGCGTTGGGGGTGGTGAAGGCTTTCGGGCCGCGCGTGCCCCGGTTCGGTGGCTGGGGGCTCGCCGTCGCCGAGGCCGTGCTCGACGGGCCGAAGGAGGTCGCCGTCGTCGGGCCCGGCCTCGCGGACGAGCGGACAATCGCCCTGCACCGTACGGCGCTCCTGGGCACCGCGCCGGGCGCCGTCGTCGCCGTCGGTGCCGCCGAGAGTGACGAGTTCCCGCTCCTCGCCGGCCGCCCGCTGGTGGCCGGCGAGCCGGCGGCGTACGTCTGCCGCGACTTCACGTGCGACGCGCCGACGACCGATCCGGAACGGCTCATCTCGTCCCTGAACAGGAGCTGAGCACCCGGGACGCGGTGCATCGGGCTGGTGAACTGTCCGAAACGGGGCAGGTGTTCGCATAGGTCCTATTACTCACGTGCCCGTTCCGAAACAAGCTGTTTATCGGAATAGCTCTTGCACTTCACAGGTCCCCCCTACTGTCTTCACGGCGGGTCTACTGGTGGTAACTCACCGTTGCGCGCACAGGGGGTAATCGGGGTCTGGGGGATCTTTTGCTCACGTCTGTCTTCATAGCCGCGGTCTCACTGGCCCTGTTCTGGATGGCGGCCTTCACCCTGTGGTGGCAGATGCACGCGTGGCGTACGCCCGAAGTGCTGGCCTCCACCCGGTTCGGCAGACCGGACGGCGGCGAACACCTGTCGTTCTCACTGCTGTTGCCGGCGCGGCACGAGCGGGCCGTGCTGGACCACACCGTCCAGCGGCTGCTCGAGTCCTCACACGCCGACTTCGAGATCATCGTGATCGTCGGGCACGACGACCCCGAGACCACGGAAGTGGCCGAGCGGGCCGCCGCCCGTGACCGGCGCGTCCGGGTCGTCGTCGACACCCACGAGAAGAAGAACAAACCCAAGGCCATGAACACGGCGCTGCCGCACTGCCGCGGCGACGTCGTCGGGGTCTTCGACGCCGAGGACCAGGTCCACCCGGAGCTGCTCGCCCACGTCGACCACGCGTTCCGCACGACCGGCGCGGACGTCGTCCAGGGCGGGGTGCAGCTCATCAACTTCCACTCCAGCTGGTACAGCCTGCGCAACTGCCTGGAGTACTTCTTCTGGTTCCGTTCCCGGCTGCACCTGCATGCGCAGAAGGGGTTCATCCCGCTCGGCGGGAACACCGTCTTCGTGCGCACCCGCGTCCTTAGGGAAGCGGACGGCTGGGACCCCAACTGCCTCGCCGAGGACTGCGACCTGGGCGTGCGCCTGTCCAGCGTCGGCAAGAAGGTCGTCGTCGCCTACGACTCCGACATGGTCACCCGGGAGGAGACCCCCGGAAGCCTCATGTCACTGCTCAAGCAGCGCACCCGCTGGAACCAGGGCTTCCTGCAGGTGTACCGGAAGAAGGACTGGAAGCAACTGGCCGCCTTCGGGCAGCGGCTGCTCGCCCGGTACACGCTGATGACACCCTTCCTGCAGGCCTTCTCCGGCGTGGTCATCCCGCTCAACGCGGCCGTCGCGCTCTTCCTCGACGTGCCCGTCGGCGTCGCCTTCCTCACCTTCCTGCCGCTGGTCACCGCCGCGGTCACCTTCGCCTTCGAGGTGGTCGGGCTGCACGACTTCGGCAAGCAGTACGGCCTGAGGGTCCGCCTCATCCACTACCTGAAACTCGTCATGGGCGGGCCCTTCTACCAGGTCCTCCTCGCCGGGGCCGCGATCCGCGCCGTATGGCGCGAGCAACGCGGCCGAAACGACTGGGAGTTGACCACGCACGTCGGCGCGCACCTCATCGCGGCCGAGACCATCCGAGAGGACGTTCCTGCGTGACCTCCACACTTCCCGCGGTGACCGCAGCGAAGGTCCCCGCAGGGCGCCGACCCGTGCCCGAAACGCCTCCGGCCGGCCGGGCACGGCCGCCGGTACGGCTCCGCTCCTCCCGCCCCGACCTGCTGCTCTGCGGTGCCCTGCTCGCCGTGATGCTCGTCGTCCAGGGCTGGAACATCGCCGGCTACCCGACCCTCAGCGACGACGAGGGCACCTACCTCGCCCAGGCCTGGGCCGTCCAGCAGGGCCGGGGCCTCGCCCACTACACCTACTGGTACGACCACCCGCCGCTCGGCTGGATCCAGATAGCCCTGCTCAGCCGGCTCCCCGCGGCGATCAGCCCCGGCTCGATGACCGTCGGCACCATGCGGATCCTCATGCTCGGAATCAGCGGCGTCAGCGCGGTCCTCGTCTACGTCCTCGGCCGCCGGCTCTCGCTGCCCCGCTGGGCCGCCGGACTCGGCATGGCCCTGCTCGGACTCTCCCCGCTCGCGGTCGTCCTCAGCCGGGAGATCTTCCTCGACAACATCGCCGTGACGTGGCTGCTGCTGGCGTTCTGCCTCGCCGCCTCGCCCAGCCGCCACCTCTGGCACCACTTCGGCGCGGGCCTCGCCGCGGCCGCGGCCGTGCTCACCAAGGAAACGATGTTCGTGGTCCTGCCCGCCCTGTTCGTCACCATGTGGCGGCACAGCCACCGCGACACCCGCAAGTTCGCCCTCACCGGTGCCGTCACCGCGTGCGCCCTGATCGGCTTCTCCTACCCGCTGTTCGCCCTGCTGAAGGGCGAGCTGTTCCCCGGCGCCGGACACGTGTCCCTGTGGGACGGCATCACCTACCAGATGTCCCGGCCGGGTTCGGGCTTCATCCTCGACGGGCGCTCCGGCTCCTACGGCGTCCTGCACTCCTGGCTGTACTACGACCGCGTCCTGCCCCTCGGCGGCCTCGCCGGAGCCCTGCTCCTGCTGCTCACCCGGCGCTGGTCGGTCACCGCCCGCGCCCTCGCCGGCCCCGCGCTGACGGTCGCCGTCCTGGCCGCCGTGGCCCTGCGCCCCAACGGCTACCTGCCCGCCATGTACATCATCGGCGCGCTGCCCTTCCTCGCCCTGGTGCTGGCCGGCGGCACCGCCTCCGTCGTCCACGCGGTCGTGCGCCGCTGGCGGGCCGACAGCAAGAGCCGGTACCTCACCGGTGGCCGGTACGCGCTCGCCACCGTCCTCGCCCTCGCCGCCGGGACCTACGTCGTACCGCACTGGTACGACGGCGACCGCACCGCCGTCACCGCCGACGCCAACAAGCCCTACCGGCAGGCCTCCCACTGGATGAGCACCCGGGTGGCGGACCCGGAGGACACCCGGGTCCTCGTCGACGACGCCCTCTGGCTGGACCTCGTGCACGCCGGGTACCGGCCCGGGCTCGGCGCCATCTGGTTCTACAAGGCCGACCTCGACCCGGCCGTCACCAGGACCATGCCGCGCGGCTGGCGGGACATCGACTACGTCGTCGCCTCGCCGACCGTGCGCCGCGACGCCAAGGACCTGCCCAACGTCAGGGCGGCGATCCAGCACTCCACGCCGGTCGCCACCTTCGGCACCGGACCCGACCGCATCGAGATCCGGCAGATCCAGGCCGTGGGAGCCACCAGATGAGCGAGTACACCGCACCCATACCCGGCCTCGACGCCGTCGAGGTACCGGAGCCCGGCGCCGTCACCATCGTCGTACCCACCTTCAACGAGTCCGCGAACGTCCGGCAGTTGCTGCACCGGATCACCGAGTCGGTGCCCGCGCGGCTGCCCTGCGAGGTCCTCTTCGTCGACGACTCCACCGACGACACCCCCGAGGTGATCTGGGTGGCCGCCCGCCACTGCCCGTTCCCGGTGGCCGTACTGCACCGTGAGGAACCCGTCGGCGGGCTCGGCGGAGCGGTCGTCGAGGGGCTGCGGGCGGCCACCTCGGACTGGATCGTCGTCATGGACGGCGACTGCCAGCATCCGCCGTCACTCGTACCGGAGTTGGTGGCCACCGGAGAGCGGACGAACGCTGGGCTGGTCGTCGCCTCCCGGTACACCGAGGGCGGCAGCCGGGCCGGGCTCGCAGGCAGCTACCGGGTGGCCGTCTCACGCGGGGCGACCTGGCTCACCAAGGCCCTCTTCCCGCGCAGGCTGCACGGCATCAGCGACCCGATGAGCGGCTTCTTCGCCATCCGGCGCAGCGCCGTCACCGCCGACGTGCTCCAGCCGCTCGGCTACAAGATCCTCCTGGAACTGGCCGTGCGCAGCTGCGCCCGCCGGGTCGCCGAGGTGCCGTTCGTCTTCCAGGACCGGTTCGCCGGCGAGTCCAAGTCCACCGCCCGGGAGGGCTTCCGCTTCCTGCGCCATCTCGCCGGGCTGCGCGCCGCCTCACCGGTCGCCCGAATGGTCGGCTTCGGGCTGATCGGCGCGAGCGGATTCGTCCCGAACCTGCTGAGCCTCTACGCCCTCACCGCCGTCGGCATGCACTACGTGCCCGCCGAGATCCTCGCCAACCAGCTCGGGGTCGCCTGGAACTTCCTGCTCATCGAGCAGCTGCTGTTCCGCGACCGGCGCGCGCACCGCCGCTGGTGGGACCGGCTCGGCCGGTTCGCGCTGCTCGCCAACGCCGACCTGGTGCTGCGCATCCCGCTGATCGCCCTGCTCGTCGGCCGGTTCGGCATGGGCGCCCTGCCGGCCACCGCGCTCGCGCTGGTCATGACGTTCGTCCTGCGCTTCGCCGGCACCGAAGCGCTGGTCTACCTCCCCCGCCGCCGGGGGAGCCGAGCAAGGAGAGCCGGGTGAGAGTCACGTACCGCAGGCGGACCGCGCTGGCCGGGGTGGGCGCCCTGACCGCCGGTCTGCTCCTCACCTCACCGCAGAGCGCCGAGGCAGCCAACCTGATCAAGAACCCCGGCTTCGAGACCGCCGGTACCGACGGCATGCCGAACTGCTGGGAGAGGTCGGGCTGGGGCGACAACGACTTCGGCTTCGAGACGACCCCGGACGCGCACTCGGGGTCCACGGCCATGAAGGTCACGCTGACCCGCCGCGTCGACGGCGACCGCAAGGCGCTGATCACGGAGTCCGCCGACTGCGCGCCGGCCGTGTCCGTCGGCAAGCAGTACGACCTCGGGCTCTGGTACAAGACCACCACCCCGGACGCCAACATCACGCTCTTCCGGCACGACACCACCGCCGGCTGGCAGTACTGGACCGACCTCAAGACCCTGGACATGGCGTCGGCCTGGACTCAGGCCACCGTCCGTACCCCCGAGGTCCCGGCCGGCACCGACCGCATCACCTGGGGTGTCTCCGTCTACGGCACCGGATCGGCGACCACCGACGACTACACCATGGACCAGGTCCCGGACGCCGTCCCGCAGGCCCAGTGCACCGGCACGGACGACCAGTGCGCGAACGGCAGCTGGTCGGTCCTGCCCACGCAGAACCCGGTCCGCTCCATGCACTCCGTCGTCCTCGACAACGGCAAGGTGCTGCTGATCGCCGGGTCCGGCAACAGCGAGGAGAACTTCGACGCGGGCACGTTCACCTCGGCGGTGTACGACCCGGCGAACGGCACGTACAAGGTCGTCCCGACGCCGAAGGACATGTTCTGCGCGGGCCATGTGCAGCTCCAGGACGGGCGGGTGCTGGTCCTGAGCGGCAACAAGGCGTACCCGGTCGCGGGCGGCCATGGCTACGAGGGGTTCAAGGACTCGTACATCTTCGACCCGGCGACCGACACCTACAGCAGGACCAACGACCTCAACGACGGCCACTGGTACCCCTCGGCGACCGAGCTGGGCAACGGTGACGTCATCACCTTCGGCGGGCTGCGCGAGGACTCCACCGGCTCGGTGACCGCGGAGAAGTTCTCCTCGGCGCAGAACCAGTGGCTGCCGCTGTCGCAGGTCAACCAGACCTGGTCGTACTGGGGCCTGTACCCGTCGATGATCCTGATGCAGGACGGCCGCCTCTTCTACACGGGCAGCCATGTTTTCGGCAACAACATCCCCGGCACGGGCTCGGCGATCTACGACTACGACGCCAACACGATCACGCAGATCCCGGGGCTGCAGAACAAGGACGAGCGCGACCAGTCGGCGAGCGTGCTGCTGCCCCCGGCGCAGGACCAGAAGGTCCTCACCATCGGCGGCGGCAACATCGACTCCAACCCCGACGCGGGCCGGCTCACCGACCTGATCGACCTCAGGCAGCCGAACCCGTCGTACGTCGCCGGGCCGCCGGTTCCGCAGGGCACGGTCGACCTCGGCAACGGGCCGCAGCCGGAGACCGGCAACCAGGGCAAGATGTACGTCTCCGCCGTGCTGCTGCCCGACGGCAAGGTGCTGGAGACCGGCGGCGCCCTGCACAACCGCGCCGACCCGGTCCACGAGTCCTCGCTCTACGACCCCGGCACCAACACCTTCGACCCGGTGGCCGCCGACCCCGAGTCCCGTGGCTACCACTCCTCGGCGTTCCTGCTGCCCGACGGCCGGGTGATGGCCACCGGCGACAACCCGGGCAACGGCAGCTGGAACCACAACGTGTCCATCTACACCCCGCCCTACCTCTACAAGGGCACCCGCCCGACGATCACTTCGGTGATCAGCCAGGAGTGGAAGTACGGCGAAACCCAGCGGATCACGGTCGACCGCCCGATCGCCGAGGCCGAGCTGATCCGTCCCGCGGCGGTCACCCACTCGTCCGACCCGAATCAGCGGTTCGTGGACCTGCCCCTGTCGGTCGACGGCGACAACGTCGACCTGAACGTCACGAACAACCCGGACATGGCCCCGCCCGGCTGGTACATGCTCTTCGCGGTCGACGCCAACGGGGTGCCCTCGGTGGCCAAGTGGGTCCATCTGACGGGCCCGGCCGCCCTGAGCGCCGCGTCCCCGCACGTCCACGCCTTCGCCGACTCCCTGTCCGGCAAGGTCTCCGGCCCCGCCAGGAAGCGCGCCTCCCAGCAGGTCAGCCCCACCCTCTCCGGCTGCGACCGCCACTACGGCTCCGCCAACGTGTGCGTGCCGACGGTCTTCCCGCCGAGGGTGAAGAAGACGGCCCGGGCGCGGTGCGACTGGCTCCGGCAGAACGACTACGGGCGGTTGAAGGTCAACGGGGCCGACGACCCGCTGGGGCTGGACCGCGATCGCAACGGGACCGCGTGCGACAAGGGGGATGTGACCCGGCGCTAACCGTGCTCCGCCAGGGCGCGCTCCACGATGGCCTCCAGCTGGTCGTGGTGCGCGCCCTTCCAGTAGGCGCGGCCGCACTCCGTGCACTGGGCGAAGACGTCGTAGGAGCGCTGGGTGCCGCCCTTGAGCTGGTCGGCGACTTCGGCCTTGCCGGCCTGTTTCAGCAGGCCGTTGCAGGCGGTGCAGCGGGTCCAGGGACGCAGGTCGGGGGAGAATCGGCCGAGGACGTCGTGCAGCTGGTCCTCGGGGCGGGTGCTGTAGACGAACGCGCCGGCCCACAGTTCACGGCGGTGCAGCAGACCCCGGTCGCGGCTGAGCATGACCCGCTTCTCGGCCGCCGAGCGGGTGGCGAGCGCGGCGTCGCCGATGTCCGGGAAACCGGTCGGGACGGCCGACCTCGTCGGACAGCCCCTCCTGGCCACCGAACCCGGCTGTGCCTACCGGGACTTGTTCGAGCGGGAGCTCACCTCCCTGGCCCCGGTGGACTTCATGGAGTTCGGCACGATCGAGGCCACCAAACGCGCGGCGGCGGCCGGGCTCGGGATCTCGCCGCCGCCCGAGGTGACGGTCGCCGCCGAACTCGCGGAGGGTTCTCTCGTACGACTGCGGTGGGAGCCGCCGTTCACGATTCGCACGCAGCTGGCGTGGCGGGCCGGGAAGCGGCTTCCGGCGCACGCCCGGCTGTTCGTGGCGCAGGCGCGGCGGCTCGTGGCCGAGGAAGCGTGACGCGCAGGCTCGCCGTCACGATCAGCGGGACGCCGAGCGCCTGGACGAGCCCGATGCGATGGCCGTACACCGCCCAGTCCATGACCATCGCGACGGCCGGGTAGACGAAGGCGAGTACGGCGATCTTCGCGGTCGGCAGCTTGGCGTAGGCGGCGTACATCAGGACGTACATCAGACCGGTGTGGATGATCCCGAGGCCGGTCCCCCGCCACCCCCAGTCCGCGCCCTCCCCGCGCATCGCGCCGAAGTCGGCGAAGGGCAGCAGCAGGGGAATGCCGACGACGACCTGGACGAGGGCGATGAGGTGCGGGCGTACCCCGGTGATGCGCTTGGTGACCAGGGTGGACAGACCGTACAGGAGCGCGGCAAGGAGGGCCTGGCCGACGCCGACGACGTACGAGCCGCCGTTCGCGAAGTCGCCCGGGGTGACGCCCGAGACGAGGATCAGCCCGGCGGAGGCGACCGCGACCCACCCCACTTTGGCGGCCGTGAGCCGCTCGCGGAACAGCAGGGCGCCCAGCAGGACCACGTAGAACGGCTGGGTGTGATACACGACCGTCGCGACGGAGATCGATGTGTTCTCGTACGCCTGGAAGAGCAGGACCCAGTTGAAGACGATGAACACGCCGCCCAGGACGGCCAGGCCCAGGGTGCGTGGGGTGAAGCCGTGGTCGCGCAGCCAGCCGCGGGCGACGACGTAGGCGCCGAGGGCGAGGGCGCCGAACAGGACGCGGAAGAAGACGACGTCGAAGGGCGAGGCGCCCGACTCGACGACGAAGACGCCGAGGGTGGGGAACTGGTCGTTTTCGGGTGGGCAGGAGCGTGTGTGGGTGTGCAGGAGCATGTACGGGTTGGTGGTGTTGTAGCGCGCACACGTCGTCGGACATTGATGTCAGTGCCGGCTCGTACTGTTCTTCCTGTTGCTGCTCAAGCGTGATGGAGGGAGTACATCGATGCCCGACGAGTCGCTGCGCACGATCGCTGCCCCCTTCGTGGCCGTCGGCCCGTCCGGCGTGGCGATCCGCACCCGCCTCAAGCACCTGAGCGCCGACGACGAGCAGGTGCTGCGCCTGGTGGGCACGCACCTTGGCTCGCTGGCCTCGAAGGACCTCAAACGCCGGTGCGCCGACGGTCTGGAGCACTCCGCGCATAGGTGGGCGGAGCGCAAGCGGGCCCTGACAGAGGAGGCTTCGTCGCGCTGGGCCGGGAGCATCACCAAGGCCACGCACGATCAGTGGGCGCTGTCCAGGCGTGCCCAACGCGCGCACATCCAAAGCCTTCAGGCGGGCGTGCGGACGATCGCGCACCGCCTGTCCCTCCCGATCGGAGAGAAGGGAAACAAGCGTGCGCCCGGCGGCTACCGCAGCGCACAAGAGTGGTTCGCCAAGACCCGGCGCCTGCAGGTACTTCAAGACCGGCTCAGTGCCGAGCAGGCCGACCACGCCGTGGGCCGCGTCCGGGTTGTGCGCGGCGGGAAGCGGCTCGCGCGCAACCGGCACCACCTGCACGCCGCCCAGCTCACGCAGGCCCAGTGGCGGCAACGCTGGGAAGCATCACGCTGGTTTCTGCAAGCGGACGGGGAATCGGGCAAGCGGTTCGGCAACGAGACGATCCGCGTCACCCCGGACGGCGAGGTGTCGCTGAAGCTGCCTGCGCCGCTTGCCCACCTGGCCAACGCCCCGCATGGCCGGTACACGTTCACTGGCGCTGCCCTCTTCCACCACCGGGGCGAGGAGTGGGCCGACCGCATCACCACGAACCGGGCCGTGGCCTACCGCATCCACTACGACACAGACCGCTCCCGCTGGTACCTCACCGCCTCCTGGACCATCCCACCGGTCAAAACCGTCCCCCTGTCCCACGCCCGCACAGGCGGCCTGATCAGTGTCGACACCAACGCCGACCACCTCGCCGCCTGGCGCCTCGATCAGCACGGCAACCCATGCGGCGAGCCGCGCCGGTTCTTCTACGACCTGTCCGGCACCGCGAACCACCGTGACGCCCAGGTACGGCATGCACTGATCCGGCTCCTGCACTGGGCCCAACGCCACGGCCTGTCCATCGCGATCGAAGACCTCGACTTCACCGCGGAGAAAACCCGGGAGAAACACGGCCGCCAGAAGCGGTTCAGGCAGGTGATCTCCGGCATGCCCGTATCCAAACTGCGGGCCCGGCTCGTCAGCATGGCGGCCGAACTCGGCATCACCATCATCGCCGTCGACCCGGCCTACACCAGCAGGTGGGGCGCCCAGCACTGGCTGGGGCCCCTCACTTACACGACCAGGAAGACCACCCGTCACGATGCCGCGAGCATCGCGATCGGCAGGCGCGCCCTCGGGCACCGCATCCGGCGACGGACGGCACCGCCCCCACACGACCAGAGCGATCGTGCGGGGCATCGGACCGCTCAGGCCAGACGCGGCACCCGCGGGCGTGAGGGAACCCGCCCCCGCATCCCCGGACCACGGACACGATCCGTGTCGCCGGACGCGGCGCGAACGCGGGAGACCAGTGCATCCACCACCGTTCGGGATGCGCCAGTTGACCAGGATTGGGTACAAGACTCACTCCTGCTCACTGACTAGGAACGGTGCCGGAGAGCACCATCGCGGTCGTCAGCTGGGCCGTTCTCTTGTTCTCGGAGGTCATGTCCAGGACGCTACGAGCGGGCGGTACGGCCGGTCCACGCGGCAGTGGGGCGTCCTGCCGATGGGGTCATCGGCCCCGCCGATGGCGGCAGGCCGTCCCCGATGCCTACAGGTTGTACGCCGGCAAGCCTCCCGAAGCGGACAATGCGCCCCTGGGCCGGAACCCGCCCGGGCCGGACACTTACCTCGCATGACGACTGCTCCTGCCAGCTCAGCCACCACGATCGTCCCCGAGTACGGTGACCGGGTCATCGCCGTCGAGACGGCGGGCTCGGAACCCATACCCGACGCCGAACGGCACGGCAGCCCGCTGCAGCTGCTGTGGACGTGGGCCTCCCCGAACATCGAGTTCGCGACCGTCTACATCGGCGTGATCTCGGTCCTCTTCTTCGGCCTGGACTTCTGGCAGGCGACCGCGGCCATCCTCCTCGGCACCGTGCTCGGCGCGCTCACCCAGGGTGTGCTGTCCCTGGACGGGCCGCGCTTCGGCGTCCCGCAGATGGTGATCGGCCGCTTCTCCTTCGGTTTCCTGGGCAACATCCTGCCGTCCGGGGTCAACGGCCTGGTGGCAGGCGTCGGCTGGTTCGCGGTGAACAGCGTGAGCGCGGCCTTCGCCCTCAACACCCTCACCGGCCTGCGCCCCCTGCCCTCGCTGCTGCTGGTGGTGGCGGCGGAGATTCTGATCGGCTTCATCGGCCATAACTTCGTGCATGTATTCGAGAAATACGCGTTTCCCGCGCTCGCCGTCGTCTTCCTGTTGGCCGGCGTGTGGACGTTCAAGGACGCGCACCTCGGCGGGGGCGGCTCAGGTGGAGGTGGTGGCGGCTTCCTCCTTGCGGTCAGCACCGCCTGGGGCTACGCGGCGGGCTGGAACCCGTACGCGGCGGACTACTCGCGCTACCTGCCGCGGACGGCGAACCGCTTCAGGACGGTCCTGTTCCCGGCGCTCGGCCTGTTCCTTTCGGTCGCGGTGGTCGCAGTGATCGGCGCGGCGTCGGCGACGATCGTCGCCCCGAAGGACGCCACCCCGACGGCGGCCTTCACCGGCCATCTGCCGGGCTGGCTCGGCGACCTGGTGCTGCTGGCCATCATCCTCGGCGCGATCTCGGCCAACGCCCTGAACATCTACTCGGGCGCGATCTCGATCACCGCGCTCGGCCTGAAGCTCCCCGCGTGGCTGGGCCGGAGCACGCTGGTCGTGGTGTCGGGCGTGGCGGGTACGGCGGCGGCGTGGGCGTCGCTGTCGGACGCGGGGTCCGCGTACGAGGCGTTCCTGCTGATCATCGCGTACTGGGTGGCACCGTGGCTCGGGGTCATCCTGGTGGAGCGGTGGCTCCAGTCTCGTACGGCCACCGGCGAGGAGCTGGCGTGGCGGCTGGGCGACCGCTCCTACACCAACTGGCCCGGGCTGGCGGCCCTGTTGATCGGCGTGGCGGTGTCGGTCCCGCTCTTCTCCAACCAGGAGAAGTACGTCGGCTGGGTCCCGGAGCACTACCCGTCCTTCGGCGACATCACGCCCCTGGTCGGCTTCGTGGTGAGCGCCGGGCTGTACGCGGCGCTGCGGCGGTTGACTCCTGGCGCAGCACCAGTTCCAGCAGCCCCGGAAACCGCGCGCTGAACTCCGCCCGGCGCAGCCGGTTGACCCGCCTCGGTCCCTCGTCGCGCTGCTCGACCAGACCCGCCTGCCGCAGGACCGCGAAGTGATGGCTGAGGGCCGCCTTGCCGACTGGTACGTCGAAGCTGCCGCAGGTGCGGGACCAGTCGGCGGAGGCCGCCAGATCCCTGACGAGCGTGAGGCGTATGGGATCGGCGAGGGCCGTGAGAGCGGTCTGGACGGGGACGTCGTCCGGGTGGGTGTGCTCGGGCGTGGCCCGATGACTGGTGCGTGCCGGCACGCTCGCCTCCCTCGCCGCCTGCGCAGTGTGCTGCGCTTGCCTAGTGTTCGATGAAAACCATACACTCCCGAGTGTTCGCTTTCCGTTGAACACTCGCTGAGGAGTGTGCCATGCGCGCGGTCGAGTTCCAGGAGTACGGCGGTCCCGAGGTCCTGAAGGTGGTGGAGGCGGACGTGCCCGAGCCGGGCCCCGGCGAGGTGAGCGTCGACGTGGCGTACGTGGGCGTGAACTTCGCCGACCTCAAGGCCCGGTCGGAGGGCTATCGCGTGCCAAGTCTCCCCTTCCGGCCGGGACTTGAGATCTCGGGCCGCGTGCGAGCGGTCGGCACCGGTGTCACCGGCCTCGCCGTCGGGCAAAAGGTGGCCGCGCTGACGCAGGACGGCGCGTACGCGGACGTCGTGGTCGCCGACGCGGGGACCGTCTTCCCGCTGCCGGCCGGGGTCGCTCTGCGCGCCGGCGCCACGCTGCCGTCGGTGCTGCCGACCGCCTACGCACTCGTCCACACGGTCGGCCGGCTGCAGCCCGGCGAGACGGTCCTCGTGCAGGGCGCGGCGGGCGGAGTCGGCACCGCGGTGGGCCAGTTGGCCAAGGCGGCGGGCGCGCGGGCGGTGTACGGCGTGGTGTCGAGCGCCGCGAAGGCCTCGTACGCGCAGGAGTACGGCTACGACGAGGTGTTCGTCGGCGAGTTCGAGCAGGCGGTGGGGGCGGCGACCGACGGCCGGGGCGTCGACCTCGCCCTGGACCCGGTCGGCGGCGAGACGCTCCGCGCGAGCCTGGCGTCGCTGGCCCGCTTCGGCCGCCTGGTCTCGTACGGCAACGCGAGCGGGGAGCCGGCCTGGACGGTGGGCCAGCCGGAGCTGTACCCCCGCGGGCTGTCGGTCGCCGGCTTCTCGATCCTCACCCTGGCCCAGACGGCTCCGGAGGAACTGCGCACCCTGACGGAACAGGCCTTCGCGACCGCAGTGGACGGAACCGTGACCCTGCCGGTGACGGCGGAGTTCGGCCTGGAGGAGGCGGCGCAGGCGCATCGGCTGATGGGGGCGCGGACGAGCACGGGGAAGCTGCTGCTGCGGGTCGCCCGCTGACGTGCCGACGATCCGCAAGAACCGCTACGGCTGCTGAGGCCGGTACCCGGTCGGATCCCCTCTGCGACCGGGGTTCGCCTTCGATTCCGGCTTCTGTCAGCCCACGGTGATTGAGTCCAGCTTCTCCCGCAGATACACATGCGAGTCGACCGGCCCGTACGCCACCCGCCCCACCGGAGCGGGAACCGACTCGACGACGGTCCCCGGGGTGCACTCGCCGAAGTAGACGAGTGACATCAGCTCCTCGGCGGGTGCGTCGGCCGGGGGCGGCAGGACGCGGTGGCGGCCCGAACGCCAGCGGTCGCCCGTCCAACGGGCCATCAGATCCCCGATGTTGATGGTGAACGCCTCCGGGTCGTACGGCGCGTCCTCCCAGCCGCCGTCGTCCGTGTAGACCTGCAACCCGCCCTTGCCGGCCTGCCGGTCGAGGATCGTGACCGTGCCGAAGTCGGTGTGCGGGCCGATGCGGAACTGGCCCGGCTCCGGCTCGCCCATGACCTCCGTCCCCGGATACCAGTTGATGTTGAAGCCGTAGGTGGGGTGGTCCATGTGGCGCGTGAAGAAGTCAGGTTCCAGGCCCAGGGCCTCGCCGAGCAGCGCCAGCAGATGGTTCTCCAGCTCCCCCATCCGCGCCAGGTACTCCTCGCACAGCACCCGCAGCTCCGGCACCTCCCCGGGCCAGACGTTCGGCGCATACCACTCCGCGTTGATCTCCGGGTCCTCGAACGGCTCGTGCGTCGCGAAGGTCAGCGACTCCTTGAGGTCGGGCGGGGTCTCGGTCCCCTCGGAGTAGCCGTTGGCCTCGGCGCCGGGGCCGAGCCAGCCGCGCCCGCCGACCTTGGCGGCGTACTTCTCCTTGAGCTCGGCGGGCAGCGTGAAGAACGTCCGCGCGGCCTGACGGATCCGGGCACGCAGGGACGGGTCCACGCCGTGGCCGGTGACCAGTAGGAATCCGGCGGTCTGGAGGGCCTCGTCGACGGTACCGGCTGTGCGGGCGCGGGCGTCCGGGTCGCCGTCCAGCCACGGCCGCAGATCGATGGTGGGGATACGGGGCTCAGTCACTTCCGATGTCCTCATTCCACAGAGCCGGGTTCTTCTCGATGAAGTCGCGCATCAGTGCCGCGCACTCGCTGTCGTCGAGGAGGACCACCTCCACACCGTGTTCCACGAGCCAGTCGTGGCCGCCGTGGAACGTGGTCACCTCGCCGACGACCACCCGGGAGATGCCGAACTGGCGGACCAGGCCGCTGCAGTACCAGCACGGCGAGAGGGTGGTCACCATCGTCGTACCCCGGTAGGAGCGCTGGCGGCCCGCTGCGCGGAAGGCGGACGTCTCCGCATGCATCGACGGGTCGTCGTCCTGGACGCGGCGGTTGTGGCCGCGGCCGAGGAGGGTGCCGTCCGCGCCATAGAGCGCGGCGCCGATGGGGATGCCTCCCTCGGCGAGGCCTGCGCGGGCCTCCGCGACGACGGTGGCGAGCCACTCGTGTGCCTGTGCCTGATCCATCCCTTCACTCTGCGTCGGCCGAAACACCGGGGCAACGTGCGGAAAGTACTCTCCGGGCAACCCGCAGCCGGACGAACTGTCGCCCTGGAGGCTCTCGTGCCCGCACTCACCCTCCGCGAGATCCTGGCCCTCGACCCGGTGCGGGCCGCCGAGCCCGAGCTGCTCGCGGGCGAGGGCTTCCTCGACCGCCCGGTGCGCTGGGTGCACTCCAGTGAGGTGTACGAGGGCGCGAACTTCCTGGACGGCGGCGAACTGCTCCTGACGAACGGGTTCGGGCTGACGGACGCCGGCGAGGAGATCCGGCGGCGGTATGTGCGCGAGCTGGCCGCGCGGGGCGCGACGGGGCTCGCGGTGGAGGTGGGGCGGTCGCTGCCGCACATGCCGGACGAGGTGAAGGACGAGGCGCGGCGACTCGGGCTGCCGCTGCTCGCACTGCACCGGGTCGTGCCCTTCGTACGGATCACCGAGGCCGCGAACCGGGCGATCGTGGCCCGCGGGTTGTCCGGGCGGTCCGTCGTACGGCCCTGGGGCGGCGACCACACGGCCGCCCTGCTCGCCGACCTGGCCGACGGGCAGGCCCTCAACCAGCCCGAGGTGGAGGCGCGGGCGGCCCTCGCCGGTTTCCAGGCGGGGCCGGGGGCGCGGCTGGTCGGGGTGTCGGTGCAGGGGGCGCGGGACGCGGGGATCGTGGAGCGGGCGGTACGGGCGCTGGGCGGGGGCGGGGTGCTGCGGGCGGTGTTTCCGGGGGACGTGCTGGCGTTGCTCGCCTTGCCCGGCGCAGACGGGCGGGCCGCCGTACGACCGGGTATCGCACGCGACCCGGTGCGCGCCGTGCAGGACGCGTTCCGTGCCGCCGCCGAGGCCGGGCTGACCGTGGCGGTCGGGCATGCCGTGGCGGCGGGCGGCGGCTGGCAGCGGTGGAGCGAGACGCTGCGGGCGGCGCGTACGACGCTGGAGCTGGCCCTGACCGTGCCGTCCGCCGAACCGTCCGCCGACGGGGGACCGCTGGTGACGTCGTCCCGCGCGCTCACCCTCGAACGAGAGCTGACCCGCGGCGGCATGGACGCCAACCGCGACCGCCTCTCCCGCCTGGTCCAGCACAGGCTGGGCCCGCTCCTTGCCTGGCAAGCGGCGCACCCCAGCGATCTGACCCGCACCCTGGAGGTCCATCTGCGCCACGGCTGCTCGCCCACGCGCACCGCGGCCCTCCTGCACATCGGCCGCCAGTCCCTCTACCAGCGCCTGGACCGCATCGAGTCCCTCCTCGGCGTGGAGATAGCCGACCCCGACCTGCTCGGCGACCTGCTCACGGCCCTGTGCGCGCACCGCATCGTGCGGGGCGCACCGGCCACGACTCAGGGGCTGCGGACGGTGGCGTGAGGAGGCCGTGCCCCGCCCCGGGCAACGCCGCGCCCTGTGACCACCCTCCGCGCGGCCCCCGCCGATCGTGATCATCCCGCCGTCCACGGCGAGCCACCACGGATTGTCGAGAACGGCCACGTCCTTGGCGCTGCGCAGCGATTTCAACGCACGAGCCCGCGCGACGGCATCGGCATACGGCGAGTCGCCGCCAGCCAGCTTCCACAGCTGGAGATCTTCGACGGCCTCACGGGCAAGCGCAGGTCGCAACACCCGGCCGGCGGTGACCTGCCGTCCCTCGCGGCACCAGGCGGCGAGCCGCAGCGCCGCGTCGAAGAGCGGAACACTCCGCACGGCAGCGACAAGGTCCCCTCGCGCAGCCAGGGTCACCGGGCGCAGCACAGGCACATCCTCGGCAGGCCCGTCGACTCCGGCATCGACCGGATCGCCCACCCGGCACTGCCCACAGGTACACAACGCCACGTCCTCGGCGTTCAGCCGACCAACACCGCCGCGCCCGGCCCGATCACCGGCCGGCGACTTCTGGGTGCCCGACATGCCCAACAGGGTGCAAACCGCGGCACCACGCTCCGCGTCGGCCAGTCGCTGGTGGATGTCGATCAGCAGAACGTCACGGCTGGTGAACCGTGGGTTCCGGCGCGGTACTTCGCCCCAGATCGCACAGCGCGTCTCCGGGGCGGTGGCCACAACACACGAGGAGCGGCGCTGCGTCAGCGCCGGTCTTCCGGGCGGGGAAGAGCGTGCACGTACGCGCGCCAGCCGCCGAATGAGGTGATCTCACGGGCACCCTCGACCGCCTGGGGCTCGCAGAGGAAGCCGGTCACGAAGCTCCCGTCCGCAAGTTCCACGCTGCCGAGCGCCATCGGGCGAGGCAACGCGGCGAGCAGCGCGCCCAGCCCCTGGGCGGGCAGTTGCCACACCTCGGCCTCGATCGTACTACCGCCCTTGCCGACCCGGACCAGACCCGGCTTCGGAGGCAGAGTGTCCAACGCGTACAGCCGGTAGGCGGGCGCGGTCATGGTCGTACGTACCAGCCGTCCTCCCACGGCGAGCAGTTGTCCGTTCAGGGGCTGCCCGGAGAGGTGCGCACCGATCACAGCGAGCCGCAGGGGCGGGGCGGTGAGCAACCCGGCGATCGGCAGGAGCCGCTCGTCCGTGAAGGTGGGGCCGATCAGCATGACGCCGAATGGCAGTCCGTTCACCTCACCCGCGGGAACGGCAACCGCCGCTAGATCGAAGAGGTTGGTCGAGTTGGTGTAGCGGCCGAGCCGGGCATTGGCGCCCAGCGGGTCGGCCGCGACCTCGGCGATAGTCGGGTGGCCCGGTGCAGTCGGCAGGAGCAGTGCGTCCGCGTCGCCCAGGGAGGCCAGGGCCCGGGCGCGGAGGGACGCCACCTTTTGCCGGTCGGCGAAGAGCTGGTGGGCCGGAATGTTCTTCGCTCGGGAGATGATTCCGGCCACGGTCGGGTCGAGGTCTGGCGAGCCTGCGTGCGAGTCGATGAAGGCTCCGACGGCGGTGTAGCGCTCGGCGACGAACGCGCCCTCGTACAGCATCGCTGCTGCCTCGGTGAACGGTGTGAGGTCGACGGGCAGGAGCTCCGCGCCCGCGTCGGCGAGCAGCTGCGCTGCTGCCTGGAACGCCTCAACCCAGCCTGTGTCCAGTTGGCCGAGCTGCTCGGGTTCCGGGACGGCGATCCGCCACGGGCCAGGGCGACGTGGGGCCGGCGCCGTTACTGGGCGCCCGGAGGGCGCTGCCATGAGGGACAGCGCCCGCTCGGCTTCCGGGAGCGTACGGGCGAAGACCGTTACACAGTCGAGCGAGGCGCAGGCCGGAACGACGCCCTCGGTCGGGACCAGCCCGATGGTCGGCTTGAGACCGACGATGCCGTTGAAGGCCGCCGGGACCCGGCCCGAACCCGCGGTGTCCGTGCCGAGCGCGATGTCGGCGATGCCGAGCGCGACAGAGACCGCCGAGCCGGACGAGGAGCCGCCGGACACGCGGTTCGGGTCGACGGCGTTGCGGACCGTGCCGTACGGGCTTCGGGTGCCGACCAGCCCGGTCGCGAACTGGTCGAGGTTCGTGGTGCCGAGGACCACGGCCCCCGCCGCCTTCAGACGGGCCACGGCCGGGGCGTCGGCGTCCGGTATGTACGCATAGGCGGGGCAGCCGGCGGTGGTCGGCAACCCAGCCACGTCGATGTTGCCTTTGACCGCGAACACCGTCCCGGCCAGCGGTAGCCGTTCACCGGCGGCAATCCTCTTGTCGACCGCGGCGGCGTCCGCCTCGGTCTCGGCTTGCGGGCGCAGGCAGATCCACACCTCGGGCCGGTCGACCTGCGCGATGCGCGCGTAGGCGGCCCGTACCCGTTCCACTGCGGTGATCATGCGGCTGCCTCCACGGTCTCGACGGGAGCGATGACGATCAGCGCGGTGCCCGCCTCGACCTGGCTGCCCGGCTTGGTCAGGATCTGCGCGACGATACCGTCGGTGGGGGCCGGGACTCGGGACTCCATTTTCATCGCTTCGAGCGCGAGGAGCGGCTGCCCGGCCGACACGCGGTCGCCGACCTCGACGTTGACCTGCCAGACGGAGGCGGTGAACTCGGCCTCGACCAGGTGGCCGCCCTTGGGGACTGCGACGTCGGTGGCCGGCGGGGCAACCTCTGCGGCCGTCTCCGCGCGGCCGAACTCGCCTGCCACCTCCCAGGCGGTGCGTTCCGCGTCGAACGCCGCGCTCTGCTGGGCTCGGAACTCGGCGACCGAGTCGGCGTTCTCGGCGAGGAACCGCTGGTAGGCGGCGAGCGAGAAGGAGCCCTCCTCGATTCTCGGTACGAACCGGCCGGACGTGATGTCCGCGCGCAGCTCCAGGAGTTCGTCCGCATCGACCGGGTACCACCTGATCCGGTCGAAGAAGCGCAGCAGCCAGGGCCTGCCTGGCTCGAAGGCGCCGCGCTGCTGCCAGCCCGACCACACCTGTGTGGTGCGGCCGACGAACTGGTAGCCGCCGGGACCCTCCATGCCGTAGACGCACAGGTACGCGCCGCCGATGCCGACCGAGTTCTCCGCGGTCCAGGTACGGGCCGGGTTGTACTTGGTCGTGACCAGCCGGTGCCGCGGATCCAGCGGCGTGGCCACCGGCGCGCCCAGGTACACGTCTCCCAGACCCATGACCAGGTACTCGGCGTCGAAGACGGTGCGGTACACGTCGTCGACCGTCTCCAGGCCGTTGACGCGACGGATGAATTCGATGTTCCAGGGGCACCACGGGGCGTCGTCGCGCACGCCCGCCATGTAGCGGGCGATGGCCTCGCGGGTGGCCGGGTCGTCCCAGGACAGTGGCAGGTGGACGATCCGGCTGGGCACCACCAGCTCGTCGGTGGCGGGGAGTTCCTCCTCCTCCACGCGCTGGGCGATCTCGAGGAGCTTGTCCTGCGGCAGGACGTCGGGGTCTGTCTGGATTTGGAGGGAGCGGATGCCCGGGGTCAGGTTAACGATGCCGTCGAGCCGCTGCCCGCCCAGCACCTGTGTGAGCGCGTGGATCCGCATGCGCAGCGCCAGGTCCAGCTGCATCGGTCCGTACTCGATGAGAAGGTTGTCGTCGCCGCTGCGCCGGTACGTGACCGACGGGCGGGCCTCGGTCTGCGCCAGGCGGGCCAGGATACCGCCGTCGACGATGGCCTCGCGATCGGCGCGCGGTGCGGCGGCCGGGTTCCGCCGCAGCCCGGCGGCGGCCTTGGTGGTCACCGGGACGAAGCGGACCGAGTCGCCGGGACGCAGCTGGCCGAGTTTCCAGCGCTGTCCGGTCACGATCGTCGCCGGGCAGACAAAGCCGCCGAGGGAGGGCCCGTCGGGGCCGAGCAGGACGGGCATGTCGCCGGTGTAGTCGACGGCGCCGACGGAGTACGGCGTGTCGTGGATGTTGGACGGGTGCAGTCCAGCTTCACCGCCGTCCGTTCGCGCCCACCGCGGCCTGGGGCCGATGAGGCGTACACCGGTGCGCGCCGAGTTGAAGTGCACCTTCCACTCCGCGGTGTAGAAGTCGCGGATGTCGTCGCCGGTGAAGAACTCGGGGGCGGCGTGCGGGCCTTCGACCGCGCCGATGTACCACTCGCCGCCGAAGGCCGGGCGTCGGCCCGGGGGGACGGCGCAGGTCTGCGGGCGCCGCTCGCCGCCGTGCAGGACGTCACCCGCGCGCAGGGCGCGGCCGCCGTGCCCGCCGAACCGGCCGAGGGTGAAGGTGGCCGCGCTGGCCAGGAACTCAGGCACGTCCAGGCCGCCCGCGAACAGCACGTAGGTGCGCAGGCCGTGTTTGTCGGGCGCCCCGACGGCCAGAATCTGCCCGGCCTCGACGGTGACCGGCTCCCACTGCGGTACGGCGATGCCGTCGATCGTCACGGGTGTGGGTGCGCCGGTGACGCAGACCGTCGTCGGGTGGGTGAAGCGCAGCGAGGGGCCCTGGAGGGTGCACTCGAGGCCGGGCGCGCCCTCGGCGTTGCCGAGCGCGGTGTTGCCGAGCCGGAAGGACAGGTCGTCCATCGGTCCGGACGGGGGGATGCCGACCTGCCAGTAGCCTGTGCGTCCGGGCCAGTCCTGCACGGTGGTCAAGGTGCCCGCCACGAGGACCTCGATGCGCGGCGTCGGGTCGCTGATTGAGGCGAGCGAGGCGGTGGAGTGGGCCGCGAGGCGCACGTCGGCGTCCCGGAGTGCGGCGCGCACCAGGCCGAGGTTGGTCTCGATGCCGTCGAGGCGGGTCGCGGCGAGCGCCGCGTCCAGCCTGCCGAGCGCCTCGGCGCGGTCGGTGCCGTACGCGATGACCTTGGCGAGCATCGGGTCGTAGGAGGTGGTGACCTCGGTGCCGGTCTCCACCCAGGTGTCGACGCGGACGCCCTCGGGGAAGGCGACACGGGTCAACAGGCCGGCGCTCGGCCGGTGGTCGCGGGAGGGGTCCTCGGCGTAGATGCGCGCCTCGACGGCGTGGCCCCTCGGCGCCGGGGGCGCGGTGACGACCGCGGTCTCACCCTGGGCGAGGCGCAGCATCCACTCCACGAGGTCGACGCCGTAGATCTCCTCGGTGACCGGGTGTTCGACCTGGAGGCGGGTGTTGACCTCAAGGAAGAACGCCTCCTCGCGGTCAGCGTCGTAGACAAACTCGACCGTGCCGGCGGAGCGGTAGTGCACGGACGTACACAAGTTGCGGGCCGAGGTGGCTAGCTGCTCGCGAACCGCGTCCGGCAGCCCCGGCGCCGGGGCCTCCTCCAGGACCTTCTGGTTGCGGCGCTGTAGCGAGCAGTCGCGGTCGCCGAAGGTGACGACGTGGCCCTCGCCGTCGCCGAAGACCTGCACCTCGACGTGGCGGGCGCACTCGACGAGCCGTTCCAGGAAGACCCCGGCGGAGGAGAAGGAGGCGGCGGCCACGCGCTGCACCCGCTCCCAGGCGTCGGCGAGGTCGTCGGCGCTGTGGCACGCCTGCATGCCGATACCGCCGCCCCCGCCGGTCGCCTTGAGCATCACCGGGTAGCCGATGTCCTCGGCTGCCACAAGGGCCGCGTCCACGTCGGGCAGCAGTCCGGTGCCGGGGGCGAGCGGCACGCCGGCGGCATGCGCGGCGGCGCGCGCGGTGTGCTTGACCCCGAACAGCTCCAGCTGTTCGGGGGTGGGGCCGACGAAGACCAGACCCGCTTCGGCGCAGCGGCGGGCGAAGCCGGCGTCCTCGGACAGGAAGCCGTAGCCGGGGTGGACGGCGCCCGCTCCGGTGTCCTTAGCGGCCTTCAGGACCAGGGCGGCGTCGAGGTAGGAGTCCTTGACGGGCGCGGGGCCGAGCCGTACGGCCTCGTCGGCCAGTCGGACGTGCTCGGCCCCGCGGTCCGGGTCGGAGTAGACCGCGACGGTGCGCAGGCCGAGCCTGCGGGCGGTGCGGATGATGCGCGAGGCGATCTCACCGCGGTTGGCGACCAGCAGGGTGTCGAACGTCATGGGGTTCAGGTCCCGTCCGGCTCGGTGATCGTCGTCTGCAGGGCGCTCGGGTCGAATCCGTTGCAGGGGTTGTTGATCTGCGGGCAGTTGGACAGCAGCGCGAGGACGTCGGTCTCGGCGCGCAGCACGACTTTCAGGCCCGGAGCCGAGATGCCGTCGACGATGCCGAGGGTGCCGTCCGCCTCGACCGGCACGTTCATGTACCAGTTGATGTTGGACACCAGGTCGCGCTTGCCCAGGCCGTGCTTGCTGCCCTCGGCGAGGAAGTTCTCCACGCAGGCGTGCTGCGACCAGGTGTGGTGTCCGTAGCGGAGGATGTTGGACTCCTTGGAGCAGGCGCCGCCGACGGTGTCGTGCCGCCCGCAGGTGTCCTTTACGACGGTCATCAGCGGGGTGTGCTCGTTGGACAGCAGCACCGAGCCGGTGGTCAGGAAGATGTTGCCCTGGGCCTGGATGGTGTCGGGGGCGCTGTAGCGCACGAAGGTGTCGTGCGCGTCGTAGACGAGGAAGTCCGCGGCCTGGTTGCCGTACAGGTCGGTGATGGTCAGCAGCTGACCCCTGCGGACGACGGCGGACCAGGCGGCGCGGGCCGGGACGGTCTGGTCGGAGACGACGCGGCCCGCAAGGGCGGTGGCGGCGGTCATGCGATCCCCCTGGCGGTGAGGTGCTCGGCGGTGTTGAGGAAGGCGCGGCGACCCTCGGGCGTGAGGTCCCACAGGGCGTCGGCGGGGGTGGTCGGCCTGGCCCGGTACGCGAGGACCTCGAGGTGTCCGCAGATGTACGTGGGGCGCGGGTCCAGTGGGTGCGGGACGTTGACGATCAGCGCGGTCAGCGGCTGCTCGGCGCGCAGCGTGACGGACCTGCCAGAGCCCGCCGAGCCGGTGAACTCGGTGGTGCCGTCCGCGGTGATCCTGACGCCCTGGAAGAAGGAGACGGACGGCGGGATGTCCCGCGGGCCAAGGCCGTTCTTGAGGGCGGCGAGCTTGAACAGCTCACGCCCGGCCGGGGAGGCCGACTGAGGGGTTCCGTCCCCGTACCGCTCGGTGTTTCGGGCAAGGGTGGAGGTGCCGGTGAGGGCGTCGTGCCGGCCGGAGGTGTCCTCCGTGATGGAGGCGAGGACCCGGCCTTGGTCGGACAGCAGCAGGTGTCCCTCGCCGAGGTACGCGTTCCAGAGCACCTTGACCGTGTCGGCCGCGTTCAGCCGCTCCCAGGGACGGTCGGCGCTGTAGAGCAGGACGTGTGCGCACGCGTCGCCGGTGAGGTCGGTCAGCCGCAGCTCGGTGCCGCGCGCGAGGACCTTGTGGGTGTAGCTGCCGCCCGCCACGGTCTCGGCCCACACAAGGTCCTCGGAGACGATTCCCTCGGGGGGCGTCGGCCAACTGCTCGCGGGGAGTACGGGCATGGTGTCGGACTTCGTGCCCTGCTGGGCGCGGGCATGATCGCGGGCACCAAAGGCCGACGCTGTTGCTGAGGGTGTCGCCACGGCTGAACCTCCGGCTAGACGCTATTTCTGTCGTGTGACAGAAATTAAGTGCGGGGCGAGTCGGGGCCATTGCCCGTGCGTTTCGCGGTGGTAACCGGCAACTCACTCCGGCAGCTCGGCGCGCGGGGAGCTCGCGGGCCTGTGCGAGGATCACGGAGTGAGCCCGTCCACCAGCAGAAGAGTCGGCCGCCCACGCGCCCAGGAGCGTCCCGCCAGTGGGCTGGAGCCGCGCGAAGAGGTTCTGGCCGCGGCGGCCGAGCTGTTCACCACACACGGCTACACCGCGACCTCCACCCGGGCCGTCGCCGAGCGGACCGGTCTGCGCCAGGCGTCGCTGTACCACTACTTCGACGGCAAGGAAGCGATTCTCGCGGCACTCATCGAAGGGACCGTCCGCCCCTCGCTGGAGGTCGCGCGCCAGCTGGTGGCCCGTACCGAGGCAGCCGCCGAGGCGCGACTATGGGCTCTGTGCCAATGCGACGTCATGCTGCTGTGCCGCGGCCCGCACAACCTGGGGGCCCTCTACCTCCTGCCCGAGGTGCAGACGGAGCGCTTCGCCGTCTTCCACCAGGTCCGCGCCGAACTGAAGGCGGCCTACGGGCAGTTGCTGGCGGGCACGGAGCCGGGCGCGGCGCTCGGCGCACTAGAGCTCGCGCTGCGTACGGACCTCCTCTTCGGCCTCACTGAAAGCGTGATCCTCATCCGGCGCGCCGACCCCGCCCGCGACCCTCAGGCCCTCGCGGTGGCGACGGCCGACGCGGCACTGCGGATCGCGGGCGTGCCGCAGCGGTCCCTGGCACGACTGCGCCGCGAGGGGCAGCGGCTCCTCGCGGCGCGGGGGTGACGGCTGCTGCTCAGGACCGTGCGGCCGCGGGCTCCAGCTCGGTACGGGCCGCTTCGTCGAGTCCCCTCACGGTCCGGGCGCCCCCTCGGTACAGGTACACCGCGCCCGCCACGACCGTGGCACCGACGAACAGGATCGTGAACCACTGGAAGTACCAGTGGCCGCCTGCAGGGTCGTACACCGCGGCGCGCGGCCACGCCAGATTGACCGTCATGAACAGCCCGTACGCCAGCGCGAGCACGTTGACGGGCAGACCCCAGCGGCCGAGCGAGAACAGCGGCCTGCCGAGTTCGTCCCGCTCCCCGTCGGCCGACGGGGACCACTGGCCCTTCAGCCGCCGGACCAGCATCGGCCCGGTGACCATGGCGTAGGCCAGGTACAGCATCACGATGCAGGTCGTGCCGATGGCCAGGAAGGCGTCGGGGGAGACGAGGTTGAGCAGCAGCAGAAGGCCAGCCAGGAGGCCGACGACGACCGCCGGGGCGTTCGGCATCCCGGTGCGAGACGAGACCTTCGCCAACCGCTCGGCGCAGGGCAGCCTGCCATCACGCGCCATGGAGAAGATCATGCGGGAGGCCGAGGTCTGCACAGCGAGGGTGGCCACGCTGATCGCGACGGCCACGTCCGCGAGCAGCAGCCGGCCCACGCCATCGCCGAGGTCGCTGGTCAGGACGTAGCTGAGACCGTTCGTGGCGAGGTTGCTGTCGGTCAGGCTCGGCGCGGCCAGCAGCCCGCCGAGAACCAGCAGTCCGCCGAGCAGTCCGCCAGCGAGCAGCGCGGCGAGGATCGTACGCGGTGCAGTGCGCCGCGGATTGCGGGTCTCCTCGCTCATCTCGCCCGCGCTGTCGAAGCCGACCATGACGTACGCGGCGGTGACGGAACCGACCAGCAGCATGCTGATCAGGGGGCCGCCGGAGGCCCCGCCGGTGTGGAAGGTGATGCCGGGGTCCCGCTTGGAGTGCGTGAACAGCAGCAGGACGATCAAGGCGGCGCCGATGATCTCGCAGGTGACGCCGATGCTGTTGACGGCCGAGAGGACGCGGTTGTTGATGACGTTGATGAGGGTGGTCAGGGCCAGCAGGATCACGCCCAGGACCGCCGCGTTGGCTCCCCCGGTGGCAGAGAGCGGCGCCGGGTCGCCGCCGATGACCTGGAAGCCGGACCAGATAGGCGGCAGCACCATCTGCAGGGCCAGTGCCGCCGCCGCGACGACCACGATCTGCCCGATCACCATGATCCAGCCCGCGAACCAGCCGAAGACCGGAGTGCTCAGCCGGGTCGACCACTGGTAGATGGCCCCGGAAATCGGGTAGCCGGCGGCCAACTCGGCGAAGCACAGGGCCACCAGGAACTGCCCGCCCAGCACCACGGGCCAGGTCCAGAAGAAGACCGGGCCGCCGAGGGAGTATCCGACGGCGAAGAACTGGAAGACGGTCGTCAGGATCGACAGGAAGGAGAAGCCGGCTGCGAACGAGGCGTAACGGCCCATGGTCCGGTGGAGTTCCTGGCGATAGCCGAAGGTCTCCAGCGAGCCGTCGGCCGCCGTGTTCACGGGGGCGGACGGGGGGTCGGGGCGTACGTCGCTGGGAGCGGTGGCGGACATGGCAGTACCTGCTTTCGTCTGGGAGCTTTCGACGGTGAAGAGGGCGGGGCTGAGCGGCGGTCAGTCGGCGGGGGAGGACTGCCGCGCCTCCTGGCCGAAGGAGGACAGGGCGAGCGCGCTGCCCGGCAGGGAGATCTCGCCGTCGGCGACGCGCTGCCGGAGGTAGCGGAAGGTCTGGGCGGTCTGCGCGAACAGGTGCTCGCCGGCTACGAGTTCGCTGACTCCGGGGACCTCAGAGAAGCCCGGCAGCGGCGCGACCCGGGTGGCGTAGTCAACGGAGAAGAAGAGCGGGAAGGCGTACCGCTCCTCGCTGACCTTGCGCACCCGGTGGGTCGTGGCGGCGAATTCGCCGCCCGTCCACAGTTCGAGCATGTCGCCGATGTTGATGACGAAGGCGTCGCCCAGCGGCGGTGCGTCGATCCAGGTACCCGCGCCGTTCATGACCTCCAGCCCTGCAGCGGTGGGCCGCAGCAGGGTGAAGCACTCGTAGTCGGTGTGCGCGCCGATGCCCGGGCGGTCTTGGGGCGAACGGTCGTACGGATAGTGGATGAGCCGCAGTTGGCTCGGGGGCTTGGTGAGGTACCGGTCGAAGGCGTCCGGGGCGAGGCCGAGAGCGACCGAAAAGCCCTGGAAGAGGGTCCGCCCGAGGTCGAAGACCGCGTCGTACCAGCGGGTGACCGCTTCCTTGAAGCCGGGCAGATCGGGCCACTGGTTCGGGCCGAGGAGCGGGTTCCCGGCCAGGTAGTCCGGGTCGTCGGCGGGCAGGTCGATGGAGAGGTCGAAGGCTTCCTTGTGATCGGGAGAGCCGCCCGCGAAGACCTCCTCGCCCTTGGGCACATAACCGCGATGGTTGCGGGAGGCGCCGATCCAGCAGCGCATCTTGTCCTCGTAGGGCAGGGCGAAGAACTCCTTCGTCGTGCGCAGCAGGTCGTCGAAGAGGCCGTCCGGGATGCCATGGCCCGTGACGTACATGAACCCCACCTCGCGGGCTGCGCGACCAAGTGCATGCGCGACACGTCGCCGCGCCTGGAACGAGCCGTGCGACAGGGGCGAGACGTCCACGACGGGGATGCGGGTGAAGTCGCAGGGCGCGGTCAACTGTGGACTCCTTTCCAGGCATGGCCGGTGAGGGCGAAGACCGCGCCTTCGCCTGCGGTGACGGCGAAGACCCGGGTGCGGGGGGTCCCGCCGGGTCCGGTGTCCGCGATGGAAAGGCGCTCACCGGGGAGCAGGCGCGGAGCGAGCTCAGCACCGACGCGGTGGGGGAGTGTGGAGCACCGCACGGTCCAGCGGCCTGTGGCGATCCGTCCGAGGGAGACCTCCAGGTCGACCAGCAGGCGAGCCTGGGAGAGGTCCGCCGCACCGCGCACAAGGTCGGCGAGCGGGGCGCCGACAGGGACGGGTACGGCGCGGTCGCGCACGTAGCAGAACCAGCTTCCGGTGCGCACGAGCAGGCCCGCACGGCCGTCTTCCGGGTCGGTGAGATCGAGGGCGGCATGCGGTGGGCCCGACTCGGGCGCGGGGTGCCAGTGCTCCACGTACGGCGTGTGAAGCCCTTCCTCGATGAGGGCGGGACCCTGCCGGTGCAGTCGCCCGGAGTCGGGGAGCGCGACCGGGGCGAAGTCGAAGAAGCGGTCCCAGTGGTACGCGTCGTCGAGGCGGCGCAGCCGGCCGGCGAAGGCTTCCTGGGCGGTCAGATCGAGCAGTTGGGAGGCGCTGAGGTCGGCCAGACCCGTGATGCCGCGCGGCTGGGGGCGGCCGGCCGGCTGCCGAAGGTCGGCGTAGCGGGTGGGACCCTGCACCCAGGTGACCGAAGTGGTGGTGTCACGGCCGCCGCCCGCGTCGACGAGCAGCGAGCGGAACCACACGCCGCGGAGGTCAGCGAGGGCGGGAGCGGCGTCGGACATGCGGTCTCCGGCGGCTGGATTTCTATCGGGAGACAGAAATTAAGCGCCGGCTGTTTCCGTCCTATAACACCGCGGTATCCGGCGAGATCCGAAACCCTCACCCTTTCGGGCCGCGCATGCCGCGCAGCGATAGCAGCAGGTCGGGACGCTCGCCCTCGCGGCTGGTGATACAGGGCACGAGCCGGCTCGCGGCCGGGTCTGCTGCGCTGGCTGTGCTGGCGGTCATCGGATGGTTCCCATCGCGGTGAGTGTTGAACGGTGTCGTGAGGCGGCCGCCCCAGGCTCACCGGTTGGAGTAGCGAACCGTAGTGAACCTGTGGCAGAGTGCTGCGCGCACGCCCGGCGCCCAGGCGACGTCGGGCACCCTCCTCGGTCGGGTCTCGCGGCCTGGTCGACCAGCGTCCGGAGGGACGTGCCACGCGGGCTGGCGGCTCCTGTCGTTCAGTACCAGGGCACGAAGGCGATTGGCCCCCAAGGCTGAGCAACGCTCAGGCTCACTAAGAAGCCGTTGTCTTTCCGATCGTGACCGCTGCGTTTCCGCTGGTCAGGCATAGTCCGGTTCTCGTGCGGCAGTGATGGCATGTCGTGCTGTCTCCTCGGTGGAGGTGCCAAGTGCCGTCGGTGATGGGGTTGCTGGAGGAGCGGGAGCGTGCCGCCCGGCAGCGGGTGGAGGTTCTTCAGGCAGAGCTTCGGGAAGCGGAAGCCGCATTGGGGCGGTTCGTGATCGCCCGTGAGACGGTCGGGCAGGTCCTGGCGGAGCCGAGCGGAGGCGAGGACGCTGTGGTGACCGTGCGCGAGGAGCGGTCGGCACCGGTTGCGGGTGCGGTCGGTGCGGTGCCCGGCTCGGTGGTGCCGAGGTGGCGGGAAGGGCTCGACGCTGGCGTGCTGGCGTCGGACTATCGGCGGATCATGGCCATCGTGACCGAGCTGGTCGAGGAGGCGATGGACTGCCGGCAGCTCGCCGTGGCGCTCGGGCTGGAGCCGGTTCCGGCGAAGGTCGAGGGTGTGCGGTCGAAGGCCAAGCGCCTGGCAGCGCGGGGCTGGCTGGTCGAGGCGGTGCCCGGCAGGTTCAGTGTCGCCGCTGGGCCAGGCGGCGGCTCATGACCATGCTCATCGACCACAGAATCATCGCCTCCGCGCTGTCGGTGCGGGCCTCGTAGTCGCGGGCCAGGCGCCGTGAGCGCATCAGCCACGCGAACGTGCGCTCCATCGCCCAACCACACTGCGCTTATGGATAGTCAAGGCAGCGAGCGAACGCCGATAATCAGCCGTGAGGGCCTGCAGCGGTTGGCCGCTGTGGCCCGACGGTTGCGGGGCCGGCTGAGCGACGAGGGGAACGGGTCGTCATGCGCGACGACAGTGACGTCGGCCCCAGAGAAGGATTCCGGCGGTGCCGGATGGGCAGGTGTGGGCAGCACTGCCGGCGGTGAACCGGCAGGCGGTGGTGGGTCAGTTGGTGCGGCTGGCGAGCCGCGCGTTGTCGGCCGCCGGGACGGCGAGTGAGCGGGACCGGCGATGTCCTCGGTGATGCCGTGGGAGCGGCCTGGCAGCAAGATTGACGACCGTCACCTGCAGCGGCTCGCGGTGATCTACGTCCGTCAGTCCACGCGCCAGCAGCTCGTCGATCACCAGGAGTCGACGCGGTTGCAGTACGCCCTGGTGGACCGGGCGGTCGCGCTCGGCTGGCAGATGGACCGGGTCCTGGTGATCGACGAGGACCTGGGCAAGTCGGGGGCGAGTGCGGTGGCCCGGACCGGCTTCCAGCGTCTGGTCACCGAGATCGGGCTGGACCACGTCGGTCTCGTGCTGGGGATCGAGATGTCCCGCTTGGCCCGCTCCGGCAGGGACTGGTACCAGCTGATCGAGCTGTGTGCCCTGTCGGGTGCGGTGCTGGCGGACACCGACGGGGTCTACGACCCGGCCGAGTACAACGACAGGCTGTTGCTGGGGCTCAAGGGCACGATGAGCGAGGCCGAGCTCCACCTGATCAAGCAGCGGATGTGGAGCGGGCGCCTGAACAAGGCCCGCCGCGGCGAGCTGGCCTTCGCCCTGCCCAGCGGTTATGTCCGCCGCCCGTCCGGGGAGATCGCCCTCGATCCGGACGAGCAGGTGCAGACCGTGATCCGCATGATTTTCGTGCAGTTCGAGCGGCTCGGCACCTTGCACGCAGTACTTCGCTATCTCGTCGACCACGACATCCAGTTGGGCATCCGGCTGCGCGAGGGACCGGACAAGGGCACCCTGGAGTGGCGAAGGCCGAACCGGATGACGCTGCAGACCCTGCTGCATAATCCGGCCTATGCCGGGATCTATGCCTACGGGCGGCGCCGTGTCGACCCGCGCCGCCAGGATCCGGCACGGCCAAGCACCGGACGGGTCGTCCGCTCCCGGGACGGATGGCATGTGATGATCCCGAATGTCCTGCCCGCTTACATCACCGTCGCCCAGTTCGAGGCGAACGAGGCGAGATTGGCGGCCAACCGCGCCGTCGCCGAGGCCATGGGCGCGGTCCGGGGCGGGCCCGCGCTATCTGCCGGGCTGGTGCACTGCGGACGCTGCAACCGGCGCATGAGCGTGCGCTACCACACGCAGCACAGCAAGGCTCTGCCCGAGTATGTGTGCGCCCGGGACGTGACCAACTACGGCGCGCAGAAGAGCTGCCAGCTGCTCAACTCCGCCTGCGTGGACGCCTTCGTCGAGCAACAGGTCCTCGCGGCACTGACCCCCGCTGCCGTCGAGGTCTCCCTGCGCGCGGCCGACCAGGTCCTGGCCGAGCGAGCCGAGCTGGAACGGCTGTGGTCGCAACGGCTGGAACGCGCCGCGCACGTTGCCGACCGGGCCCGGCGCAGCCATCACCTCGCCGAACCGGAGAACCGCCTGGTCGTGCGCCAGTTGGAGAAGGAGTGGGAGGACGCACTCGCTGCACAGCAGCGGCTTAGCGAGGAGTACGACCGCTTCACTCGCAGCAGTCCGCACACCCTCACTCCGGCTGAGCGGCAGACCATCACCGCCCTGGCCTGCGACATCGAGGGTTTATGGCATGCGAACAGCACCACGACAGCGGACCGCAAAGAGATCATCCGCGCGGTCGTCGACAAGGTCGTCGTCACCGTGCTCGGCGCCAGCGAGCAGGTGAAGGTCACGATCGTCTGGGCCGGCGGGACCACCACGGCTCAAGAAGTCACTCGCCCGGTCCAGCGGCTGGAACAGCTCAGCTACTACCCACAACTGACCGATCGGATCCGCGAACTCGCAGGCCAGGGCATCGGCGCGACTGGGATCGCCGACCGCCTGGAAGCCGAGGGCTTCCGGCCCGCGAAGGGCGGCAAGCGTATCTCCGCGGCCACCGTCCGCGACCTCATGCGCCGCCTCGCCTGCCCCGCGGGCCGTGTCCACCGGCATCGCCCCGCACCACCTGGGGAGGAGCCCGGCCCGGACGAGTGGTGGCTCAAGCACCTGGCCGCCGAGTTGGAGATGACGACCTCCACTCTCTACGCCTGGATCGACCGCGGCTGGATCACTGTCCGACGCGAGAGCTGCTGGCCCCACCGGCTCATCGCCCACGCCGACCAGCGAGAACTCGCCGAACTCCGCGAACGCCGCACCCGTCCGCCTGGCTGGTACAGCCGCCGCATCTGGACCGAGACCGCCGAGACGGCAGAGCAACAGACTCCATGAGTGCACTGTGCTTGACGGATCTCCACCAGCCACCTCTTGGGCAGCACGGTGAACCCCGAGGCGTCGTCACTGCGCTTGACCACCGTCAGCGCGATCTGCCAGAGGCTGCGGGCGACGTCGACCAAGTGCCCGGTGTATCCGCCGTCGGCCCACACCCGCGTGATCCGCCAGTGCCGCTCGCGTAGCCGGGCCAGCAGACTGCGGCCTGCCTCCCGGTCGGTGACCGACGCCGCCGTGACCACCACGGCCAGCAGCAGCCCGAGGGTGTCCACCACGATGTGCCGCTTGCGGCCGTTGACCTTCTTCCCGCCGTCGAAGCCCCGGGTTGCGGCCGGCACCGACGCTGCCCCCTTCACCGACTGTGCGTCGATGACCGCCGCCGTCGGCTCCGCATCCCGTCCCTCGGCCTCGCGGACCCGGTCGCGCAGCCGATCGTGCAACTCACTGATCAGGCCCTTGTCCCGCCAACGCCGCCAGAAGGCGTAGACACGGTCCCACGCGGGAAAGTCGCTCGGCATCGCCCGCCATGTGATGCCGCCGGCCACCAGGTAGCGGATGGCGTCGACCATCTGCCGGTGGCAGTAGCCCTCCGGCTGCCCACCCCTTCCCTCCAGCCAGCCCGGCACCGGCAGCACCTCACGGACCTTGGCCCACTCTGCGTCCGTCATGTCCGACGGATACCTCGGCAGCCTGTCCGGACGATCCTCCGCGTTGCCGTACACGTGCGCGAGGCAATCACACGACCGGGCAACCGAGTTGGACGACGAGGACACCGGAACGGAAGACTGCAGCACAGGGCCTCCTGGCACTCGAAGGACTTCAGCAATCCCGAGCTGGCCAGGAGGCCCTGCCTTCATACCTGCTGTGATCCAAGATCACCCAACCGAGTCACCGCACTCGAACCGGTGATCACCATGATCGATAGAGCAACGGCTTCTAAGCCTTGATCCACCGACGTGGCCTGGACTGGATCTTCTGACCGGTTTTTGAGCGGGTTTCGGGTCGGCGTCTGTGTCTGGGCAGGTGGTATCCGCTGGTCTGCCCAGCTTTTCCACGTTTCGGTTCCGGTCGTGCCCTGGCGGGCGGGGTGGGCAGGGGCTGTCAAGCGGGTTCGGGCGGCGCGTGGACGGTGTCGAACAGCTGCGTCCAGGCATGCCGCCAGGGCCGGTTGCGGGGCAGGTGCAGGGTGAGGCGCCGGGCGGAGCGGGCGATCCTGGCGGGGACGTGGACGAGGTGGGCGCGGAGGGTGGCGGTGGTGGCTTTGGCGTGGAAGGCGGAGGCCAGGGCGCCTGCGGCCCGCAGCAGGTTGTAGGCCATCGCCCACAGAGTGAGCCAGGCGGCGTTGGCGTGGAAGTGTCCCGAGGGCAGGTGGGCCAGGGCGGAGGCTTTGCTGTCCGCGATGACCTGCTCGACGACGGCGTGGTGGCGGTGTTCCCGCTCGGCCTGGAGGGTGGGGGCGGGGTTGTCGGTGAAGAACGGGTGGTAGCGCCAGGCGGGGAAGAGTTCGCCCTGCTCGCCCAGGGTGGCGGGTTTGGCCAGGTCACGCACCCGGCGCACGATCAGCCGGGCGGTGACCCGGTCTGCTTTCTTCCGGCCGGCGAACGCGGTGTAGGCGGGCATCTCGGCGACTTCGGCGTCCGAGATGAGCTCGCCGGTCTCGGGGTCGGGCACTGCGGTGGGATAGGTGATCTGCTGCCAGGCGGTGTCGGGGATGGCGGCGATGGCCCGTTTGATGGAGGGGTTCATGCCGGTGGTGAGGGAAAAACGGGCGCCGGCCCGGCGGCAGGCGGCGATGACACCGGCGTTGTAGAACTGCGAGTCGGCGCGCAGGATGCGCAGGCCGGTGCAGCCGGCCTCGTGGGCAGTGGCCAGTGCCTCGCTGACGAATTTCGGGGCGCCGCGGGAGTCGGCTGCCTTGCCGCGGCGCATCCGCACGGTGGCGATCACCGGCCGGGAGGTGGGGGTGCAGATCGTGGCGAGCAGGGGGTGCAGAGTGCGGATGCCCTTGAACCGGCCGTACTCGGCACCCTGCTTGGTGCGGCCGTAAACGCGTTTGTGAGTGGAGTCGACATCGATGAACGCCTTCTCGCCGGAACCAGGCAGCAGCGGGGTGTGCGCGGCCAGCGCGACCAGGAACTGGCGGTGCACCGCGTGTAGTTGGAGGGCATGGCCGTGGGTGAACGCGCGCAGGAACGTGCCCAAGGTGGACGGGGCACGGACCTGTCGGAATACGGCTGGCATCGCACCGTGGCGCAGTATGCGCAGGTCGTCGATGCTGTCCGCCCCTGCGGCCATGCCACCCACGATGCTGGTGACCTTGGCGTCTGCCCCGGCGCCCGCGCCATTCTTCGCCCCGCTCAGCTTCACCTTCTGCGACGTCAGACGGGCGAGCCCGCACCGCTCGGCCAGCCGCATCACCGGAATCAGGCCGGCATGCGCGATCAGGTTCGGGTCGTCGAACGCAGCGGAGACCGCCGCCGGCGTATGGGAAACTTGCATCTCGGAAGTGCCTTGCTGATCGTGCGTGCTGGAAGCCTCAAGAACTCCCATCATCGCAGGTCACAAGGCACTTCCTCGTTTCCTCAAACGTTATCCACAAGGCATCGGTCGGTGGATCAAGGCTAAGCCAATCAGAGACGCTCGACCCGTTCAGGGGGCGGCAGCCTGGCGGGCGTACGTGGCCCCCCGGCGAGACACTCTCGGCGGGATGGCCAACGTGGCTGTGCTCCAGCCTTCGGTGAGGCGGGTGCTGGTGCGGCCCTGACCCGAAGCGGCCACCATGGGCCCCGGCCCGTATTCACCGGGCGCGGTGGGTTTTCATCACCCGCGGCGCACGGTATGGGCGCACCGCGTGTGGATGCGGCCTGCGCAGGCGGCTCCGCCGGAGGGACTGACCTGCCCGTACGAAACCGAGTCCTCGCGATCTCTGATCGGCCTGTCGCAGGCCAGACACATCTCCACGCCGGTCAGCGCCTCGTAGTGGTCGCACAAGGCCGTAAGGGAGCGCGCCAGCCTCCGGGCGTACGCCACGGCCTGGTCCGGCCCGTCACCAACCGTGGCCCGCAGCTTGACGCGGGACTCGCCGATGCAGGCGAGTGCGCAGTGCCGGGGCACGTCATCCTCCGGCAGCCTCACGAACGGGCGACACCACATCATCAGGAACGGGACTTAACGACCTCTGAACAGACGAACTTGACAGGGAACACCGCCGGCCGGCGCATCTGGTACCTGGTCGACGTCGAGCGCCGCACGGTGTGGATCGACCAGGCATCCACTGCCCACCCCAAGACCACCGACCGATTGGCCCGTGTGTTCCGTAAGACTGGGCGGGGCGGGCTGCCGTCGGTCAACTACCTGATCACCTTGCTGGGCTGGCGCAACACCTACACCCACCAGAACCCCGGCCTGGTCTCGTCGATGCTGGAGACCGAGGACGGTTTCGTACACGTCTACACCCCGGCGGACGCGATGCGGGCCGCCGCCGTCCTCGCGGTGATGGTGGCCGGGCACGACCGCGTGAACTTCTTGATCACCGACAAGCACCCGGGTCCCTCGTTCCCGCCGGACCCGTTCCGCGACGAGCTCACCGACGGCGCCGCCGTCTGGCCCCACCTGAGCCACCACGGCCGCCCGGACCTCGTCCTCGCCTCGGCCGGCGACATCCCAGCCCGCGAGCTGTCCGCCGTCAGGCTGCTGCGCGAGTCGAACCCCGAGATCAAGATCCGCTATCTGCATGTCAACGACCTCGCGGCCCTCGGTCCGGCCCCGCGCTGGCCCTACGCTCTTCCTGAGAAGACCTTCACCCGCATGTTCGGTACTGACACCCCCGTCCTGATGGCCGTCCCCACCCATCCCGGCACCGTCCGCGCGTTGCTGGCCGCTCGTGGCGAGACGAGCCGGTTCCACGTCGTCGGCTACCGGGAACCCGCTCGCCCCACCACCCCGGAGGGCCTGCTGGAGCACTGCGGCCTCTCGGCCGCCGCCCTCTCCGCCCAGGCCGCCCTCATGATCAAGGAGCACAGCGGATGACAACCCTCGATACGGCATCCCCGCCCGACCCGAAGGTCCTGAGCGCCTTCGAACGCGAAGGCTTCGTCATCCTGCGCGACGTGATCACGCCCGACTGGCGCGAACAGGCCGCGCTCGCGGCGATGCGGCTGCCGGCCACCCACCGCATCCTCGGGAGGGACCGCAGCGTCGACGGCAAGGACGGCTTCCACGGCATCGTCGCGATGGATGACGTCTTCCTGCCGCTGGTCACCAACCCGAAGGTGCTGCCCACCCTCGTCGCGCTGCTGAGCGCGAACCTGCAGTTGATGTCCAGCAACCTGATCTACATGCCGTCCATCCCGCCCGGCGGCACGCGCACCATCCGCGTCCCCGAGCGACACGGCTGGCACCGCGACATGAGCTCCACCAACCGCGACCTCGGCACCAGGTTGTCCCGCGACTGTCGATCAAGGCCGCCTACTTCCTCAGCGACCTCACCCCCGACGCCGGCGTCACCATGATCCTTCCGGGCAGCCACAGCGACACCGGGCCCGTCACCGTCCCGGCCGGAGCCATCGACCCGCCCGGCGCAATCACCCCCGACATCGGCCCTTGCGATGCGCTGCTGTTCGAGAACCGCACCTGGCACGCGGGCGGCCTGAACACCTCCGGTCACCCCCGCCTCGCCGTGATGATGCAATACGGCTACCGCTGGCTCGCCCCCGTCGACGACCCCGCCCCCCACCTGCTGGACCGCGAGGACCTGACCGACATCGAGCGGCAGTTGCTCGGCCGACCGGACCGTCACCCCGACGGCTCCGTCGCACACGAAGGCGCCCGAGCCGCGCCCCTGCGCACCTGGTGGCAGCACCTCAACCCGGCCCCGGCTCGTTCTTCGGGATGACACCGCACCCGGCCAACTGGACGCGAAAGACTGAAGAGATGACCTCCTACACGCCTGACGAGCTGTTCACCTCCACCGCCCCCTACTACGCCCGTTTCCGGCCCGGCTACGACCAAGCCTTCTACGACATGCTGGCCGCACGCTTCGCCCTGGACGGCACTCAGCGCGTCCTGGACCTGGGCACCGGCACCGGCGTGCTCGCGCTCCCCCTCGCCAGGCTCGTCGGCCACGTCACCGCCGTCGACCCCGAGCCCGGCATGCTCGACGAGGGCCGCAAGCTCGCCGCCGAGCAGGGCATCACCAACATCGACTGGCGCCAAGGCGACTCCACCGCCCTGCTCAGCATGGGCCTCGAACCGGTGCTGCTGACTGCGATGGGCGCGGCCTTCCACTGGATGGATCGCGATCAGACCCTGCGCGACCTCGACCGGCTCATCGAGCCGAACGGGGCCGTCGTCCTCGCCTCCGGCGGCGCCCCCGGCGACCTTTGTTGACGCTCCCGCAAAACTAACCCCGTAGCGATCCCGCACTATTGACCCCCTTGATCACTCTTGGAGGGTGCTGAAGGTGGAGGACTGGGCAGAGATACGCCGTCTGCATCGCGCGGAGGGTGTGCCCATCAAGGAGATCTCACGGCGGCTGGGGGTGGCCCGGAACACGGTCTTGGCCGCGTTGAACTCGGACCGGCCGCCGGTGTTCCAGCGGGCTCCGCGGGGGCAGGTCGCGGACGCTTACGAGCCGCAGATGCGGGCTCTGTTGCAGGAATGGCCGAGGATGCCGGCGCCGGTGATCGCCGAGCGGATCGGCTGGCCGTACTCGCTGCCGCCGCTGCGGAAGCGGCTCGCGCTGATCCGGCCCGAGTACGTCGGGATTGATCCGGTGGACCGGGTGACCTACCAGCCTGGCGAGGTCGCCCAGTGCGACCTGTGGTTCCCGGAGATGAGGGTGCCTGTCGGGGCCGGTCAGCAGCGGGTGCTGCCGGTGCTGGTGATGACCTGCGGTTTCTCGCGGTTCCTGTCCGCGGTGATGATCCCGTCCCGGCAGGCCGGGGACATCTTGTCGGGCATGTGGTCGCTGATCCACGGGATCGGCCGAGTGCCGAAGACGCTGGTCTGGGACCGGGAGGCTGCGATCGGCGGGACGGGGAAGGTGACCGCCCCGGCGGCGGCCTTCGCCGGCACCCTGGCGACCAGGATCAGGCTCGCCCCGCCCCGCGACCCTGAGTTCAAGGGTCTGGTCGAACGGAACAACCAGTACCTGGAGTCCTCGTTCCTGCCGGGCCGCCTGTTCGCATCTCCGGCGGACTTCAACCGGCAGCTGGAGGACTGGCTTACCAGGGCGAATGCGCGGACCGTCCGCGCGATCCAGGGTCGGCCGGTCGACCTGCTGGAGACCGACTACCAAGCAATGGTCCCGCTGCCGCCGGTCGTCCCGCCGATCGGCCTGAGCTCCCGGATCCGGCTCGGCCGGGACTACTACGTCCGCGTCGACGCCGTCGACTACTCGGTCGACCCGCAGGTCATCGGCCGGTTCGTCGACGTCACCGCGTCTCCGGAGACGGTGACCGTGTTCTGTGACGGGAAGGTCGTCGCCCGGCACGAGCGGTCCTGGGCCAAACAGCAGGTCATCACCGATCCGGTCCATGCGGCCACCGCCGCGAAGATGCGCGAGGCGCTCACGCTGGACCGCCAACGACGCCAGGCAGCCGTCCGCCATCACACCGACGGGCACCCTGTCGCATTGCGGGCCCTGCCCGACTACGACGCCCTGTTCGGCGTCGACTTCAATCCGCCGTCCACGAAAGCGAAGTGACACGTGAGTACAGCCACGAAGCCCAAGCCGGCCGCCGCGGCGAGCGGGCCGAAGGACGGCATGCCGTCGATGCTGTCCTATCTGACCCGGGTGCTGAAGATGCCGACCATCGGCGCCTTCTGGGAGGAGCTGGCCGACCAGGCCCGCGACCAGAACTGGTCCCACGAGGAGTATCTGGCGGCCCTGCTGCAGCGGCAGGTCGCCGATCGGGAGTCCAAGGGCACCACGATGCGGATCCGCACGGCCCACTTTCCGCAGGTCAAGACGCTGGAGGACTTCAATCTCGACCACCTGCCGTCGCTCAGGCGGGACGTTCTCGCGCACCTGGCGACGGGGACGTTCGTCGCGAAGGCCGACAATGTGATCCTGCTCGGGCCGCCCGGGATCGGGAAGACGCACCTGGCCATCGGGCTCGGCGTCAAGGCCGCTCATGCCGGCTACTCGGTCCTGTTCGACACCGCGAGCAACTGGATCGCCCGCCTTGCCGCGGCCCACCAGGCCGGCCGGCTCGAAGCGGAGCTGAAGAAGATCCGCCGCTACAAGTTGATCATCATCGACGAGGTGGGCTACATCCCGTTCGATCAGGACGCCGCGAACCTGTTCTTCCAGCTCATCGCGTCGCGCTACGAACAGGGCTCCGTAATGGTCACCTCGAACCTGCCCTTCGGACGCTGGGGAGAGACCTTCTCCGACGACGTCGTCGCCGCTGCGATGATCGACCGCCTAGTCCACCATGCCGAGGTTCTCACTCTCACCGGAGACTCCTACCGGACCCGCCAGCGACGCGAGTTGCTGGCCAAGGAGAACCGCGCTCACCACGGCTGAACTACCAGTCCATATCCCGGGCGACTTCGCTCTGAGCCACCGCGATGTCCTTGGCGGTCGCCCCGGTCACATCGGCGTCCGCGGCCCACTCCAGCCGTGACAGCAGATCGGCCAGGGCCTGCTTCTGGGCAGGATGGGTGACTGGCACCGAGTCGAGATCCGTGGTCATCAGCCAGTCGAACAGGACGATGGCGTCCGCACGCCACAGGCGCACCGACACGGTCGGCAGATCATCTTCCATGCGCCCATGATGCCGGGCAAACCGAGCTGCTTGACCCAACCGCACGACCCCGGGGGTCAATTCTGCGGGACTGGTGGGTGTTCAGTTCTGCGAGAGCGTTGACAACCTTGAGCCCGCCCCCTGGCTCCAGGTCATTGCCGATGTCCGCACCCGCTACCTCGGGCCCGAGCGCCGAGCCGGGTCGGGCACCTATTCCCACCCCAAGGAACGCCACCAGGACGTGCTGGCTCGGTCCCCGTTCTCCAACGTCGAAACCGCACGCTGGGACCGCACCGTCACCCGCACCCTCGACGAAGTCGTCGGCCTGCAGTTCTCCTACAGCTACTCCAGCCCCGCCCAACTCGGCGACCACAAGGACGCCTTCGAACGCGACCTGCGCCAGGCGCTCAGCGAGTTCAACCCCGACGGCGTCTTCGACGAAGTCGCACGCACCGAAGCCATCATCGCCATCCGCCCCTGACGACCTGCGCGTTGCCGCACGGATCGTGTCCGTGGTCCGGGGATACGGGGGCGGTTTTCCTCGCTCTCTCGGTCGCCGGGTCGGGCCTGGGCGGTCCGATGCCCGTGCACATCGCTCTGGTGTGCACGGGGCGGTGTCTTGGGTGGGGTGGGTGGCGCCGCGGGGGCGTCGGCGGCCCTTATAGGCCGGGGAGGATCTTGGTGGGTTGGCCGGTGTGCTTGGCGATCGTTTCGAAGTCGGCGTCGCGGTGCAGCAGGATCAGGTTCGACAGTTCGGCCGTGGCGGCGACCAGTAGGTCGACGGTGCCGGGGCCGCGGTGCTCGCCGTGGTTGGTGAGCAGCTGCTGGACCTCGCGGGCGCGCTGGTAGATGCCATCGGGGATCGGCACCCACGTGTACGCGGCGGCGAGGAGGGTGAGGATGGCGGAGCGGTCGGCCGCGGTGCGGGCGGAGTAGCAGAACTCCAGCTCGGTGATGTCGCAGACGCCGACCAGGCCGGCGTCGATGGCCTGGTTGAAGCCGTACTCGTCCTGGATGTCTGGGATCAGGCGCGCCAGGGCGGAGGTATCGGCGAGGTAGTTCACGCCGCGTCCCGCCCCGTTCGGTCGCGGTGCTTATCGCCGGGCTTGGGCCGGTAGTTCTTCTTGTCCAGCAGCAGGTCGAGGTCCACCGCGCCGTCGGCGGCCAATCGGGCGAGCTCCGTGCGGGCCTTGGCCCGGTTGATGCGCGTGGCCGCTTCGGACAGGGCGCGGTTGACGGTGTCCTTCTTGGTCTTGGTGCCGAATGCCTGCTGAGCAGCGGCGAGGGCCTCTTCGTCGATGTCGATGAGCATCTTGGTCATGGCAACCCTCTTTCATCTATACGTAACTCTATCACGTATATATCGCGGGTGTGCCCCGGGCGCCCCGCGCACCCGACCGCCTCGTTGCGACTCGTAGCGCTTCAAAGCTCACCCCGGAAGCCGGTCATCATGAGTCCCTTCGTTAACTCGTCCGGCGGTCTCGCGGCTACCCCCGCTCTGCGCCGGCCTTTGCCCGCGGTGCGCTTGAGGGAGCCCGTCACAGAGATGACCGACTTGAAGGCTCCCCTCCCTGGAGGGAGGGGATTCTCCACCCTCCAGGGCTGAGCGGGGATGTACGGCTCAGGCCGCCTCTTGGTCCAGCGGACCAGGAGGTCTTACGCCCTCGACACCGTCCGGGTTCCAACCTGCCCGGACCAGCATCACGCGGGCGGAGTTCTTGTCCCTGGGGGAGACGGCTCCGCACACGGTGCAGGCATAGGTTCTCATCGAGAGAGGGAGTGCGTGCTTGGTTCTCGCTCCGCACTGCGCGCAGTCCATCGTGGTGTGCGCCGGG
>NZ_JBEYXD010000054.1:0-60474 GCF_040644975.1 Streptomyces sp. NPDC046900 | reverse complement strand
GACCCCTCGGTCACCACGCCGCCCACCGGAGTCATCCCCCGGGGCGCGGCGTGGGCCTGCCCCGGCACGTTGCGCGCTGCGGCATCCCGAGGACGTCCTCGGCGAACCCGGACGGGGTGTCACGCCACAGCTCGGACGCGCTGCCTGTGTGGAGCTCCATCACGACCCGCAGGTCCAGGAGCGCGCGGTCGTCGAGCTCGCCGAGCTCCTTGCGCCGCTCATCGGCGGGAGCGTGCAGCAACCGACGGGCGAGCTCCGCAGCCTGCACGGGCAGCTGCGCGATCCGGTGCGGGCGTACCCCGGCACGGGCGGAGGCAGCGAGCGCGGCGCACCGGGTGAGCGGCGGCAGATCAGTCATGGGCGGACACGATAGGCAACAGCCCGCCTACGGTCGCGCGGTTCCCTCGAGGACCCCGGCACCTCGGATGACGAAGCCCTCGAGGGGGCGCGACGGTCCAAGTGAGGGAGTCGGATCAGACGCGCCACCAGACCAAACGAAGCAGCCGCGCCCGCGTCACACGCGGCTGGCTTCCTGCCTGGCGGCCCGCGCCTTGTCCATGGCGACGGCGAACTCCGCGTCGCGCCTTCGCCTCTGATAGATCGCCGCTTGGATGACCCCTACGGCGGCCGCGGCCGCGAGGACCGTGGTCTGCGGCTGGCTTAGCGCCCGCAGAAACCGGGCCACCCGTTTCGTGGTTAGGCGGGTCATCCCCGTGTACCCGAACGGCGCGGATGCCGCGGAGACCGCGTCGCACGCCTGCGCGAACGCGGGATCGTCACCGCGCCAGCTCCCCGGGTGCCCGGCGCCCAGGATCAGCTGCGCCCGGGTCGGGGCCACGCCGAGGGCCAGGAGCCGCAAGTAGTCTGCCCGCGCGACCCTGGCCCGCTCGTCGGCCGCCTCGGGGTCCCGGCCGGCCAGGGCGATCGTCAGCCGCGTGTCCGTGCGCGCCCTGGCCCACACCGCGGGCAGGCCAAGGCCCAGGACGATTGCCGCGTCGTCCACGGTCTGACCGGTCCGGAGCACGGTCACGAGCTGGTCGGTCTGGCTGTCGGTGAGCGGGGCGGAGTCGGTCATGCCCGCGCCTTACGGGCGGACGCCGACATGGGGCGCACCCCGGACGTCAGGTGTCGACCGGGGCGCGGTGGTGTGTCCGGGTGCCGGGCCTACGTGCCCGGGGTGCCGCTGGCGCCGCCGGTGCCGCTCGAGCATTCGGAGTCGGGGTTCCACGGCGTCGCCTTTCAGACGGGAGGGTTGAGGCCCCGGATGCTCGAGGGCCTGGCGGCCTTGCAACGCTCTCTACTGCCTGACCTGCGCCGAGGCCGCCTACAGTCGAGAGCAGAGCGCGATCCCGGAGCCGCAGCCGGCCCGCCCGTGGCGCCCGGAGGACGGGCGGAACCCGGGGTGTGGACCTGGCCCAGGAGCGACCCCCCAGCACCGTGGGTGCGGTCAGGTGGCGCGTGGCGGTACGCGACGCTCATGACGCGGCAGGTCTGGGCAGACGGCTCGGTCTACTACCAGGTGGCCGTTGACCTGCATGGCGACAGCTCGGTGTCGGCGCGCCTGTACCGGTGGGGTCAGCCAGGTCTGAAGGTGGCGCACCAAGAGCTGTCCCCGGCTGGCCGACGTCCGCAGTGAGTCAGGGCCACGGTCTGGGTCTGGCGATGAGTATGGACACGTCGTCGTGGTCGTCCGGATCACGCAGTGTTTCCAGGAGCCGGTCGCACGTTACTTCCAGGGAAAGGTCGTGGCCGTCGAGTACGCGGAGGAAGAGGTCGAGGCGTTCGTCGATGGCGTCGCGGCGGGTTTCGACCAAGCCGTCGGTGTAGAGGACCAGTTGATCGCCGGGGCGCATGGGCACGGTGGTCGTTTCGAAGGGGACGCCGCCGACCCCGAGGGGTGCGGCAGATGGTAGGTCGAGCAGTTCGGGGGGCCCGTCTGCAGGTGTCAGTGCGGGGGGCAGGTGTCCGGCTGCGGCGATTCGGCACCGGTCGCTGTGCGGGTCGTATTCGGCGTAGATGCAGGTGGCGATGTAGGGGTCGAGACCGACGGTGATCTTGTCGAGGCGTTGCAGCACCTGGGCGGGCGGGAGGTCGAGGTCAGCCAGGGTAGAGGTGGCGGTGCGCAGGCGGCCCATCGTGGCGGCCGCATCGATGCCGCTGCCCATCACGTCGCCCACCACGAGCGCGGTCTTGTCCTCCGCGAGGGGGATGACGTCGAACCAGTCGCCACCGACCTCGGTAGAGGTTCCGGCGGGTTGGTAGCGGGTGGCGACCTCCAGACTCTCGGGTGGCGTCGGATGGGGCAGCAGGCTGCGCTGGAGCGTCACGGCAGTGTTGCGGACGCTTTGGTACAGACGCGCGTTGTCGAGGGACACTGCAGTTCGGCTGGCGAGCTCACCGGCCAGGGTGACGTCGTCAGCGTTGAAGGGCAGTTGATTGCGGCCGCGCATCAGCCCGAGGACGCCGAGTGCCCGGCTCTGGGCGGCCAGCGGTATCGCGAGATATGCGGCCAGCGGTATCGCGAGATATGCGGCCAGCGGTATCGCGAGATATGAGTGGATGCCGACACTGGCCAGGACAGCGGCGGCTCGGGCGTCACGGGCGATGCGCGCCAGATCCCACTCGTCCACGCGAGTCACCATGATCGGCTGACCGGTCCGTACGCATTGGGTGGGCAGTCGGTCGGCGTCATAGCTGACCGGTTGGTCGGCTGTGCCGGCGGCGCCGGTTGCCTCAGCGAGGTAGGCGGCCTTTACCGCGAGGGTGCGAAAGAGCGCCGGGCCGCTGTCGAGTGTCGCGGGGCGGCGATCGTCCAGGGCGGAGTCGAGTACGTCCACGACCGCGACGTCGGCGAGTTCGGGCACTGCGACGTCAGCCAGTTCGCGGGCGGTCTGTTTCATGTCCAAGGTGGTACCGATACGGGCGGATCCCTCAGCGATCTGGGCCAGGCGCTGCCGGGCTTGGGCCGCCGCTGTGATCGCGCCGTGCCGATCGGTGACGTCCAAACACGACGTGGCGACACCAAGAACCTGGCCGTTGGGATCCTCCAACCGGTAGACGGAGACAGACCAGGCGTGATCGTTGTCAGGGTCGGCCGGGGTGCGGCCAATGGTGTACTTATCAACCAGAGGGCGTCCGGTCTCGAGCACTTCTCTGACCGCCGCCTCGGACGGGTCGACACTGTCGGAGGGGGCAGGACCTCGCGGAAGCACCGGCCGATGTGGTCCTTGGCAGACAGGCCGTGTATTCGCTCCATTGCCGGATTGACGGCCACATAACGCAGATCGGTGTCCAGAACCTCCAGCGCGACCGGCGACTGGGCGATCAGCTGCTCGGACAACGCCAAGTCCTGCCCCACCTTTCGCAGCGTCGACGCATTGGTGGCGATGCCCAGAGCGTAGAAGTCGCCCTGCTTGTTCGGCAGACGGGTGCAGCGAAATTCCACCAGCCGCGTACTGCCGTCCTTGTTCCGGACGGGAATGAGACCGGCCCAGCTCTGGCCAGTCTCCATCATCTGCTCGCACTTACCGGCCATCAGGTCCACGTGCGGGTCATGGACCAACAGCTGAGCCGCGTGCTGGCCCAGCACTTCCTGCGCGGAGTAGCCGAACAGCTCTTCGGCCTGCGGGTCCCACAACACGAACCGCCCGGCCCTATCCAGCGCCACCACCGCCACACCGAGCGCATCCAGCACCCCGCTCGGCAGCTCCAGCTGAAGGTCGGACGAGCCGCTGTCGCCACTGAAAGATCCCGCTTCGCTCATCCCAGATATTCCTTCTGGCTGCCAGGACGACACGTGTCCAGTGCAGGCCCTGGAGCTGCAGCGATGGGCTGCTTTTCGTGCCTTTCTGGTGCTTCCATAGTCTCCTGAGACGACCGACGACGCACAGCGCCGGGCGTGTGGTCACAGAGTGTGATACTGGCGGGCTCGCGTATTCAACTGTCGCCGGTTCTCCGCGGGATCAGCCTGGTGGTGAGCGTGCGGCTCGATACCGGTGACCTTGACCGCCTTGGCGAACTCGGCGCCGATCCGCTCTTGCCGAGCGTGCGGCCGAGTTCGCCGGTCCGCGTGCGCGACGATTTCAGCTACCGGCGCGAGGGCGGCGTTCCCCCTCGGCATCGCTGCTCGCTGTGTTGGTCAAGATCGCGCTTGCGACAACGTCGAAGATGCGATCGGCGCGTGGTGCGAGCGAGCGTTGATCGCCGACCCAAGCGAGCGCCATTACCAGCGCGAACAAATCAGCGCCATCAATGTCGGTCCGCGCCATGCCCGAGGCCTGAGCGCGAGTGAGGAGCCGCGCACCGGCCGCGCGCACAGTGACGGACGAAGCGTGGAGTGCGGACTCCGTGTCCTCGATGGCGGCTGCCATCAGCACGATCACGCCCTGATACTCAGTTGTCCACGCGACGCAGTCGCGCAGCCACGATACGAGAGCATCGCCGGGCGAGCCGGACGCTTCGAGGACGTCTGCCTTAGCGGTCAGCTCGTCGAAGCTCGTGCGGAGCAGGGCATCGAGCAGCGCCTCGCGCGTCGGGAAGTGACGCAGCAGCGTGGCGAGCCCGACATCGGCCCTGCGCGCGATGTCACGCAGTGACACGTCGACGCCTTGCTCGGTGATGGCGGTGCCCGCTACTGCGAGCAGGTGATCGCGGTTCCTTCTGGCGTCGGCCCGCATCTGCCCCTCTTGACTATTCGGTTCAGTGGTCCATATATTCGGCTCAGCGATCCGTTTATGTGGGTCGCCGATCCGGATCAGCCTATCCCGCAGCGCGGGCAGGAAGCCAATCCCTCCGGCACCGTCGTCCGCCGCAGCGGCCGGGGGCGCGAGTTGCCCCGGCTGCGACCACTACCTGTTGAACCGATGACGCACTGGGCGTAATTCACCGACGTCAAGAAAACAAGGACACCCCCCATGAATCTGAAGCTCGAAGTGATCGTGCTGCCCGTCTCCGACATCGACCGGGCCAAGGCCTTCTACGAGAAGGCCGGGTTCCGCCTGGACGTCGACTACACGGCCAATGAGGACCTCCGGGTCGTGCACTTCACACCGCCCGGCTCCGAATGCTCGATCATCTTCGGCGATGGGCTGACTCCCATCGCACCCGGCTCGTTCCAGGGCCTGTACCTCATCGTCTCCGACATCGAGGAGGCCCGCGCGGAGCTCGTCGGCCGCGGCATCGAGGTCAGCGAGATCTTCCACGACGCAGGCGGCCTCTTCCACGGCCACGAGGGCGGGGAGGTCACCCACCACCTCGCGGGCCAGGAACGTCTGGCCGGCCTGCACCCCGAGCGCGCCTCCTACGGCTCCTTCCTCACCTTCAGCGACCCGGACGGCAACGGCTGGGTGCTCCAGGAGGTCACGCAGCGCCTCCCCGGCCGCTGACAACCCCGCAAGCCACCGCCCAAGGCCTGCAAACGGGCCGTGTCCGGCCCGGATGCAGCCGGTCCGGCCCAGCATTTCTCGCGGTCCGGGCCGAAGGCCGGCACCGGACCGCCGGGCGAGCGCAAGGGTGCTCTCCGCCGCCCGGCGGTCCGGCTGCCACGGGGCCGCGCCGGCCGAGCGGCCGCCGTGGGCGCCCAGAGACGGCTTTGCCGCCGGGGCCGTCCCATCCCGTGAGCCCCCTTGACCTCGTGCGGTGTGGCAGCCCGATTGCCGTCCGGCGGCGGGGAACGGCAAACGCGGCCGGCAATGGGTCGCGGCTGCCGGAGTGTCCGACCGAGTCACGGAAGCAATGAGGAACCAACAGTGAGGAACGAAACAGTGAGGAACGCAGCAGTGATGAACGAGCCAACCCGCACTTACGACGTGATCGTCATCGGCGCAGGGCCGGTCGGCGAGAACGTGGCCGAACGCGCCCGCGCCGCAGGGCTCAGTACCGTGATCGTGGAGCGTGAACTGCTCGGCGGCGAGTGCTCGTTCTGGGCCTGCGACCCCAGCAAGGCGCTGCTGCGGCCGGTGGTGGCACGTGCCGACGCGAGCCGCGTACCCGGACTCAACCCGGCGGTGGTCGGCCCGCTGGACGTCGGGGCAGTCCTCGCGCACCGCGACAAGATGTCCTCGTACTGGAAGGACGAGGACCAGGTCGACTGGCTCAACACCGTCTCCGTGGACCTCCTACGCGGCCACGGCCGCCTCACCGGCCCCAAGCAGGTGGCCGTGCAGACCCCTGAGGGCGACACCATCACCCTGGCCGCCCGGCACGCCGTCGCCGTCTCCACCGGCACACGCGCCGCCCTGCCTCCCATCCCCGGATACGACACCGTGCGTCCCTGGACCAGCCGCGAGGCCACCAGCGCCGACAAGGTGCCCGGCCGCCTCGCCGTGGTCGGCGGTGGTGTGGTGGCCGTCGAGATGGCCACCGCCTGGCAGGCGCTCGGCTCTCAGGTCACCATGCTCGTCCTCGAGAACGGACTCCTGGAGCGGATGGAGCCGTTCGCCGGCGAACTGGTCGCCGAGGGACTGCGCGAAGCAGGCGTCGCCATCCGCTTCAACACCACAGTCACCTCCATGGCCCGCGAGGACGGCGAAGACGGCGAGGTGCGGATCACGCTCTCCGACGGCGGGCAGCTGGCCGCGGACGAGATCCTGCTGGCGACCGGCCGCGCCCCGCAGACCCGCGACGTCGGCCTGGAGAGCGTCGGTCTCACCCCCGGCGACTGGCTGACCGTCGACGACACCTTCCGTGTCACCGGCGTCGACGGCGGCTGGCTCTACGCCGTCGGCGACGTCAACCGCCGCGCCCTGATGACGCATCAAGGCAAGTACCAGGCCCGGATCGCCGGCACCGTCATCGGCGCCCGCGCCAAGGGAGAGCCCATCGACGACGCCCCCTGGGGCGCGCACGTCGCCACCGCCGACATGGCGGCCGTCCCCCAGGTCGTCTTCACCACCCCCGAGGTCGCCTCCGTCGGCCTGACCAGCCGCGAGGCCGAGCGCAGCGGGCGCCGCATCGAGGTTGTCGACTACGACCTCGCCCGCGTCGCCGGCGCCCACCAGTACGGCGAGGACTACCGCGGCCACGCCCGCATGCTCATCGACACCGACCGCAACACCGTAGTGGGCGTCACCTTCGCCGGCCCCGGCGTCGGAGAACTCGTCCACTCGGCCACCATCGCCGTCGCCGGCGAAGTCCCCCTCGACCGGCTCTGGCACGCCGTCCCCGCCTTCCCCACCCTCGGCGAAGTCTGGCTGCGGCTGCTGGAAACCTACCGTGGCTAAGCCGTAACCCCGCCGTTTCAGTTGGGGACGACAGCTGGTGGGGCGAAAACGCGAAAGTGCCCTCCTGACTTGGGACGATGAACCTTGATGGTGATGAGTGGTTCCGTCGGTCCAAGCGGAGGGCACTTCCTACTCGGATTGCGCCCCCAGGGACGCCGACGTCCCCCGGACACCGAGATCCCCAGCGCACGACCATGATTAATCTCGGCGCTACTTCCTGTACCTCCACACATCCGATGTCCATCAAGCTGCTGGAGGCCTCCCGCGAGACGGCCGCGCTGCCGAAACTGCGCCTGTGCATCTCCGGCGGCGCCTCCCTCCCGGTGCCCGTGCTGGAGCGGTTCAACGAGGCCTTCGACACTGTGGTGTTCGTGGGCTATGGTCTCTCCGAGGCCATAGCCCACCGCAGCCGTCAACCAGCCGGACTTCGGCACTCGCGTCGGAACCGTCGGCCACGCCCTCTGGGGATTGGACGTCGAGATCGCCTGCGTCGACCTAGACGAGCGTATCGAGCTCCTGCCGGACGGCGAGATCGTGATCCGCGGCCACAACCTCTTCTCCGGATACCTCGGCCGCTCCGAGGAGACCACGGCGGCCCTCACTGACGGCAACCGCGTCGAAGTCTCCGGTAAGGGAATTCGGCACTGCCTCTACCTCGACATGGCCGGGGCTTGTTTGCCCCATGTGATCACATTTGCCCGGATGTCGAGACGGAGCACTACACGCCGGCGTTCAACGCCACCACAACGGACTAGCTGCCCCATCGGCGCGACGACCTGGCTTTGGGGTCCTGGGCCAACCTTGTTACCACCCACGACTTGGGCCCTTGTTGTGTCCTACGACATTGGCCAATGCTCCCGAGCTTCCTCACCACTGCCAGGACGCCTGACCGTTCAGCGGCCGAATCTGGCCAAGGTCGACTGAGAAATGGTCACTCACGTTGAGGCCCTCCAGATGCCGCGGTGCCCGGTGGACCTGCCTGGAGGACCTGCTTCCGGTACGAAGGGTCCGTGCCAAAGGTCGTTCTGGTCTTCTGCTGGTGGTAGCCGTTGGTGCACTCGCCAAGCCACATCCGGCCGATCCGGTCTATGCCACGCGACCACGCGTCGTGCCACAGGTAAGGGCCCGCTGCCGCGTCCTCATCGGAGCCGTACGCCGACTCCCAGCCGGTCCACAGCGCGGTCAGCTCAGCGACCACGGCGCCGTGCTCCCACCAGCACGCGTGAGGCAGTTGCTCGGTTGTCAGCTCGTACAGGTCGGCCATGCGGATGACCCACGCAGTGAACTCTGCCCACAACTGGTCGCGTTCTTGCCCCTTGAGCTTGTGCCAGACGACGGGCGCCCCGGGAACGCGTTCCCCTTCACCGGAGCCGTCCTCGCCAGAACCAAGCTGTCGGGCTCCGCCCCTGACGGAGGCGGCGTCCTCCACCCGAGCCAAGCGTGCGGCGAACGTGGTGAGCTCGCCATTGATGGACTCCAGGGCATCGAAGAGTGGTCCGAGAGGATCAGGCATGTCCGGCCCCCCGGTTCAGCCAGGCACCAGTAGCGGAGACACCCGCCAGCGGTCGGCCGGCCCCGTCGTCTGGCCGCCGCCTGCGCAGGCGAAGGTCCAGGACACAAAGGACTCCAAGGCGGCGAATACCTTGCGGGGATCCTCCCGCTGCGGGAGTCATGACCACCACGTCGTGATGCGGCCCGAGTGGCTCCGGCAGGACCCGCCGCCACAGCCTGCTCCGACGACGTGACGCTTTGCCCGTTGGGCGCTCCTCGAGGAAACACCTCCGTGGGGTGACTCTCTCGGCCGCGTTGCACGCCGGCCGCGGGATGCGGCCCAAGCGGTCAGTTTGCATGGTCGTTCACCTGCTTGAGGGCCTCCTTGGTTGCAGCTGCGATCTCCTGGGCCCGGGGACCTTCGTGGATCCGCTCGAACTTCACCCGTGTAACGGGAGTGCGGCGGTGCACGACCAGGCCCTCACGCTCCTTGATCTGCCGGATGTCTCCGGGTTCGAGTACGGCCCTGCGACGCGTAGACACGTTTATAGAAGCGCGGTCCCCGTCGTCGGACACCGACTCGGTGTCTTCCTCGAACTCGCCGGCGAGCGCGCTGTAGGTCTTCAACTCCTGCTCGTCCGACACACCACCGAGGGTGACCTTGATCCGAACGGCGCCCTCGGGCGAGAGCTCGCCTCGGGACGGGATTCCGGCGGAGGCGCTCGGCCCCGGACAGTGGGGAGCCAGTTCTCCCGTACGTGACCTCACCGGCGGCCGGACGGTGTCCGGCCGTGGCTGGGCACCCTTCGAAAGGCGACCTCACATCGCCCTGCTCGGTACGGCCCAGGACCACCCGGTGGACTGGCTACGGGCGGGGCAGGCACTGGAGCGGGTCTGGCTCCGGGCCACTGCGGACGGCCTCGTCGCCTCTTTGACCTCCCAGCCCCTGGAATGGCCCGAGATCCGGTGGGCCGTACGCGACCCCACGTCAGCCATGGAGCATGTGCAGATGGTGCTCCGCCTCGGGTACGGCCCCAAGGGGCAGCCCACGCCCCGACGGCCGGTGGCCGAGGTACTCGACGTCCTCTGAAGCGCCCGGCCCGGGGGCTCGCGCAGAGGGCCCGGAACCGCGGTCACGCACCGGGCGTGATCACGCCCCGCACCTGGCACACATGCGGGAGGACATACCTCGGTGCAGGCAGACCCGGTGCGGAGCGCGCAAACGGCTGGACGACTCATCACGGGCGCGGGCTACGCCCGGCCACCATGCTTCCTCCCGCGCGAGCCGGGTGGTTCGACCGGTGCTACCGCGGCCCTACAGCCAGCCCCGCCTTGCCGCCCGGCGTGGAGACCTCCAGGCGCGGGCGGTGCCTCGGCAGGACGAGCATCGAGCCGGCGCCGACCACGGCAAGGGCGGTCATCACGACGAAGCCGCTGGAGAAGCTGCCCGTGGAGCTGACGATGAAGCCCATGACGGACGGCGCGACGATGCCGGAGAGCGCGAACGCAGCGTCGGCGAAGCCTGCCGCGACGCCGGGCTGCGCGGGCATCGCGTCGATCGCCGCGACCCACCAGATGCCTCCGGTGACGAAGCCGAGACCGACACCGATGGAGATGAAGGTGACCGACACCGTGAGGGACGGTGCGACGATGATCGGGATGAGAGCGGCGCCGGAGAGCAGCAGCGCCACGCCCATGATGGTGAGGCGGGTGCGCGGGTTGCCGGTGCGGGCGAACACCTGGTCGGTGAGCACGCCCCCGAGGAGTGCGCCGGCCACGCCGGCCGCCCAGGGCGCCACGGTGAACAGCCCGACCGCGCTGATGCTGAGGTCGTACTGCGAGGACAGGTACTCGGGCAGCCAGTACATGAAGCCCCAGAACATGAACCCCCAGGCGAAGTAGCCCACGGCTATGACCCACAGGTTCCTGTTGGTGAGGACGGGCCGCCAGCGGACGCTGCCACTGGAAGAGCGCTCTTCCTCGAGTTGGCCCGCCGCGATGTGCGCGCGCTCGGCGGCCGATACCTTGCGGTGCTCGTCAGGGGTGTTCTTCAACAGGGCCCAGGCGACGGCGAACCAGAGTACGCCGAGGGCGGCGAGCACCCAGAACATTCCGCGCCAGCCCAGTCCGTCGATGAGCTGTGTCACCAGCGGCCCGCCGATCAGCAGGGATCCGGCCACGGCCACTCCGCCGACCATCGCCAGCGCGATGCCGCGTTCCTTCTGCGGCAGCCAGCGACTGACCGTCCGGGTCGCCGCCGGGAAGCCCGGGCCCTCACCCGCGCCGAGAATCACCCGAGCCATGAACAGGCCGATGAACGAGCCCGAGATGGGGGTCACCGCCGTGACCACCGACCAGATGGCCACCCCCACCAGCAGGATGCGCCGGGCGCCGTAGCGGTCGACGAGCGGGCCGGCGAGAAAGGCGAAAACCATGTAGCCGATCGAGAAGGCGCTGCTGATCAGTCCGTACTGGGACTTGCTGATGCCGAACGCCTTGGTGAGCGGGTCGACGGCGTAGCTGATGGCGCTGCGGTCGATGTAGTTGATGACGATGAGGGCGACGATCAGTCCGAGTGTCAGCCACCGGACGTTGGAACGCGAGGAACTCATGGGTTCACCTCGGTGGAGTGATGAGGAGTCTGCGATGCGTCAGGCGCCGGTCACCGTCGACATTGCGCGGGTCAGGCGCGAGGTGTCGGGGGCTGCGGCGATGTTCCATACCTCGTCGGCCAGATCCTGCACGGCCTGTTCCGCTCCCGCGCCGCGGGCGTTGGCGAGGAACTTGGCGGTGAGTTCCGTGGCGTCGAGAGGGTCTTGCGGGCTCCCCCTGTTCACCATGACCCGCTCGGTCACGGTGGTCCCGTCGTCGAGTTCCGCGGTGAGCACGGCGGGGAACTGATGCGGAAAGACGGCGGTGCACTCCTCGTCCGCGACGCAGGTCACGCGAGCGGCGAGGGCGAGGCGAACGGGGTCCGCCGCCGCCTCGTCGGTGAAGTCCTCGTGGAACACACCGAGTCCGTGGCCCGGTTCCCCGGGCCGGGCGAGCAGTCCTGCGGCCACCGTGTAGGGACCGCTGAACGCCGCGTGGTAGCCGGAACGCGGATGGGCCTTCTCGGCCGCCGGTTCGGCGATGGTGCGCAGCACGGGCGCGGGAACCCCGAGCGTCAGCCGCACGATGCGGTCGGGCTCGACCCCCCGGTCGCGCAGCCTCATGGCCGCGTCCACGCCCGCGTGTGTGAAGTGGTTGCAGGGGTAGGGCTTGATGAACAGCCGGGACAGTTCCCAGCGCTCACCGAGGCCCTCGGTCGTCGCGGCGACGACGGTCTTCGCATCGAAGCGGTCGCCGCAGAACGCCTGGAAGAAGCCGAAACGGCCCTCCAGAACGGTGGGCGGGCCGGTCAGGCCGAGGCGTGCCATGTCGGCGGCGACGACTCCGGCGTGGGCGGCCCAGCCGCAGTGCACGCGTTTGACGGTCCCTCCGGTGCGGTTGGCCTCGATGATGCCGGAACCCATGCTCGCGGCGATGCCGATCGCGGAGCAGATCCCGTCGGCGTCCAGGCCGCGCAGCACGGCGGCGGCGGAGGCAGCGCCGATCGCCCCGCAGATCGCGGTCGCGTGCAGACCGCGGTCGAAGAACACCGAGTTGCCGAGTTCGGCGTCGTACTGCGCCATCCCGAGCCGGCAGGTGATCTCGATGCCGACGGCCGCCGCGGTCAGCAGTTGTGCACCGTCGGCGCCGACCGCCTCGGCGGTGGCGAGCGCGGCGGGCAGCACCGAGGCCGACGGATGCAGGACGGACGGCAGATGGGTGTCGTCGAAGTCGAGGCTGTGCGCGAGGGTGCCGTTGACCAGCGCCGCCGACGGGGCCGGCAGCCGGTCCGGTGAGCCGATGACGGTGGCGGCGGGGGAGCCGCCCCACTCCTCGACGAGTTCCCTGACGGCGGCGCCGGGCCGCTGGGACAGGGCGGCGAGGCTGTTGCCGAGCAGGTCGAGAAGGTGGCCGGTGACCTTGTCGCGCAGGTCCGGGCCGAGTCCACCGTCGCGTGTCGCAACGGCGAACGCGGCGAGCTGCTGGGCGGCGGTGGGCATGGAGGGGGACGCGTCGGTCATCAGGCCACCACCGCGAGGGGGCGGATCGGGGAGCCGGTGCCGCCGACGATCCTGAGCGGGGCGACGATGAACAGGAACTCGGGTACGCCGGTGGCGGCAAGGTCCTCGAGCGCCAGGTGCTCCATGATGTAGATGCCGTGGTCGACCAGCAGCAGCCGGTGCACCGGCAGGACGCTGTGGCCCGCGCCCGGTGGGATCTGCTCACAGGCCGTCGTGTCGCAGCCGACGGCCCGCACACCGCGCTCGGCGAGCCATTCGCCCGCGTCCTCCGTGATGCCGGGGACACCGGACTCCTTGCCCAGATAGGCGATCGGATCGTCGAAGTGCCGGGACCAGCCGGTGCGGACGACGGCGACATCGCCCTTGCGCGGCTCCGCGCCGCCGAGTTCCGCCGCCTTGTTCAGGTCGGCCGCGGTCACCCCGTAGCCGCCGGGTAGGGTCTCGGTGCCGAGTGCCGCGGCCACGTCGAGCAGCACGCCGCGGGTCACCATGGCCGGGGTGTGCTCGGCGCCGTGCTGCGAGAACGAGCCGCCGGCTTGTGCTTGAGCCGCGTCGACGCCGCCGTGCAGCAGGCCGTCGTGGCTGACGTGGGAGAGCGCGTCGATATGAGTGCCGACATGACCGCCGGTGATGATCACCTCGTTGGCGGCGGAGCCCCCGTCGGGGCGGACCATGTCGCCGTGGCGGCGGGCCAACGTCATACGGAACCCGGGGTGGTTGGGCGAGCAGGGCATGCCGGTGAACAGCGGCTGGCCCAGCTCGACGATGCGGGGATGGGCGGGCAGTGCGGCGAGCAACGGGTTGGTGGTGTGCTGGACTAGGGTCATGACCTGCCTTGCCTGGGGGAGTGGGGGTGGGGCCGGGGGCCGGCCGCGGGTGCGGCGGTCAGCCGGCGAGTTCGAGGAGCCAGCGGGCGCGGGCCACGACCGCGGGGTCGACGAGGCGTCCGCGGTCGTCGAGCCAGGCCGCGTTGCCCGCGCGTTGGGCGCGGTGCAGGGAGTCGACGAGCCGGCGGGCGTCCTCGACCTCCTCGGGCTCGGGTGTGAAGGCCGCGTTGACCGGGGGGACCTGCCGTGGATGGACGACGGATCGGCCGAAGAAGCCGTGGGCGCGGGCGCGTTCGGTGCCGGCCTTGAGGCCTTCCAGGTCGGCCACTTGCGTCCAGACGCTCTGGACCGGGCCGGAAAGTCCGGCAGCTCGGGCGGCGTTGACCGTGCGGGCGCGTGCCCAGTCGAGCGCTTCGTCGGCGCTCACCCTGAGATCTGCGGCGAGATCGGCCTCGCCGAGCGAGAGCAGGACCACCTGCGGTGCAGTGGTGGCCAGTTCGTAGGCGCGTTCCACCCCGAGGGCTGTTTCGAACAATAGATGGAGCGGGGCGTCGACCCTCTCCAGTACGGCCCTGATGTCGTCGGGGCTCTCGCACTTGGGGAGCCTGAGTCCCTGCACGGGTGCGTCGGCGAGCGCCGCCAAGTCGTCCTGCCCGTCGGGGAGCCGTACTTGGTTGATGCGGAGCCACAGCGGTTTGGGCCAGGCGGCGGCCACCGCCTTGACCGCGTGCGCCCGCGCCTCGTCCTTGCGGTCCGGAGGCACGGAGTCCTCCAGGTCGAGGACGACGGCGTCCGCTTCGCCTGCCATCGCCTTGTCGAGGAGATCGGGCCGGGTGGCCGGGACGTAGAGCCAGGAGCGTACGGCGCCGACCGGCCGCGGAACGCCGGTCATACGACGCCCCGTTCGGCCAGGGCGGCGAGCTCTTCGGCGCCGACGCCGTAGCGGCCGAGCACCTCCGCGGTGTCCCGGCCCTTGCGCGGACCGGGCCAGCGGACGGCCCCCGGGGTGTCGCTGAGCCGAAAGGGCACGTTCTGGAACCGGATGGTGCCGAGCTCTTCGTCCTCCACCGCGGTGATGGTGTCCAGGGCCTGAAACTGCGGGTCCTCGAAGATGTCGCTCATGTCGTAGATCGGTGCGACGGCCGCCTGGGCCTCCTCGAAGGCCTCGACGACCTCGCTGCGGGTGCGGTCGGCGATCCATGAACCGACCGCCGCGTCGAGTTCGTCCGCGTGCCGGGCACGTTCGGCGCCGGACGCGAACCACGGCTCGTCCACGTACTCGGGACGGCCGACAAGGCGCATGACCCGTTCCGCGATGGACTGGGCGCTGGTGGAGACGGCGACCCAACTGCCGTCCTTGGTCCGGTAGGTGTTGCGCGGGGCGTTGTTCACGGACCGGTTGCCGGTGCGCGGCTGGAGTTGCCCGAGCTGGTCGTAGGTGATGGCCTGCGGCCCGAGCAGTGTGATCATCGGCTCGATGATGGCCAGGTCGAGCACCTGGCCGCGCCCGGTGCGCTCGCGGGCGTGCAGCGCGGTCATGATGCCGAAGGCCGCGGTGAGCGCGGACACGCCGTCGGCGAGTCCGAAAGGCGGAAGGGTCGGCGGACCGTCGGGCTGACCGGTGATGGCGGCGAAGCCGCTCATCGCTTCGGCCAGGGTGCCGAAGCCGGGGCGTTTGGCGTACGGGCCGATCTGGCCGAAGCCGGTGACGCGGGCGAGCACGAGGCGGGGGTTGATCTCGGCGAGAGCCTCGTAACAGAGGCCCCAGCGCTCCAAAGTGCCCGGCCGAAAGTTCTCGATGACGACATCCGTGTCCGCGACCATGCGGCGGAAGATGTCCTGCCCCTCCGGGCTGCCCAGATAGAGGGTGACGGCCTTCTTGTTGCGGGACAGCATCTTCCACCACAGGCCTACGCCGTCCTTGCTCGCGCCGTGGCTGCGCACCGGGTCGCCCTTGGGGTGTTCGACCTTGGTGACGTCGGCTCCGAAGTCGGCGAGCAGGGTGGCCGCCAGGGGCCCGGCGAAAAGGGTGGCGATGTCCAGCACCTTGATGCCGGTGAGGGCCGAGCCCCTGGCGGACGGGGCGGCGGGTGCGGAGTCGGTCATGGAGATCCTTCCGTTGTCGCGTGGGAGGAGACCCTGGATCCGGGTGCGCCGGCCGTGGGGCCGGTACCGGTCCACCCCAGCGCGGTGGAGATGTCGTGGGCCGCCGCGACCACGCGGGGTGCGCAGGCGCTGACGAACTGCGAGGTGAAGCGGGAGCGGGGGCCGCACACGGACACCGAGCCGCGGACATCGCCGTCGAGGCCGAACACAGCCGAGGCGACCGAGCCGGCGTCGGCCTGGCGCTCGCCCTGCGAGCTGGCGTATCCGAGCTCCCGGACGGCCTCCAGCTCGGCGCGGAGCGCGTCGGGGTCGGTGTGGGTGCTGCCGGTGAGGGCCGGCAGGCCACCGGCGAGGATCTCCTCGCGTCGCTCCACCGGCAGGAAGGCCAGGATGCACTTGCCCGAACTGCCCGCGTGGAGAGGGAACCTGCGGCCGAGTTCCACGGTCATCTTCACCTCGTGAGTGCTGACGATCTGGTCGACGTAGACACGTCCGCCGGGTACGAGCGCGGTGAGGGTCACCGTCTCCCGCGTCTCCTCCTGCAGCCGCCGCAGGGTGCCCGTGGCAACGGCGCGCAGATCGAGTTCGCGCAGTGCACGGGCTCCGAGCGCGGCAGAGGTCGCGCCCAGGCGGTACAGCCGGGTCTGCGGGTCGAGCGTGACCATGCCGCGGGCGACGAGGGTCTGCAGGATGCGGTGCACCACGGCCTTGCTGAGGTCCAGTTCCCGTGCGATGCGGGAGACGCCGAGTTCGTCGGGTCCGTCGGTGAACAGCAGCAGCACGTCGATCACGCGGCCTGCGGTCTCGGTTCCGGGTTGAGTCGTCATGGGCTCATTCTCGCCTGCCCTGGGAGTGTGATCACGGGTGTGGTCCCGTGTCGGACTCTCTGTCCGTACCGCTCAATGGAACATTAGAGAAGCACTGCTTCCGATCGAGGTCAAGAGCCATTCCCCAGTAAACATCAGCTTTCTCCTGGCTTTGCTGAGAGGTATTGACGGAATCCCGAACACGCTGGAATCATCGATATACGAAAGTGTTCCGCTGAATGGAACACTTGGAGGGAGGTGGACAGGTGCCCGTCGACCCGTCCCGCGAAAGACTCCACCAGGCCGGCGATCCCAAACGCGCGGCCGCCACGAAGACCGAGGAACTCGCCCGCTGGGTCTCGCAGCTGTCCTGGCCGGACGTCCCCGAAGCCGTACGTGAGCGCTTCTCCCTGGTCCTGTTCAACACCCTCGCCGTCACGGTCGCCGGATCGCGTACCGAGGGGCAGCGGCGCATCAGGAAGTCCTGGCCCACGCCGCCGGGCGGCGCTCCCGTGCTCGGTACCGACATCCGCACCCAGCCCGACGCCGCCGCCTACCTCAACGCGACGGCACTGGTGTGCTGTGAGCTCGACGAAGGGGGCAAGTACGCCAAGGGCCATCCCGCGGGGCACGCGTTCCCGGCGATCCTTGCCCTCGCCGCCTCCCTCGGCAGTTCGGGCGAGGTCACCGCACGTGCCCTGCTCACCGGGTACGAGGTCGCCGCACGCTTCGGCCGTGCCACCGCACTCGCACAGGGCGTCCACCCGCACGGCAACTGGGGCGTGACCGGAGCCGCCGCCGGCTGCGCCGTGCTGCTCGAACTGCCCGCAGAAGACGTCGCGGCCGCCGTCGACACGGCCGCGGGCCTGGCCGTGGCCGGGCACTTCGACTCGGCACTGGACGGTCACCGTGTGCGCGACGCCTGGATGGGAGCCGCCGCCATGTCCGGACTCGCCGCCGCACGGCTCGCCGCCGCGGGCGTCGTCGGCAACAGCGGTACGGCGGCCCTGTCACTCGGCAGTCTGCTCGGCTCGTTCGACCCGGCCGCTCTCACCGACGGCCTCGGGGACGACTGGCAGATAGTGCACAACTACTTCAAGCGGCACGCCTCGTGCTCGTACACCCACCCCGCCGCCGACCTGGCGCTGCGGCTGCGGAAAGGACCCCTCGCAGGCCTGACCGCCCATCAGGTCGTGGACGTCGTGACCGAGATGCGGGTGGAGACGCACGCGTTGGCCGCACCGCTGGACCGCACACACTGGGACGGCCCGCTCGGTGCGATGTTCTCCATCCCCTACGCGGTGGCCGCCGCCCTGCTGGACGGTGCGGTCGCCCCGGCCACCGCGGAGGCGACCCAGGCCGACAGACCCGAACTCTTCGCCCTCGCCGGGAAGGTCACCGTACGCGAGGACCTCACCCTGACCGCGCGGCTCCCGCACGAACGCCCCACCCGGCTCACCGCGGTACTCAAGAGCGGCGAGCACGTCGTGCTGTTCGCGCCCCACCCGGTGGGCGACAGCAGCCACCATCCCTTCACGGCCCGGACCCTGCCCGGCGTACTCACCGGCCTGCTCGGAGACGAAGCCCTGGTGGAATACCTGCGGAGGGCCGCGAACCACCTGCCCAAGGCCGACGACGTGGGCTCGCTGCTGCGGGACCTCACCCACCTCACGACCCCCTCGACGGCGAGTACCGGAGGCACTGCATGAAAATCCACTCCGTCACCCCGGTGCGCGTCGACGCGGCCGAGCTGACCCGGCGACGCGCCCGCTACCGGCGCCTGTCGCCGCCCGGTGTGGAAGTCGTCCTGGAGGACGGCGGCCCCGAGGCGCCCCCGCAGTTCGCCACGCGGGACGACATCGAGACCTCCACCTCCGCCGTCACCAAGGCACTCGCGAAGGCATCCGCCAAGGACTACGCCGTCCGCATGCCGGACTGCATTCTGGACCCGGCCGTCCCGGTGACCCCGGACGGCTCGGCCGTACCGGCCGTCGGCATGCTGCGCCTCACCGCGGGCCATCTGGCCGCCACCGGCACGGTCTTCGGCGCCGTCACCCGCAACCGCATCATCGGTGAGGCCCTCGCCGAACGCATCGCGGAGTACGGCCTCGGTCCGTGGTTCGCCGGGGTCGCCGTGCTCGACCTCGACTTCGACACCATCCCCGACACCCTGCGATGGAACGAGGCAGTACGCGGCGCGCTCGACGAATTCGCCGCCCGCGGCGTGACCGCCGTGATGAACGGCTGCTCCGCCGTCGACACCGGCACCCCCCACCCGGTGCAACTGGTCGACCCCGCGGAACGCGCCCTGCGACTGCTGGCGGCAGGGGCGCAGGCATGAGCGGGGGCGTGCCGGAGGACGACGGACAGGAGCAGGACGGCGCGGTCGACCTCGTCGTGGCCGGTGCCGGCGGAGGACTCGCGGGTGCGCTCAGAGCGGCACAGGCCGGGCTGAACGTCCTCGTCGTCGATCCGGACGAACAGTTCCTGCGTGGTAACAACACCTCCATGTCCACCGCGATGATCCCCGGCGCGGGCTCGCGCTGGCAGCGCGCGGCGGGAATCGAGGACAGCCCCGCACGTTTCCTCGCCGACATCACCGCCAAGACCCACGGCACCGCGGCCCCCGCACTCTCCGCAGCCCTCGCGGGGATCAGCGCCCCACTGGTGGAGTGGCTGGCCGACGAAGCGGGACTGCCGCTGACCCTCGTCACCGACTTCAGCTATCCGGGCCACTCCGCGGACCGCCTGCACACCCTGGAGGGACGGCACGGCTCCACACTGCTACGGCACCTCTACGACCGGGTACGGTCATCGCCCCGCATCGACCTCCTGGTCCCTGCCTGCCTCGCCGACGTCGAGCGCGGCACCGGCGGCGAGATCACGGGTGCGGTCCTCACCTACCCGGGCGGGCACAAGGAGACCGTCCCCGCACGGGCCGTCCTGCTCGCCACCAACGGGTACGGCGCGGACCGCGAGCTCGTGAGCCGTCACCTGCCCGAGATCGCCAAGGCCGAGTACCATGGTGGCCAGTTCTCCAGGGGCGACGGCCTTCGCATCGGCCTGAAACACGGCGCACACGCCGCCTACCTGGACGCCTATCAGGGCCACGCAGCGCTCGCGCGCCGGTCGCGCACCCTCGTCGGCTGGGCCACCATCATGCACGGCGCCGTGATGGTCGACAGGGACGGCCGGCGGTTCGGGGACGAGACCACCGGCTATTCCGAGTACGCGGCCGCCCTCGCGGCCCGTCCCGGAGCCCGCGGATGGATCGTCCTCGACAAGCGCATCCACGATCTGTGTCTGCCGTTCACCGACTTCCGTCAGACGGTCGACGCCGGAGCACTCACATGGGCCGACGACCCGGGCGGACTCGCGGAGCGTACCGGCTGCGACGCCACCGCGCTGAACGACTCCATCGCCGGCCAGGTCGCCCGGGCCCGCGGGGCGGCGGAGCCCGATCCCTACGGCCGGACGTTCTTCGAGGAGCCGCTGCGTCCCCCCTACGCGGCCGTCGAAGTGCTCCCCGCCCTGTTCCACACACAGGGCGGCCTCGCGGTGGACGAACACGCCCGCGTCCTCACCGAGGACGGAACGCCGATACCCGGACTGTTCGCGTCCGGCGGGGCGGCACACGGCATCTCGGGACGTGGCGCCGACGGTTATCTCGCCGGCAACGGCCTGCTGCCGGCACTCGGTCTCGCCTGGCAGGCGGCAAACACGCTGTCCCGCACCCACGCACACGGAGAAAGGCTCAAGCACACATGACGGAACTGGACCTGCTGATCAAGAACGTGCGCCTGGTGAAGCACAACGCCGAGGACATACCCACCACCGACATCGGCGTCAAGGACGGCGTCTTCCACCGCATCGCCCCCGGCATCCCCGCATCGGACGCCCGCGACGTCGTCGACGGCAAGGGACTGCTGGCCTTCCCTGGCGTCGTCGACGCGCACCAGCACTGGGGCATCTACAACCCGCTGTCCGACGACACCGCGACGGAGAGCCGTGCCTGCGCCCAGGGCGGCGTGACCACCGCTCTCACGTACATGAGGACCGGCCAGTACTACATGAACCGGGGTGGCAGTTACAACGAGGTCTTCCCACTGGTCCTCGAGAACGCGGAAGGCCGGTCGTACGTCGACTACGGCTTCCATCTCGGGCCGATGCAGAAGTCGCACATCGCGGAGATCCCCGAGCTGATCGCCCGCTTCGGCGTCACCTCCTTCAAGGTGTTCATGTTCTACGGCAGCCATGGCCTGCACGGCCGGTCGGCGGACCAGAACGCGTTCCTGATGATCCCGCCGGGCGAGCGCTACGACCTCGCCCACTTCGAGTTCGTCATGCGAGGGGTGCAGGCGGCGCGCGAGGCGTACCCGCAGTTCGCCGACGCCATCTCCTTGTCGCTGCACTGCGAGACGGCGGAGATCATGACGGCGTACACCAAGCTGGTGGAGGAGGAGGGCAAACTCGACGGCCTCGCCGCGTACAGCGCCTCCCGCCCGCCGCACTCGGAAGGCCTCGCCGTCACCATCGCGAGCTACCTCGCCGCCGAGACGCAGCTGCCGAACATCAACCTGCTGCACCTGTCCTCGCGCAAGGCCATCGAGGCGGCCATGCTGATGGCCAAGACGTTTCCCCAGGTGAACTTCCGGCGCGAGGTCACCATCGGCCATCTGCTCGCGAACATCGAGACCGCGTCGGGCATCGGCGGCAAGGTCAACCCGCCGCTGCGGCCGCAGGAGGACGTGGACGCGCTGTGGGAACATCTGGTGGCGGGCCACATCGACTGGGTGGTCAGCGACCATGCGTGCTGCAAGGAGGAGACGAAGTTCGGGGACCCGAAGAGCGACGTCTTCGCGGCCAAGTCGGGCTTCGGCGGCACCGAATACCTGCTCCCCGGTCTCGTGGGTGCGGCGCCGGAGCACAGCCTGCCCTTGCAGAAGGTCGCTGAACTGACCGCGTGGACTCCCGCACAGCGCTTCGGGCTCGCCACCAAGGGCGCGATCGCCGAGGGTTACGACGCGGACCTCGTACTCGTCGACCCGTCGCGATCCTGGACGGTGGACGCGGCGGACTCCGAGTCGGCGCAGGAATACACACCGCTGCAGGGCCTTGAGATCGGCGCAAGGGTTGAGTCGACGTTCCTGCGCGGCCGGCAGGTCTACGCGGACGGCAAGGTGATCGGGGACCCCGAGGGCCGCTACCTGTCACGGCCGACCACACCCTGAGATGCGGGATCGCCTCCGCGCGGAAACGGCGCGGAGGCGGTCGGCGCACCTCGGTGATGTGCCGTCGGCGCCGGACCCCACAGGAGCGGGCCCCGAGCGTGCAGCCGAAAACCCTGTTTACCCCTCAGCCGCTCGCCCACTCCCCACCCGAGGCCGACGCCGGCCTGCTGAGCCGCAACCGCATTCGGCCGACGGCTCAGTCGTGCGGACGGTCCCCGTCGTCCGAGCCCGTCACGCCGCCGTGCCGTGCGGGCGCGGCGCACGGGGCGCCGGCCGCGTCCGGCCCGTGCGCGGCATCGGCGGGAAACACCGCGGCGCAGGCCGCCGCGAGCTGATCGAGCAGGGCGCCCGTGCAGGGGTGGGCGTCGTGCCGTGGGGTGAGGGTGTGAATGCCGCGCGTGGGGGGATCGACGAGTGGCACCGCCGTCACATCGGCTCGCAGCGCGTACCTGAGCACTCCGGGTATCAACGCGATGGCGTGACCGGTCGCCACCAAGGCCAGTTTGCCGTGCAGGTCGGCCGCCGCGAGGTCGATGCGGGCGCTGACTCCGGCCCGAGTCGCGTGCCGCCGCAGCAGCGCCGCCGAACCGTCGTTGTCCTCGGCCCAGACCTCGTCGGCCAGTGCCCGGATGTGCACCGGGCCGCGGCCCGCCTGCGGATGGCCGACCGGCAGCACCACCATCATCTCGTCCACCGTCAGCAAACGGCGTTCCACCTGCGGGTCGTTGGGCAGTCCTGGCGGTGCGTCGGTGACGACCGCGACGTCGAGATCACCGGCGATGACGCGGCCGTGCAGTTGTGCGCTCAGTCCGGGCAGCAGGCTCCACCGGACGGGTCCGACCTGTCTCAGCAAGCCCCGGATGGCCTCGGGGACGACTCCCGCGGCAAGGGAGGGTGTCGCACCGACGGCCAGGGGCCGGTCGAACGCCCCGTCCCCTGCGTCCTGTACGGCACGAACGGCGCGGTCTGCCTCCCGGAGCGTGGCCAGGGCGTGGCGCCGGAAGACCTCGCCGGCCGGCGTCGGGCGCACCCCGCGCGCATGGCGCTCCATCAGCGGTACGCCGAGTTGCCGCTCCAGCCCGGCGATCTGCCGGGAGACGGCCGACTGCGTGTGATGGAGCTCGGTGGCTGCCGCCGACAGCGAACCGAGTCGGCACACGGTCACGAACGTCCGCCACACGGTCAGTTCCATACCGCCAGTATGCCCGTCAGGTATGCGGGCTCCGCAGACCTGTCATGCGAAATCTGCGCTTGTCGCATTCATCGGGGTACATCACTCTGGCGGACATGACACCACCGCACACCATCGCCGTCCTCGGTCTGGGTCGCATGGGGCACACGATCGCCACCCGACTGGCCTCCCGGAACAGGGACGTCGTCGGCTGGACACGGTCCGGGCGCACATCGCCCACCGTCAGGACGACCGCCGATCCGCACGAGGCCGTGGCGAAGGCGGACCTCGTGCTCCTCGCGCTGTTCGACGGCCCGGCCTGCCGACAGGTGCTCGACGACATCCACGACTCACTGCGAACAGACACGATCGTGCTCAACACCAGCACCATCGCCCCTGACGAAGCCGCGCACCTGGCCCGGCGACTCGGCGCGCTCTACGTCCACGCCCCGGTGCTCGGCTCTGTACCGGCCGCCGCCGACGGCACCCTGGAGATCCTCACCGCCGCCGACCCCGTCGTGTACGACCGCGTCCGGCCGGTCCTCGATGCGCTCGGCACCGTACGCCCCGTCGAAGACGCCGCCACTGCCGCCGCGCTCAAGCTGATCGCCAACAGTTCCCTCGCAGGCAGCTTCCTCGCACTGCGCGACTCTCTGCAACAGGCCGACGCCCTGGGGCTGTCCCGCGCCCGGGTACTGGACGTCCTCGAACTGGGCTACCTGGGCCCACTCGTCGCCCGCAAACGATCCTTTCTCTCCCACCGGCCGACCGCGCCCACGGCTCAGTTCGCCATCGGCGCACTGGCCAAGGACATGGCATTGCTGGCCGCCGCGTCGAACGTGCCCCTTCGCAGCGGGTCCGTACTCGCCGACGCCGCTGCGGACCCGGAAGCCGACATCACCGCCGCCGCCATGGCTCCGGCTGCGGAGGACGCCGTGCTGGAGCCGCTGCGCGCCTACATCCGTGGTCATGCCACAGGCGACCCCGCCCATTTCCGGGCCGCGTTCCTGCCCACCGCCCACATCGAGGGAATCCGGGAGAGTGCCTTCGTCTCGTGGCGTCTGGACGACTACTGCGCCCTCTTCCCCGGCCATCCCGCCCCGGACGAACCGGCCCGAGCGCGCCGCATCGACTCCGTCGACGTGCACGCAACCGTGGCCACCGCGACCATGACGCTCCAGCATGGTCCGGACAGGTTCACCGACGTCTTCCTGCTGGTGCGGACAGGGGACGACTGGCGGATAGCCAACAAGGCCTACCACCGCCATTGCTGAGCCGCCCGGGTCACCGCAGGACCGGCAGCACCGCGCTCACGTCCCCGCGGGGGACCGTCCGGTGATCGTGCGTGACCGTCGGCGCCCGTCATGGGTTCGCCGTGCGTCACCGATGTGGGCGGGGGATGCCCTCGCTGTCATCGCACGTGACCGCTTCTTGCAGCGTGTCGGCGAGAACGCCGGTGGGGAAGGGCAGTGCCGCTGCGGTGAACAGCAGAGTGAGGTTGGCCGCGTGCAGCCCCCGGTCCACCGATGCGGGCGAAGGCCTGGTGATGGTTCAGCCGGATCACGCCGATAGAGGCGAAGGACGTCAGATAGCCCAGGTAGGCAGGCCATTGGTGCAACAGGGGGGCAGCAGCCCGCATCTTGGGTGGGCCGAAGTGCTCAGCTTCAGGACGAGGACGGTGATGGCCACTGCGATGCCCCCGTCGCTGAAGGCTTCCACCCGGCCGATGCAGGTGGCCTGGAAGGGACTCCGCGCGCCCGGTCGTTCGCCCTGGGTGGATTCGAGCCGGGAGCCGGGGTCCGCGGCCATGCCGGGTCTCCCGTCCGATGACGTGCGCGGGGCCGTGCCGCACGGCGTCGACACGCGGGGCTCTCGTGATGGTCCGCGGCCCCTCACACGCGTGCCGGGCGGGTCGGTGAAGCGTCAGGCGGACGGTGGGACGGGGTGGGTCGGCGTGATTCGCCTGCGGCACGACGAGACGTGGGTCAGCTTGGGTACCAGTCGTGCAGCCAGGTGCGCATCTGCTCGACCTGAGCGTTCTGGGCAGCGACGATCTGCTGGGCCAGGGTGGTGAGCGCATCGTGCACCGCGTGGCCCGGAACGGCCGTGGAAGCGACGGCAGCCGTCTCGTGGTGGGGGATCACGGCCTGCATGAATGCCTGATCGAACCGGGGTCCCGCTGGGACGGTGGACAGACGGGCGGTCGTCGTGTCCATCCAGGTAGTCATCGGGGCCCGCGCTTGTTGGACGGCATGAGGGACCCGCGTCCTCGCCAACTCGGGGGTGAGTCCGTACCAGGTGTGCAGCCAGCCGGTAATCCGGCTGATTTCCTTGTTCTGGCTGCTGATGATGTGCTGGGCCATGGCCTTGAGCTCTGGCCGGCTGCCCCGGGCGAGTTCCTGGCGGGCCATGGCGACCGCAGCGGCGTGGTGCGGGATCATCCCGGCCAGGAAAGCCTGCTCCAGCGCCGGTCCGGGCAGGTTCCCCAGCGCGATGGCGTACTCCCGTGCCGATCGAAGCAGCAGCGACATTCAGGGAATCCCGAATAGGGTTTTCAGTCGCCAAGATTATATTTAGAAAGCGTCTAATTGCTCGACGTCACTCGCCGGTCTGGCGGTAAGCGGGACGGCTCCACTTTGATTTTGCTGGCCGCGACTGTTCTAGGGGCTCCCCTTCTCGCTGACAGGGAGTGGCTTATGTGGGCACATAATTCCACTGTCCGCCTTGTCGGGATTGCGTGTCGAGAGCTAGCCTCAAGATATGACCAAGTCGTCGTCCGGTTCAGGTGACAACAAGGAGCTGAGCGATTTTCTGCGCTCGCGGCGCGCCCGGGTGACTCCTGAGCAGGCCGGGATCACGGCGGGGGCGAGTCGCCGTGTTCCGGGACTCCGTCGTGAGGAAGTTGCGCTCTCAGCCGGATTGTGCGTGGACTACTACATCCGTCTGGAACGCGGACGGGTGGCCAACGCCTCAGAAGCAGTGTTGGAGGCCGTAGCCCGGGCCCTGCGGCTGGATGATGTCGAGCGTGCGCATCTGTTCAACCTCGCCAGGCCGCAGTCCGCGGCCAGAGTGAGCCGGCCCGCCGTGCCGCAGCGAGTGCGTCCAGGTGCGTACGCGCTGCTTGAGGTTCTTCGGGCTACCCCTGCCATGATTTTGGGCGGTCGTATGGATGTCCTTGCCCTTAATCGGATGGCTCGCGCGATGTATGCCGATTTCGAGGCCATGCCGGCCTGCGAGCGCAATATGGCGCGATTCGTATTTCTCGACCCTGCGGCGCGTGAACTATATCTTGAGTGGGGCGAGTGCGCCCGCATGATCGTCACAGGTTTGCATCTTTATGCGGGTCGGCATCCGAACGATCCGCAACTGGCCCAGCTAACTGATCAACTGTCGGCCCTAGACGAAGACTTTCGCCGATGGTGGGCCGCGCAGGATGTGAAGGAGTTCTCCTACGGCACCCACCACCTTCGGCACCCCCTGCTCGGCGAAGTCACCTTGAACTGTGAAAACCTTATCTTTCCCGGTGACCCAGACCAGTGGTTGTCCGTGGGCACAGCCGAACCCGGCTCTCCGTCTTCCGAAGCCTTGCGGATCCTCGCCAGCCGGATCGGGGACCTGGACACCTCGATATATGCAGGTTCCGCAAGCAGTTCCGATCAACTGTCTGACCGTCAGCTCCAAGTCCACCGGGAAAAGGGGTGACGTCAGACGGCCAACCGCTGCCCCCTCATAGGCCGCCAGTCAGGATTCATATGGGCCGGTCGCAATGCTGATCATCACCGACGAAGGCGGGGAGATATTTGGGCGCCATGGGGCGACACCTGTCAACGGGCGGTAGTTTCCTAAGGGCTTGCAGGGAATCAAGGTGTTGCTTCCCGTCCTGGAGCTCGTTGGTGTGGTATGCGTATCCCGGATGAGACTCGCGACCAACTGGCCGTGAAGTTTGCGGTGTTGCTTCCACATCTGGACGAGCGGCAGCGACGGCTGTCGATGGCCGCGGAGGCCCGGGGCCTGGGACACGGCGGTGTCCGAGCCGTGGCGCAGGCCGCTGCGGTCAGTGAGACGACGGTCCGCAAGGGCGTGTTCGAACTCGAGTCCGGTGAGGGGCCTCTGGGGCGGGTGCGGCGTCCGGGCGGGGGTCGCAAGCGGGTCGCGGATCTCAATCCGGGGCTGCGGCCGGCACTGTTGTCGCTGGTTGAGCCGGATGTGTGGGGTGACCCGACGTCTCCGCTGCGGTGGACGGTGAAGTCCGCCTGCACGCTTGCGCAGGAGCTGACCCGGGCCGGGTACCGCGTCAGTGCCGACACCGTCGCCGCCCTGCTGCGCGAGGAGGGGTTCAGCCTGCAGGCCAATGCCAAGACAATCGAGGGCAGCCAGCACCCGGACCGGGATGCCCAGTTCCGCTATCTCAACGAGCAGGCCCGCGATCACCGGGACGCCGGCCAGCCGGTCATCAGCGTGGATACCAAGAAGAAGGAACTCGTCGGCGAGTTCAAGAACAACGGCCGCCAGTGGCAGCCGACGGGCGGGCCAGTGCCGGTGAACGTGCATGACTTCGCCGACCCGCAGCTGGGCAAGGCCGTCCCTTACGGGATCTACGATCTGGCGGCAAACACCGGCTGGGTCAACGTCGGCACCGATCACGACACCGCGGTGTTCGCGGTCGAGTCGATCCGCCGCTGGTGGCACGGCCAGGGCCAGGCCGCCTACCCGCAGGCGACACGGCTGCTGATCACCGCCGACGCGGGGGGTTCCAACGGCTACCGCACCAGGGCCTGGAAACTCGAACTGGCCCAGCTCGCCGACGAAACGGGACTGACCATCACCGTGTGTCATCTACCGCCCGGCACATCGAAGTGGAACAAAATCGAACACAGGCTCTTCTCGCACATCACCATGAACTGGCGTGGCCGCCCGCTGACCAGCCACGAAGTCATCGTCCAGTCCATCGCCGCGACCACCACTCGCACCGGGCTGCGCGTGAGTGCCGCCCTCGGCACCAACACCTATCCCACCGGAGTCCGTATCGGTGACGCGGAGATGGCGGCACTGCCGCTGACCCGGCACGCTTTCCACGGCGACTGGAACTATGCCCTGCACCCGCAGCCCCGCCCGGCCGTCCCGGTGGCGTCGGCTCCACATGAGCCGACCCCGAAGTGGGACCAGTCCCTGCTCTGCGATCCCGCCCTGACCGGCATGTCCCGGCAACAACTGAACAACCTCACACAGACTTTGGCCCCCGACGGCGATGTCCGGCGCGGCCGTCCGCCCCGGCTCGCCTTCCCCGAACAGGTCCTGGCCACCGTGCTCCATCTGCGGGTCGCCCTGGCCGCGGAACCTCTCGCCGTGCTGTTCGGCAGCAGCCGCGCCGCGATGCACCGCACCCTCCTCAAGAACAGGAAACTGTTCGAGGCACACGGCATCGTCATCCCGCCCGCGACGACGCCACCCGTCGTCCTCGCGGCCCTCCAAGCTCGAGTCCTCGCCCGAACCGGCGAGCCCCACAACAAGATCAAAAGGATGTGTTAATGATCTGCAAGCCCTTAGTCGTGCATTACCTCTGGACGGCATGAGACGCCTACGTCACTCTTACCCTCGCGCCCAGACGGGCGAGGTCAACACGTGCGCCACCAAGCGAGGGGATCTCAGCATGTTTCGTACCGCAGCGAGGCGTTGGGCACGCGCACTGCTCGTGCTCGGCTTGGCCATCGGAGGCGTGACCGCCACCGCCCCGGCCTCATACGCCGGATCGAGCTGCACGTATCCCCTCTGCTCAGAGACCTACAACAAGAGCGCGTATTCGGCATACGTCATCCATGACTGGTGCGGCACCTCAAATTACTTCTACTCGAACACTCCGCCCTGCGGAGTGAAGAGTAGCGACTACTATCTGCAGCCGGGTGCGCACACCGACTCCCACCAGGACTGGGACGGCTTCCGGGTCGACGCCTATTGGTGCTACAAGGTTCAGTGGTATTCCGTGCTCGTGGGCTGGGAGGGCACGTCCACCTACGACCGTCGCGGCAACTCCGTCGCCGAGTATGTACGGGTCCACAATGACGAGACCGCGTACATCCTCTCGCAAAGCACCAGCAGCTGCTGATCGGCGACCGTCGAGGTGGCGCGAGGACTGAGTGCCTGGCGAGGGATCTAGGGTGCGTATCGGGTCGTGATAAATCTGCGGGATTCGCTCTCGCGGTGAGTCGTGATCCGGTAGATCGTCTTGCGTGACACGACGGCGTCTGACAGACGCAGAGTGGGAGTTCATCGGGCCGTACTGCCGATCGGCAGTACGGCCCGGACCCCGGGCGGCTACGGCAGCAGCTCGAGGGCGTGATTTGGCGATTCAAGACCGGCGGGCAGTGGCGGGAGATGTCGCAGGAGTTCGGTGCCTGGTCGACCGTCCACAATCGCTTCCGGCAGTGGCGGGACGCGGGGGTCTTCGAGACCCTGCTGGAGCGCCTGATCAACAAGCTGAAGGCCTGGCGGGGCATCGCCACCTGGTACGACAAGACTCCGGACAGCTACCTCGTCGGCCTGCACCTGCGCGCTTCGATGATCTGAATCAAAGACCTTACCCGGACCGCAGATTGATCACGACGCGATACGCGCCCTAGGCCTCGCCACCTGCCTGATCACCCACAGACACGTCCAACGCCTTTGTTAGGACCTCTAAGCCGGAGCTCGAACGACTCGGGCGGATCAAGAGGTCGCCGTACGACGGGCTCGCACCACCAACACCAACGAGCGATCACGCGACGGGTGTTGACGTGGTGGCGGCCGCGAAGGAACCGAGCGTCACTGCTCTATGCGGAGGCATCAACGCCGTGTTCGCCGAAGGTATCCGCCCGGTGCCCACGCGACCGCCGGACCGTCCGCCGCTCTGATGCGAGGAGTCAGTCGCCGGGCAACGTTTAGACATCACGGTCCAGTTCGAACAGCACCGCAAGGCTCACAGCTCCTCGTGGCACCGTTAGCAAGGAATTAGGTTCGCCGGGTTGGTGCGGCGGCCGGGATCGGCCGTGGATGAGGTGCCTACTTGAAGCGGGAGACGAAGCGGCGTTGCCAGGGTGTCTCTACGGCGCGTGATACGTAATGCTCGCGGACGTAGGCGACCGCCTCGTGGCTGGGTACCCCATCGAGCACGGCGATGCAGGCCAGGGCCGTGCCGGTGCGTCCGTTCCCCCCGGCACAGGCGATCTCGACACGCTCGCCTTCGGCGCGCGTCCATGCCTCGCGCAGCGCATCAGCGGCTGTTGTGCGGTCGGACGGCAGCCAGAAGTCTGGCCAGCGAAGCCAGCGAGCCTCCCAGGCGACGGAGGGCGGCTCGTGGCCCAGTAGATAGAGCGCGAAGGTGGGCAGCGGCCCTGCGGGAAGGGGTCGTCTGAGTCCTCGACCGCGAACGAGCCGACCCGATGGAAGTCGCAGTACGCCCGCGGCCGCGGGTCCCCAGGCTGTGGTCACGGAATGAGCGTAGTCCTCCTGTTCTACTGGCCTATTAGCCGGAATCGGGGACGTCACCGGGCTGATGATCAGGCAGTGAGGGCGGGCCTGCCGCACCAGCGGAGGCCTTTCTCGCTGCGGATGCGGGCGCGCTCCCTGTGTTGGGCGGCGAGGACGTCGGGGTGGCGGGCGTTGGCATTGCGCCAGCGCAAGTAGCGGTGCAGCGCGCGGGTCTGGACGGTGTGGTTGGCGTGTTGAGAGTTGGCGAGCGTGAACTGTCGCAGTGGTCCGAAGTGGGTCTCAATTGGGTTGGCCCAGGAGGCGTTGGTCGGGGTGAAACACAACTCGACCTTGTTTTCCTTCGCCCACCGGCGGATCTTGGTGCCTTTGTGGGCGGACAGATTGTCCAAGATGAGGTAGATCGGGGCACCGTCGGGGCGGGCGGCACGGATCGACTTCAGTGCCGCCAGGGTGTTCACGGCGCCCTTGTGGCGGCGGTTGACGCCCCCCACAGGGTGTCGTCGCCGATCGAGTAGCAGCCGTGGAAGTAGGTCACGCCGTGGGTGCGGTGGTAGGTCGCGGGGAGCCGCTCCTGCTTGCCCTGCTTGCCCTGCTTGCCCTGCTTGGTCCAGCAGGTCCCGGCGGTAGGGCGGATGCCGAGCGGCCCGAATTCGTCGAAAGCGAACGTGCGGTCCGGGAAGTGCTCCAAGACGTACTCGATACGGTCAAGCTTGGTGTCGTAGTCGGGGTCGGCGGACTCTTTCCACGTCTTGGTGCGCTGGAAGGTGACGCCACGTCGGGCGAGCAGGCAGCGCAGGGCCCAGCCCGCCTAAAGCAGCGGTTTCGTCACAGAGGCCTCCATGGCCAGCGCATCGAGCATCTCGCTGCTCCGCCGATGCCGAGTGTCTGATCGGCACTGAGGTACTGCGCAAGGGGAAGCGGTACAGTTGGCGATCACTCAGCAGTGACATAGAAGGCGCACGACGATGCAGTCTTCATCGAGCTCGTCAAGGTAGGCCGTGGATTGGCGAGCGTAGGCGGCAGAGGGGTCCTCGCCGGGCAGGAAGTGAGCAAGCGGTTCTGGCCGGCCAGCCTCGATCCACTGCCCCTCCAGAGTGAGCAGGGCGGTAGCTGTAAGGGCTCGTGCCGCTGCAAGGTCCAAGTCGACTTTGGGGTCCCGTGTGAAGCGAGAGATCGGGTCGCTGTTGGGTCCAAAGACCCACATGCCAAGGCTTGGGTAGCGCTTGCGGGCGGAGTGGTGGGTCAGCGCGTACCAGGGGCTGCGCTTGGTGTTCCGTGACAGCCTGTTCTCGCGAGTACTCGGCGGGGTTGGTGTGGTGGCGCTGCAAAAACGCAGTCAGGGGCTCGGCAGGAGGATAGTCGGCGACCAGGCGTGCAAAGTCCTGTTGTTCAGCCTGCCAACGGGCTTGGGCCTGGGCCATGGCGCCGGCCTTGGTCACTTCGAAGTCTGGGAGGCCTCGTGGCCCGCCGTCGCACCGCAGAGGTTGGCGGGGACGCGGTTGGCCAGACGGATAGGTCGCCTCGCAGATCAGACGCGGGTCACCGTCGTTTTCCGGTCTGACGACGAAGCGGTGTTTGGCCTGCTCCAGTACGTCGGCGTTCACGGCCAGGTGACCCGCGCCGGGGGGCTCGAACTTGCGGAGTGGGACGATCTGCATCCCCTCACTGTGAGCGTGCACCGGCCCCGATCCGCCGGGCGACACCTCTTCGGCAGCAGCCGTGAACTGTTCGTTCGCCATGCTCAGAGCATCGCGATCGCGGGATCCCTGCAGAAAGGTCCGGCTGGTTACCCAACTTGGGTAACCTCACCCGCAAGTGACAATGAGCGACGTTGGGTAATCTTCAGCCGTGGGAGCATCGCCATGACCGAGCCGTCCCGGCCGCCGGAACTTCCTGCCAGGCTGCTCACCGACCCGGAGATGCTCGACGCATGCCGCGTTCGCGATTTCGCGCGCGTATTCCGTCTGATCAAGATCCACGCTGGGATCTGACCCTCGATGATCGCCCGGCGCTGCGACCTGACGCCCAGTCGAGTCGGCGAAGTGATTTCGGGCAGGCGCCAGTTGGTGCACATCGACGTCATCGAACGAGTGGCAGACGGACTGCGGATCCCCGGCCACATGCTCGGGCTGGCACGACGTTCCTGGGAGACACCCGTGGCTCTGGCCACGGCCGAGCGCGAACCATCCGCTGCGAAAGAGCCGACGCTCGAGGCGGAACCCGCCGCGGCCCTACTTGGGCGGAGGTAGACAGCTTTCTCCCGCTGACCACCCAAACTAGCCCAAGCCCCTCCACTCTCCAGGCGCTGCGCGCTTCGATCGAGGACTACTGGCGTCGAGACGACCAGCACGGGGGCGAAGCGTTACGGCCGGCAGTGGTCGGCCAACTCCGCTACGTCATCGACCTCCTGAAGGAGACCCGCTGGGAGCCCGTCCAGAGGGAGCTGTACGCGGTCGCAGCCGAGTTAGCACGCCTCACGGGCTGGGCGCACTTCGACGCCCGCCAGTACGGCCAGGCCCGTTCGTACTTCGGTGAGGCCCTGCAGCTGGCCAAACAGATCAACGACCAGCAGTTCATGGCCAACGTCCTGGCATGCATGAGCCTCCAAGCCACCTACCAGGACAAACCCGTAGACGCGCTCGCCTACGTCAGCGCTGCCCAGGACGAGGCGCACGCAGTGCCTGGAATCACCCCACGCGTACGGTCGATGCTGGCCATGCGGGAAGCGTTCGCCCAAGCCACTCTCGGCAACCGAACCGCCACGCATGCGGCGATCACAGAGGCGCACCGCCAGTTCGAGCGCATCCAAGGGAGCGACGCTGACCCGCCCTGGGTGGCCTACTTCGACGGGCCCAAACTGATCGTGGACACCGGCATCGCGCACGGACGCCTGGGCGAGGCAGACACAGCCGAGCCGCTGATCGCCGATGCTCTACGCAGGGAGAACAGCATCAACCAGCGAGGCCACGCATTCCACGCGTTCTGGCTGGCTCGCACCCAGCTTCAGCAAGGAAAGCTGGATCAGGCATGCCGCACCGCCACAAAAGCCGTGGAAAAGGCTTCAGCAGTTGCATCCCAGCGGGTGACGGGCCACCTCAGGGAGTTCTACGACCAGTTGGAGCCGCACAGAAGAGAACCCGCAACTGCCGTGTTCGAGGCTCGCCTACGAGAACTGCTCACAGTGTGAGGCGAACGGCACTTCAGCGGATCGCCTCATCCATGAGCACATACAACAGCCCGACAAGCGACCCGCTGCTCACGATCTCACGGCGATCAATCATTGCCCGTACGTCAGCCAGAGGGATCCACTCAACACGATCCGACTCGTTCTTCTCCGTCGGCTCACCAACGTACGTCGCCCCATCGGCGCGAAAGAGGTGATGCTGCGAGTCCGTGATCCCGTTGGCCGGCTCGGCGTAGATCAGCGGCTTGAGCGGCCCTGGACGCCAACCCGTCTCTTCGAGAACCTCCCGAGCTGCGGCCTGTTCTGGGCTCTCCCCGTCCTCGATCAGCCCCATCGGCAGCTCCCACGCCCACGCGTCCGTGATGAAGCGATGCCGCCACATCATGAGCACCTCACGGTGATCATTTACCACGGCGGCTACAGCCAGATGCCGCAGACGTACCACATGGTGCTCCCAACGGCGTCCGTCCGGCTGCTGGACGTCCGCCAGACACAGGTTCACCCACTGGTTCGTATAGATCTGCCGTTCGCCATGGGTCCTCCACTGCATGAACGCGGCCCCTATCGTCTCCTGCCTCCAGGATTGCAGAGCGAATGGACCATCGGGCCGATGCGTCGATCGCCGTTGCCAGTGCAGAGGACCTCGTTCGCGAAAGGAGTATCCGGCCGCCTCTGCGTCAGCGGGGAGAGCGGGACAGGCAGGTGGCCCTTGGAGATGGTTGGCACCGGAACTCCCCAGCTGGGGCCGGGACGATGACCAGCTGCGCCAAGCGTTGATCTTGTCCCACGGACAACATGGCTTCGCGGATGAACACCTGCAGTGGTACCCAACGCGCCATTTCCGAACAGGGGAAGTCGTCGTCGTCTGTCGTCGTTGGCTGCCCTTGGACGGCCCAGAGACAGCCTCGGAGGGTGCCGGATCGCGGCCCTCGACGCCAGAGCCCGGTGATAGGAGCGAGGTGCGGCGAGTGCTGCTCTGACCAGTGAACTGTCCACGTGGGCGTATCGCGGGTTACCCATCCACCGGCCACCGCGCTCGCCGCGGCCCGGCGGAGGACTGGCAGGATGTCGGCACGAGCGCATGTCAGAGCACTCGCCCAGCCAGCGGGTGATCATGCTGGTGAGGGCGGCATCTGCTTGGGGCATCGCGTGGTGGACCCAAAGGAGTCCGGCGGTGGTGGCGCAGGCGGAGGCGGCCGTCTCGCGGCCAGGGTGCGGTGTCGCGCGTCCCATGACCGTAGTCAGGAGAGAAGTGCCGCGTTGACGATCGCACATGTCGAAGCAGGCCTTGGTGACCGTGACGGCGAGCACGGCGTCGTCGATGTCGTGCGCGGCGAGTTACTCGAGGATCTCCCACGCTGTGTCGGTGTCGCTGACTGCTACCAGCGGGGTGACTCGGGCCGTGGTGTGCCTGATGGATCCCATGGGGTCTGTCGCCAGTGCGAGCAGCGCTCGGGCGACTTCTGGGCTGTACTGCTCTGGAACGCTGGCGAGTTGGCCCTAGGTGGCGGGCTTGGTGGACCAGGCGGGAGACTGCCGATACGCCCGGCGGTGCGTTCACGGGGATACGGTGCGAGCTCGGGCAGGGTGCCCGTCTGGTGGGCACGCAGGTCGAGGGTCTGTTCCAGCGCGCCGACCAGGTCACGGAAGGGCTGGGTGCCGCCGAGGGCCGCAGCGTCGGCTTTGCCCGGGCGCGGTGAGGCTGTAGCGGGGCAAGCTGCTCTGCTGGGGAAGGGACGTTTCGAGTGCCGATGAAGGAGGCGGTGAGGGAAACGTCCCTTCCCCGGATTCCTAATCTGGGCCAGGGCGGGTGATGACCGTGTCGATCTCGTCCGCGGTTGGTGCGGTCGCGGGTCCTTGCCGGGTGACGGCGATGGCAGCGGCGACGTTCGCGCGGCGGGTCGCGTCGAGCAGGTTGGTGCCGCGTGCGAGGCAGGCCATGAGGACGCCGGTGTGTGCGTCGCCGGCACCGTTGGTGTCGACCGGGGTGATGGCGTGCGCGGGCACGTGCCGGACGCCGATGTGGTCGGCGACGTAGGTGCCGCGGCCGCCGTCGCGCACCAGCACCGCCGCCGGCAGCAGGCCGGCGAGCGCTTCGGCGAGCTCGGAGGGCGCGGTGCGCTCGGGCACTGTGCGCGTGAGCCGGCCGAGTGTGAGGCCCGCCTCGCGGGCGTTGAGCGTCCAGACGGTGGCCCGGGCCGTGATGGCCGCCCATGCCGCCTCGGGGATCTCGGTGAGCAGGGGAGCGGGGTCGAAGACGACAGCCGTCTGCGGGTCGATGGTGGGCAGCCAGCCGGTCAGCGATGCGCCGTTGGTCGGGTGCCGTAGGGAGTACCCGGTGACGTAGACGACGTCGTCGGGTCGCACGGCGACGGCGTTTAGGTGCTCGGGTGTCACCTGCCCCTCGGCGCCGAGTGCCGAGACGAAGGTGCGCTCGGCGTCGACGTCGACGATCGCGACGCTCACTCCGGTGTCGAGGTCGGCGACCGGTGGGCTGGGTGCCGCGATGCGCTCGGCCTGGAGGGCCGAGTGCACCTTGTCGCCGAAGGGTCCGGTTCCGACGGTACCGAGGTAGACGACGTCGGCGCTGTCCCGCGCGGCGGCGGCCATGACATTGAAGCCGCCGCCGGCGGTGAGCTCGAACTGGTGGGCGTAGATATCGCCGCCGACGGGCGGCATCGCGGGCACGCGCATGACGAGGTCGACGATCGCCTGCCCGGTGTGCAGTACGCGGCCCATCAGCGCTGCCCCGTCCGTTCCGTGGTGCGGGACCCGCCGAGGGCGAGGTAGCCGAGGAACGCGACGGCGAACGTCACGAGCCAGCCGAGCCCGTTCTGGCCGATCCAGGTGCCGTGCCACGCGCCGGTGAACCAGGGCCCGTCGGCAGGGCCGGCCTGGGTGAACAGGTAGCCGACGACGATCGCCACGGCCCAGCAAACGACGGCGCGCCACTCCGCTCCGGCGTGGTACCAGTACCGGGACCGGGGAGCGAGGTCGAGCAGGTCGTCGTCGCCGTAGTCGTGGCGGCGGAGCAGGTCGGCGATGAAGACGCCGACCCACGCGGTGATCGGGACAGCGAGCAGGATGATGAAAGAGATGAAGGGGTCGTAGAAGTTGTCGGCGATGAGCATGAAGTAGATAGAGCCGAGCGTGGTGACGACGACGTCGACGACGACGGCGTACACCCGCCGGATCGGCACGCCGAGGGTCAGGGTGGTCAGGCCGGCCGAGTACACCGACATGTGGTTCGAGACGAGCAGCCCGCCGAAAGCGGTGACGAGGTAGATGACCGACATCCAGGCCGGCATGACATCGGTCAGTGCCGCGACGGGACCGTTGGCGGCCGCCGCGAGCTTGGAGTCGCCGGACCCGAGCACGCCGCCGAGCGAGATGAGCAGGACGAGCGGGACGCCGGCGCCCGCCGCGGCGCTGGCGACCAGACGGGTGCCGCGCACCCGGTCGGACTGGTAGCGGGACATGTCGGCTCCGGCGTTGGCCCACCCGATGCCGGTGCCGCCAGCGATGGTCCCGATACCGGCGATGAGTGCGGCTGTCGAGCCCGCCTTCGTGGCGGTGACTGCGGTCCAGTCCACGTGCGTGAGCAGGTACACGGCGACCACAATGTTCAGTGCGCCGAAGATCCAGGTGGCCCACTTCTGGATGACCAGGAGCGTGGCGTGGCCGAGGCCGGAGACGGTGACGGTGCAGGCGACGAAGATCAGGATGCTCACTACCGCGATGACGGGCACGTCCTTGGCGTTGCTGCTGGTGCCGAAGAAGATCCCGCACAGTGCGGTGAGCGCGAACGCTGCCGTCGACGTGTTGACGGTCTCCCAGCCGAGCCGGGACAGCAGAGACACGAGCGTGGGGCCGATGTTCCCGCGTACACCGAAGACGGCGCGGGAGAGCGTCAGGCTGGGGGCATGGCCGCGCCGGCCGGCGATCGAGATGACGCCGACGAGCGCGAACGAGCCGAACGACCCGATCGTGGCCGCGAGGATTGCCTGCCAGAGGTTGAGGCCGCTCTGGATCAGGGCGATGCCGAGCGGCAGACCCAGGATGGAGATGTTGGCTGCGAACCAGGCCCAGAACAGCTGCAGTGGGCGGCCGTTGCGCTCGGCGGGCGGAACTGGCTCGATGCCGCGCTGCTCGATGTGCCCGAGGCGCGGCCGCTCCTGGAGGGCGGCTGCGGTCGGTGAGCCTGTCGCCGGGCCCTGGGGCACGGCACTAGATTGGGTCACGACACTCTCCTTTGAGTTCGCGAGCGCGGCGTCGAGGGTCGAACCGGGCGCCGTCGCCCGTGTGGGGCGTTGTGTTCGGGTCCGCCGGGTCTTGCCCGGCCCGGCGGGACCTGGTCGGAGTCAGCGGAGCCGTTCGTGTCGAAGGGCGAGCAGGCCTTCGACGAGGGGTTCCGGCTTCAGGTCGTTGACGGTCAGGACCTGGCCGACAACGTCGCTGGGCCACGCGGCCATTCCGTGGTGCGCGCCGAGGATCGCGCCGGCGATCGCCGCGATCGTGTCGGTGTCGCCGCCGACCTGTGCCGCGAGGCACAGGGCGTGGAAGGGGTCGTCCGCGAAGCGTGTGGCCAGCGCAAACGCGGCGGGCACGGATTCCTGCGAGGCGACCGACGTGCCGACAATCTCGTAGAGGGCGTCGAGCACGTCGGCCTCTGGGAGGCCTGTGACCAGCTTGACCGCCCACCGAATGCGGGCGGACACGGAGCCGCCGGCGACCCAGTTGCCGACGTGCTCCAGGGGCGCGGCGGCGTCAGCCGCGGAGCGGGCGCCGTCGAGTACCGACAGGCCCGGGGCGTCCAGGGCGCCGGAGACGGCGGCTGCGACCGCCGCGGCCGCGCTCAGCCCGAGCCCGGTGTTGTGCGTGAGTCGCGACGCTTCGACGACGGCCTCGGGCAGCGACCCGTCCGTGCTCGGGAAGGCGATGCCGACCGGGGTGATGCGCATGGCGGCCCCGTTCGTGGTGCCCCGGTCGCCGGGGTCGTCCTGCGGCCCGGCGCCGGCCTGGATGGCCGCGATCGCGGCCTTGGTCGAGGGGCCGAGCAGGTCGAGCGACCCGCGGTCCGCCATGCCCTTCTCCCAGGCCGCCAGCGCATCGGCGAATTCGGCCGGTGCGATATGACCGCGCCCGGCGATCAGCAGCCTGGCGACGAGGACCGCCTGCTCGGTGTCGTCCGTGACCGACCCGGCCCGCATGGACGGGGCGATGGGCTGGTCGGCCACAGCGTCGCGCAGCCCGGTGATGCGGCCGTAGGTGGTGGCGATCCGCTCGCGGCTCATCGACTGCGTGGGCATCCCCAGCGCGTCGCCGATGGCCAGACCGACGAGGGCGGCGGTGGCTCGGTCAGTCACGGTCTCGAGGCTCGGCCTCGTCACAGTGTGCCTCCAAAGTTGATGACGATACGGAAGTGGTCCGGTTCCAGGAGCGCCGTCACGTGCTCGACGAACCCGCCGTCCGCATCGAACGATGTGCGGGCGGTGCCCAGGAACGCGCATCCCTCGGGGCGGTTGAGCACGCGGGCGTGTTCGGCGTCGAGTCGGACGAGCCGCACCTGCTGGCTCCCGCTGACTGGGCGTATCCCGGCCCGCTGTAGCGTCGCCCAGATCGATCCGTCGATCAGGCCCGTGACGGGCAGATCGGCGAGAATCCCGGTGGCCGGCAGGAACGACGACTCGTAGGAGACGGCGGTGCCGTCGTGGAGCCTGCGGATCCTGCGGACCCGGACGGCGTGGGCGGCAGCCTGGGCCGCGTCCGTCAGCGCCTCGGGCGGCAGGGCCGTCGCGTCCCAGGGGACAGAAGCGATGTCGAGGACCTCGGTGGTGATGTCGCTCCCAGCGCTGCGCAGGGCGCGCGCCCACCCGAGTGACTGGTCCAGGGCCACCCCGTCGAAGGTCACGAACGAGCCGATGCCCGAGCGGGTCGCGATGAGGTTGCGCTGCTGGAGTTCGTGGAGTGCCTGGCGGATCGTCCCGCGCGAGACGGCGAAGCGTCGGGCGAGCTCGTTCTCGCCGTCCAGTTGGTCGCCCGGCTTGAGCTCGCCGCTGCGGATGGCCCGGGCGAGAGTCTCGACGATGCGGGACCGCTTGTGTGCTCCGATAGACATGTACAGTACCTGTACACCCATTCTTCAGGTGTGTCCAGAGGTGGTGACGCCGGGTGGGGTGGTGGTCGACCTGGTGTGTTGCTGATTGGTTGAGAGGAGGGGTGAGGTTTCCGATACGTCCGGCGGTGCGTTGGTGGAGGTAGGGGGCGTGGCCGGGAGGGTGCCGGGTTTGTGGTGGGTGAGGTCGAGGTTGTTTTCGATGTGGTGATGACGTCGCGGAACGGTTCGTGTCGGCCGAGGCGGGCGGGGGAGACGCCGCAGTCGATGAGGGGGGCGCGTCCGGCGAGCTGGGCGCCGCGGGTGCCGGAGAAGAGGGGTGTGTCAGTGACGTCGATACCGGCGTAGATGATGGTCTGCGGCGATACTCGCCTTGCGCCACCAGATCACGGTGCTGGAACGCCAACTCGGCAAGAGCAGAGTCCGGTTCACCCCCGGCGACCGGGCGTTCCCGGCAGCACTCCTCGATCGGCTGCCGTACGACGCCGCTTCGCCGCCCACTCCGCCTCGCGCGTGCCACTGGCAATAGACGGGGTATTCCTGACCTGGCGCCTGAGGCCGTCCTTCCCCGGCTGCTACCACCCTGCTACCGTGGGTGTATGTCCACCTCGAAAAAGCAGACTCAGGTCCGCCTGGAGCCCGACGTGCTCGCCGCCGGCAAGGAAGCCGCAGCGGCTCGTGGCCTCGACTTCAACCGATACGTCGAGGTTCTCATCGTTGAGGACACCACTGGCGCCCGCGCCGCCGGCATGGCCGCCGCCCAGCGCGTCATCGATCAGCACGGCGCCTTCCTCGACGACCTGGAGCAGCAGTACGACGCCCCGTACGGCCAGCAGCACCCGGGTGCCGCCGCATGATCCTCCACGTCGACGAGTCGTGGATCCTGGAAGTCGCCGAGCGGGCTGGCCACAGTGACCCGGGCGTCGATGACTACGGAGTTCCCGTCTCCGCAGTCGCCCGCCACCGCGGCGAACTCCTCGACCACCCTGTCTACGACGGCCCCTACGCCCGGGCCGCCGCTCTCGTACATAGCCTGGGCCGCTGCCGCTGGCTGGAGCGCTCCAACCTCACCGTCGCCTGCGCGGTGGCCGCTATGTATCTCGAGGCCAGCAACATCCCCGTCAGTCCGACCCGCGAGCAACTCACCGCGCTCGCCCACGAGCTACACAGCCCCCGCTGCACCGTATCCCGGATCGCCGCCATGCTGCGGACGTGGAAGCCTTGATCCCGGGACCGACCCGCAAGCAGCGCTGACTCCGGATTTGACCGGGGCGTAATCAGCGGGGATGGCCGCCCGGCTGCTGCTGTTGCGTACGGGGTGGGCTTCGTGCTGGCTGGCCTGGTGCATGGCGGCCGTCGCGGGTGGCTCACGGCCCGAGGAAGTCGATGACCGACCAGGCGACCAGGTCCAATGCCAAGGCGGATCCCAGCGCACTGACGTTGCAGTTCCGGCATGTCCACGGCCTTATCGATCGTGCCGCGGAGGGCGTCCAAACACGACTCCCCGTGCTCGCCCCAACCATTGCCGCCTGGACGATTTGGGGCCGTTACCCGACGACGTCACCGTGCACCTGGACGCCGGCTACGACTCGGACAAGACCCGCACTCTGCTCAACGAATGCGTTGGCACGTCGAACGCACCCACGCCTGGCAGAACGCCTTCCACCGGCTCACCGCTGCGACGAGCGCCGGGCCATGGTCATCGACGCCTTCTTCGACCTCGCCGACACGATCATCACCGCGCGCAGCCTGATCCGGCGGGCATGGACCACTCACCGCTGGGACGGACGCCCGAACCGCCGAGCACGACCGTACGCCTATCCGCGCGACCTCTTATCCGCGGTGTGGGCCCGGCCGAAAGATCCGGAAAGCCCGTGCTCTCGTACTGTCCGGGTGGCAGCTTCCTGTCCGCGGGCGGCCGTCGGCCGTGGAAACCGCGCGAGATGAGCGCCATGCTGGCCGTCCATTGCGGAGCGCCCCAGTACGGTGTAGTCGAAGGGCATGACCGTCCTCGGAACCGGGATGCGCGCGGGCATCGTCGCCGGTGTGCTCAGTGGCGTGCCGTCGACGGTGCACGCCCTGGCCACGCGGCGCGATCCGCTGGCGGCGACCCGCGCGGCCGGATCGCTCCTGCTGCCGGACGAAGCACGCTCGTCGCGACTGCTCGCTGCCGCAGTCCCCGTCCACTTCGGGCTCAGCGTGGGCTGGGGCGTGGCGCTCGCGGCCGTGCTGCCGCGGCGGGCGACCACCGCGTGGGGCGCGCTCGCCGGACTCGCCATCGCCGCGCTTGACCTGAGTGTGCCGGGCAGGCGTACCGCCCAGATCCGTGCGCTGCCACGGTGGCCGCAAGTGGCGGACCATCTCACCTACGGCGTGATCGCCGCTGCGGCGGTGGCCACCGCACATAACGAGGAACACCGGGTCCTCTGACCTAGCACCGCGGCGTCTCGCCCGTGATGAGGTACTGGAGTTCTTCCAGGCGTCCGCCGTCGTCACGAAATCGGCGGCGCTTCGCCGGTCAGCTGCAGGCCCTCGGTCTGGGCCTGGCCCACCAGCTCCTCGATCAGCTGGTCGTCCACGGACTTGGTCGACACCGGCCCAGCCACCTCGACTGCCGCGGGCTCGTTCACGTTGTCACTGGTCATCGATGCATCTTCCATGATCGAGAGTTACACCGAACGATTTACAGTCCCGGGCCCGGAGCCACATTCCGGGCCCTGCGTCAGCTTCCGCAACCTGTCGTTGCGATCCTCTCCGCTTGCGCGGAGCCAATCCCCCATCGGCGGAGGCACAGTCGGTCAGCGGGGAACCTTGATGCCGTCGACCGTGATGCTGTCAGGAGCACCTGCGATGGGGATCCAGACGTCGTTCAACGAGAGGGACAGGAACCGGGCTTTCGGCTGGACAAAGTCGTTGAGCTGGATCACTCCGGTGACAAAGCGGCCAGCCGGTACCGACTGGGGCATTGGACTGTTCGGGTCGCACTGGTACGTATGACCGGTGTCGTCGTTGGCGCCGCATACCTCAAATAGCGCAATGTGGATGCCCTCGGTGTAGCCGTTGTCCACTCTGACGTGCAGGAGGATACGGCCCGCCTCGATATCGACCTCTTCCACAGTGACCTTGAGGGAGCCGCGTTGTTGGGACACGGGCGCCTTCAGCGTCTTGTTGTTGCTCACGGGCGTGGCCGTGGCGTCGCCGCTGTCCTGCCCGCTCGAGCTGTTGGAAGTCTCCTGCTGGCCAAAGCCGTTGCTGCCGGCCGTCACCCCCTGCTGGGGACTCCGTTTGTCGTTGTGCGTGAGAAGCCACGGCACCGTTGCGCCCAGGAGCGCCGCCACGATGCCGCCGATTACCGTGATCCAGACCCCACGCAATCCTGTGCCAGACCCACCACCGTCACCTCTCCCGTCCGGCTCACCATCCCCGCCTCCGCCGCCACCGTTACCGGGCTCTCCTACTGATGCCGACACCTGACTCCCCCCCCCAGCGTTTTCGGTACAACCCCCTGAGGCAGCCGCTGCCCCAGCCATCTGGCTCTACCCGCCGTGGGCCCATGAGCAATCCACGCCAGGCACCCATCCGGTGTCACCGCCCCGGACCGTGCGGCGGCCCCCGCCGCGGCGCTCGCGCGAGCCGAAAATACACACCGAAAAGTCACAGACAAGCCAACCCTGGCTACCCACACGCGGGTACCAGCCAAGTGACGCCGTTCCTGGGCGGGCAACGGCGTACGGGCGGCTGCTTGTCCCCCGAGGCGGTTGCCGGCCGTATCCTCGAACGCATGACCATCCCCGTGCCCAGCCAGCCAGCCGGCCAACGGCCGATGGGCCCGGGGCTTCGAGCCCTGCGTCAGATACGGACCGGGCGGCAACCCCCTGTGCATCACCTGCCTCGACAAGCAGAAGCCCCTCTGGGGATCGAACGTCACCCTTCTCGGCCGGCCTCAGCTCAGCTGACCGAGCGTGAACGCCCCGCCCTACACGAGCCGGCACATCCGCGGGTCCACCTTCCCCTAGGTGCACGCCAGAACGTCATGTCGACCATGGCGAAGCTGATATGGAACGTCAGCCGGAACAGCAAGATCACTAGCCCAATCACGAGGGCCCCCCTTTCCCAACCTAGCGGCCGGCCTTCCAATCAGTGTCCAAAATCGCAGCGTGCACAGCCGCGACGATCAGCGTGAACACCAGCACGCCGCCCGACCAGTTCTTGGCATTGCCGACCACTGACGCGACGATCGGCGTGCCCCAGGCGAAGACGGCGTAGAGAGCTGGCACATACATGGCCACGACCCGCTTCTTCGCCGCGATGAAGAACAGCGGCGGCGCCATCAGACCGGCAGACGCCACGGCCACCACGACCCAGATCACCTTGGCCACGGTGGATGAGTACATGCGCGCCCGGATCGGCGCATTGATGTACGGATTGCTCGTCGTCCCCCCTCACTCGCACGGAGACGACAGTGTGACCCACTGCAAGCCAGTGCGTACACAGAACCGGCGTAACCCCCGGATTCAGCACTTCGGCCCCCAGCCCCTCTACTCCTACGGACCGGTTGTACCGGTTGCACCGATGGGAAGGAAGGCCCTGTCCCGCGCTCCGGCCAAGAGACTCCAGGGGGCAGGGCCACCTAATCGCCGTCCTGCACCAGCGGGTTGAGCGCCAGCGAAGCCCCGCACTCCTTGCACGTGACCGCCCCGGCCGTGGACCGCAGCACCTCCAGCGCATCGAACAGATCGACTTCGTCCGCACCGGCAGGAGCCTTGGGGCAGTCCCAGATGTGCACGATGACCTGACCCGGACGCCTACGCTGCGGACGGGTCGGCTGCACCTTGAACGCCCACCGGTCATCGGCCGGCTCCTGGCCCTCGTCCTCCTTGGGTAGGGGAAACGTGGGGACGGCGTCGTAGGCGACGCCCTCGATGGGCCAGGCCTGCTCGGGGGTCAGCACACAAGATACTCATTGGGCTCGACACTCTCGGCCGGCCCGTTGTTGGCCCACATGGGCATCCCGACCCGGTACATCCAGCCGCCCAACAGCCACTGGCGACGCTCATGCAGCCGGCCGCGCAGCTCCTGGCCGTCCGGCAGAACGACTCGGATCGGCGGCAGCGGTGGTTGCGAGGAGGACATGCCGCCACGGTACGAGACCCGGGCTCCGCCCGGCCGCCGTGGAGATTTTTGTACAGTCCTCAACTTTCCCTCAACTTCCGCGCCCGAAATCTTGCTAGCGTCGCCTCACTCGGGGCACCTGCTCCACGCAGGGCGTAGGGGCCCCGGGCTCCACGAGCGGCCGGCGGCTTCCATTACCCCCGTTGGGAGCCGCCGGCCTCAAGGAGCCCCCAGGGTCACGGCTCACCGAAAATGCGAGAGCCGCCATCGGCAAGGCCGAGCAACGCCCACCGCCCAGCGCATCCAGGGAACGAAGACCCCGAAATTGTCAGAAAGACAATCAAACTTCGCAGTCGTAAACTGGAGTTGCGCTGAACACGGAGCAGGTATCCCGTGAGGGGCGGAACGCCTCTGCGTCAGAGCTTTGAGCGCGGCGTACCCACGCGAGGCCGACAGGCGGCAAGGGTCCCTCCCACCGGGCCCAACCGAGCCGGCAATATGCGGGCGGTGCAGCCCCCGGGAACGGCAACAAGAAGATGGGCCAGGGGCACGCCCTCATGAGCAAGTTCCTGGCCCACCCTCAATGCGCTGTGTCGAACTCCCAAGCACAGGACAACCGCGAGGCAAGCGAGTCGGCCATATAGAGCCCAATGTCGCTGAATCGACAGCACACCATCGCGCGGCCGGGCGACGACCAGGGGTCCAGCGCGGGCAATTTACAAAAAACTAGCAATAAGTTCGAGGGTGGGAATAATGACCGAAAAGTGCGGGCATCTCGCCAATTCGACGGCTACTGATCGGCCTCGGCCCCGTGGTCCTCCTCGGATCCCTTCTCGGCGCACCGGGCATGGCCCAAGCAGCTCCAGCCCCGCAAACGGCCCCGACAGCCGCGTGCGCGAGCACGGCGGGCCACCACAACGACGGTAATCACGCCCAGAACGCGTCGAAGAGCACGTGTCGTTGGGAGAAGAAGAAGTGCAGGACCGTCATCAAGGCGAACAGCAAGATCATCCAGACTTGCTGGTCAGACTTTGTCAAGGTCTGCGGATACCGGTGGTATTGACAAGAGCGAGGACTCCCACCTGGGCGACAGCCCGGCCGGATTAGGCGCGGGGCTGTCGCGTGATGCTCGGTAACCAGGGCCAGTTGGCGCAGTTCTCTGCCCGACTGGCGATGCGGGCGACGGACGGCATGAGCGCCCGAAAAGGAGCACGGCGAGTCGAAGCCCGCGAGCCGCCGGCCTCAGATCAACGCGAGCCCCGCTTGCCACGGCACGTCGATGGTGTGGCCGCAGTCGACGAGCGTGACGAGGTAGCGGCCCTGCTTGTCGACCTCGGGGTAGAGGAGCGCATGTCACGCGCGGAAGGCGGTCAGTCGATCCGCACCCTGGTCGGCGCTGCCCGCGCCATCGGTTCGGACCGGCTTTGCCTTCCGTGTACACGCCTACGCGCCTTGCTCTGGCCGCGACTGCCGGGTTCCGGGCCGGGGCCGTCGGATCTCGGCCCGCTGTAAAGGATTACCCAAGATTGTGTATTGCCTGTCCGGCCCAGCAGTTTTCGCCTCATTTCGGCGGATGCGTTTGACTCGGGATGTGCGCCGGATGCCAGGGTTGCTGATCGTCGCCCTCGGCGTGGCACGGGCGCTCTGTCGTATGCCGTCGCGTCCTGATGGTGAACGGCGGCGGTGCCGTTACCGGCCCTGGCCGGGCTCGGAGCGCGGGATCTGCTCCAGACTCGCGACTCCGTGCTGCGCGGGCGACCGCTCGCCGGGCGGCTCCGCCTCCCGGCGCGGCTACCCGCAGTCCCGGCCCTGGTCCCGGCCGAGCCGGATGTGTGCGCCGTGGGCCACGAGTTCTTTGTGACCTCGATGCGTCCCGTCGAGGTGCCCCGGGTCCGGTGGGCGGTCCCGGCAGGGCCGCCATCTCGGCGAACTCCCGCGGGGCGAAGCCGCCGTCGCGTTTCGTGTCAGTCCCTGAGACACGTACCGTGCGCTGGGTGTCGATTGATCAGGCTGTGGGCCGTGGCCGCGTTCATCTTGGGGATTCTTGGAAGCGGGTCTGGTCGGGATTTGGTGACGACGGTCACCGTGTCACCATTCACGTAGCTCTTGGCGGCACTGTGCGGCCCTTTTCGGCAGGCCGAGGGCCTCATACAGTTCTGCAGCCTCCTCCATCTGGCGGCGCCCGTCCCCTGCCCGGCCGTCTCGCCGTGCGTTGTCCGCGAGCATACGGAGGGTTTCGGCTTCACTGCGCCGTTTGTCAAGGGTGCGGTAGAGGGTGAGGGCCTGTGTGGCGTGCTCGTCAGCGCCACGCAGATCGCCACGCAACCGGGCGACGTCCGCGTGCACGAGCAGGGAGTTGGCTTGACCGAGTGGGTCGCCGAGGGTGCGGTAGAGGGTGAGGGCCTGTGTGGCGTGCTCCTGAGCGCCACGCAGATCGCCACGCAACCGGGCGATGTGCGCGTGCACGAGCAGGGTGTCGGCTTGACCGAGTGGGTCGCCGAGGGTGCGGAAGAGGGTGAGGGCCTGTGTGGCGTGCTCGTCAGCGCCATCGACATCTCCACGCAACCGGGCGACCTCCGCGAGCATGCGGAGGGTTTCGGCTTCACTGCGCCGTTCGCGAAGGCTGTGAAAGAGGGTGAGGGCCTGTGTGGCGTGCTTGTCAGCGCCACCGACATCACCACGCACGCGGGCGATCGCCGCGAGTACGAGTAGGATTTCGGCTTCACCCTGCCGGTTGCCGAGGGTGCGGAAGAGGGTGAGGGCCTGGGTGGCGTGGTCCTGAGCGCCATCGACATCACCACGCATCCGGAGGCCGTCCGCGAGCGCGACCAGGGTGTGGGCTTCGCCGCGCCGGTCGCCGAGGGTGCGGTAGAGGGCGAGGGCTTCACCCGGTGCGGTGTTGACGATGGCGTGAGCTTGCAGAAGTGGGTCTTTAAGGTCGGTGGCCAGGCTTGCTGCTGCGATGCGTTCCCGGGCCGCGAGTTCTTTCTGGTGAGCGGCCTCGGTGTACTGGGTGAGGGACACGCTTGTCGAGATAGTTGTCGGGGATTCTTGTGGCCGTGACCACACGGCCTTGAGCTCGGCGAGTTCGGCCCTGGTGAGGAGAAGGTGGACCATGCAGCGCTGGTCGGGGCATTGCTGGGCTGCGGTGGTCGCGTTGTGAAGGTGCTGGTCGGCCTGGCGCAAGTTCCATGCGCGGAGGTCGATGCGTGCCAGGAGCCGGTGGGCGAGGGCGGTGTGGTGCAGGCCGGCTGCAGGATCGTCCAGGATCTGTTGCGCATAGGCAGCGGCTTGGTCGTAGTCGTCCAGGATGAGCGCGGCTTCGGCGTGCAAGAGGTGGGTGTGCGCCGGGTGCCGTTCGGAAGGCACGGGGTCGCCCGGGACAATGGCTGGCATGGCATGCTCCACTGCCTGGGTCGGCTGATCGGTGCCCACAGCGTCTGAGGAGTTTGCGACCCGCTCGCCAGTGCGGGCGCTGAACGTCAACTGTTCCAGCAGAGCGCGGGCGCGGGGTGCGTCCCCCGTGGTCAGGGTGGCCTCGGCCAAGGCTGTGTGCAGGCTGAGATCGTCGGGTCTGGCAAGGCTGCCAGGATCTGTGCTGGTAGGGACCGGGTGGAATGTGAGTGCGGTGGTCCAGTGCTCGACCGTGTCCTTGCAGCGGGGGCGTTTCCAGGCGGCCTGGCCTGCCAGGCACGCCGATACGTATATGGCGTGCCTGCGCGTGCCAATGGTGCGGTAGAGAGCCAGGGCATGCTCGGCGTGGTCTTGCGCGGCGGGAAACTGCGCGAGTTGGTAGGCGAGGAATCCTGCGGCAAGGTGGGCGTCGGCGGCGATCGCAGGCAGGGTGTTCTCGCAGTCTCCTGAGTCCAGGGCGGCGTCGGTCAATAGCTGGATCTGCAGGGTGTCTGGCGGCGTTGCTTGCAGCGCCGCGGCGAGGCGAGCTGTCCATGCGGCAGTGTGGGTGTTGTCGCCGGTGGCGAACCGGTGGCGGGCAGCCTCCAGCGACCAGCCGCCATCACCGGCGAGAGCCTCGTAATAGTCGGCGGCGGCGCGGTGCAGGCCGGGCAGGATACGCTGGTCTGTCGGCTGCTGCGCATCGTGGGCGCGAGCGTTGTCGATCAGCCATCCCCGCATGACCGCATGTAGCCGCCAGTGGCCGTCTGGCCCGGACTGCCCGTCGTGGCCTGCGGGTTGAGGGGTGATGCAGGAGGCCCGTGCCAGGCGGGTGAACGCGTCGGCGTCTGCCGGGTGGTTTGTCCGGGCCACGGCCAGCAGGGCGGCGGGAGTAAAAGTCTCCAGGACGGCGGCCGCGCGCAGCAGGTGCAGAGTTCGCTCGCTGAGCCGGTCCAGGACGTGATCGCGCAGCCACTTCGTGCGGGCCGGCCCAGTTGGTGCGCCCGGCCCGGTGAGTTGGGCGAGGAAATCGGCGGGTGGAGGTCCGGCTGGCTTATCGGTGAGGAGACCGGTCAGGACATTCGCGATCCAACTGATGGTGACAGGCAGGCCGCCTTCGGCGTCGGTCACTGCGGCCGCGACCTCGGCATCGACCTGCAGTCCCCGGCGGGCGAGGTAACGGCGGGTGTCACCGCGTATCCAACCCTGCAACTCCACATGGCCGACGCTGTTACCGGCATAGTCGTCGGTCGTGGCCATCGCGGGGGCAGTGGTGCCGGCCAGGACGACGCTCAGGTGCGGCATAGCATCCAGCAGTTGGTCGACTACGCCGCTGAACCAGCCACCTACCCCGTACGGCTTCCCGTCGCGGGGCTGTTCGGCTCGGACGTCGTCGAAGTAGGTCAGCAGTTCACAGGTGTCCACCATCAGCACTAGCCGCCCACGCCGGACTCCCCGGGCGACGGTCAGCAACTGGTCGGTCCACTGCCCGCGCTGCTGCCCTTGGGTGAGGGTCCCGGCCGTGACTTCCACCGGGGACTTGCTAATGCTGCCGCCGAAGCCCGCCCACTGACGGACACTGACTCGCCAAGGTCGAACGTGCCCGATTAACGCGGCCTTTCGCCGAAGCCGGCGTCGGCGCCACCACGGCGCCAGTGTGGCCAGATGGCCGCCGACCCTGCGCAGCAGTTCCAGCGCCGCTTCCTCGGCGCCCTCGCTGCGCACCGCCATCCCCGACAGCAGTGCTTCTGCGTCGACCACCGCGTACGTCCAGCCTCGTGGTGGATGGGCCTGTGCATAGGTCAGCACCGTGGACTTGCCCATGCCTGACAGCCCGGTCAGCAGTAGCACCCGCTGCCCACCACCGCTTCTGGCCAGCGCGCCTACGGCGCTCAGGGCCATTTTGCGGTCGGTAAACAGCCTATCGAGATCCTCCACGTCCATCCCCCTGCCAGCAAAGGCCCTGTTCCCGCACCCGGTTGTCGATAATCTGACTGAACGGCAGCATTCTGGCGGGACGAACTGTCAAGCTGAAACTGCCGCAGATGGAGCGTCCCGTCTGCCACCGAGCCATCAGGAGTTCCCATGGCCACAGCTACACAGAAGGCTGTCAGCGCGGGCGGTGTGCTCGTCGGAATCGCCACAGGGATTGTCACCAACCTGATCACCAGCCGGTGGAGCTGGAGCCTTGCCGCGGCCCTGACCGTGCTCGCGGCGGCCGGCATCTGGCTGGCCCAACTGACCCGGACTACTCCCGGTCGCTCCCGCCACCACATTGCGGCAGCCCACGACGGCCGGATTGAGAACTCGGGGGCAACCGGCCGTGACGGAGCCGACATCAGCCAGACCGCAACCCACGGCGGAGTCATCAGCGGATCGCCAATCACCGCACGTGGCGCCGACGTTGAGCAGAGAACGAAGCACGGTGGGCACATCGTCAACTCCGCCAGCGATATGCAATAGCCGAGCACAGCGCACCGGAACCGGCATGCTCCGGCGGCGGCGCACCCGCCACCGGTGAGACCGGGCGAATTTTAGTCGGCGACTGGAGCAACCAGGTCCGCAGCTTCGCCGCCCGCCTCGCCGATAGGGTGCACGGTGTCGGACGCCCTTTCGCCGGAGGATCGGGCCGAAGGATCTGACGCGGCAGACGTGCACGGGCGCCGTCGCAGCGCAGCGTCGTAGAGACGGACGGACGCCCCCTGAGTGGCCCGTCTCGGTCGCGCAAGGGGCCGTTACCGACCTTCAGGATCCAGCCGCCGCCAGGGAGACCTCGGCGCCGTTCTTGCGCGTGCCCCACCGGTCTGGCGAGGAGGATCAGGCGGGGAACGTTGATGAAGATTCCCGTGGCCGCCTCAATCGCCTTGTCGGAGGGATTGATCCGCAGGTTGTCGTGCATGGCACGCCGGAGCCCCCGGACTGCCTTGGCGTCGGGACGGGGGTGCGTCCGGGACTCGCTCGATGTCCAGGACGCTGCTGTCCTCGGACGTGATCTGCACGGATGCAGAACTCATGATCGAGACCTAGCTCGTTAGCGTCTCCTTGCACAGCGCGAAGGCGCCCTCCCCGCCCGAAGGCGGACGCGGGGACCACGAAAGTCACCGTTGCGGCCGGGGGAGGTACGGGACCGTCGAGACGCCGGTGCGCAGGCCTCGACGGCCCCTGAGAGACAGCGTGGGTTTGTTTACCAGCCGGTGCCGATCTGCTGGCGGGTGCTGAAGGCGGTGGCGGTGCGGGGGTAGAGCCACAGGATGCCGGTGGCGTCGTCGCGGGCGATGACGTCGGGGTTGCCGTCGCCGTTGAAGTCGCCGATGCCGGCGAAGGTGTAGGCGTTCCAGCTGCTGCCGATCTGGCTGCGGGTGCCCAAGCCGTTGCTGTCGTTGCCGGGGTAGAGCCACAGGATGCGAGGAAGGGGGGCGGCGTCAGCAGCTGCTTCCAGGTGGGGCTTCATCCGAGCACGTACGTCTTGGGGCTGGTCGCCAGCGGCGAGGTGGTTGTACAGGATCTGCTGCCGTTCGGTGCGCGTGAGGTCGGCGACGTCCACGGTGATGTGCTGCTCGTGCAGCCGGGGATAGGCGTACGGCTTCATCCACCTTGGAGAGGCCAGGGCCAGCCTGCCGATGCCCATGGCGTAGTCGCGGCACAAGAAGCCGGAGAACGTCCGCCGCTACTTCAAACCGTCGCCAGAGGCGATCGCCGTGCTCACCAGGCTGCTCGCCCCGGCGGCACCAGCCACTGAGCCGTGTTCCCTGCTTCTTCTCGGCGGTAGCGGCGGTTCCGTAGTGCCTCGTGATCGAGCATGCTCAGCGGGCGACGGCGGAGGCGGAGAGGAGCGTCGCGGCGGCGAGGCTGCCCCAGAGGGCAGCCGGGCCGTGGGGTGCGAGAGCGGTGATGACCGCTGGGGAGGCGGCGAGGCCGAAGCCCGTGGAGAGCTGGAAGCGGGCGAGGGCGCGTCCCAGGCCATGCGCCGGGGCGAGGGCGGTGACGAGCGCGGTGGCGCTGCCTGCATAGATGATCTCGCCGAGGGTGCAGACCACGGACACCGCGGCGACGGCCGGGGCACCCCAGCCGTGTCCGAGGGAGGTGGCCGCGACGAAGCCGAGGTAGGACGCGGTGAGCACCACGCCGGCGATTGCCAGCACGGATCGGCGGGGGAAGCGGGACATCAGGACGGTGACCGGAACCTGCAGGGTGACCACCAGTACCGTGTTGGCCACAAAGATGGCCGCCGACCACACCGGGGAGGCGTGCATCTGCGTCACCAGGACCAGAGGGAGCGCGATTTCGGGGACGTTGAGGCAGAAGACGTAGATCACGTTGGCGGCCAGCAGCGGGCGCATCCGGGGTGCGGGCTCGTCGTCCCTGTCCTTGGCCGCGGCAGCGGCCGGATGGGCGTGCACGTGGACCGACCACGCCAGGGCCGCCGCGGTGAGGTAGGCGAGCCCGGTGACGGCTGCCAGCGCCTGCAATGCGGTGGTGCCTGCCGCCAGGCATGCGGTGGCGAGGAGTGCACCGGCGCCCAGGCCGGCGTTGCGCAGGGCGCGGCCCCCTGCGAGGGCGGCGTCGCGTTCCCGGCCGTGGGCCACTGTGGCCACGAGGGCGGCGTGGGCGGCCGGCCATGCCTGGTTGCCGATGCCGAGGAAGAGCGCCGCTGTCGCGAACAGCCAGACGTTCCCCGTCGGGGTGGCCAGCAGCAGCGCCACGCCCAGCACCCGCACCAGCATCGACGCCGCCACGACCGTGCTGCGTGCGCCCCGGTCCAGCCATCGGCCCACCGCGGGCATGCACACGAGACCCGTGACGACGCCGGCTGTCATGGCGGTGCCGGTGACCGGCGCGGACAGCCTGAGCACCGTCACCCCGTAGAGCAGCAGAAAGGGCCGCAGCAGGCCGGTGCCGAGCGCGTCCACGGCCAGGGCGACGACGTAGCGGGGGCCTCCGGAGGCACGGAGGAGGGCGCGGGGATGGATTCTGGTGGTGGTTGCCATGGCGCCAACGGTTGTGTCGGGCCGCCGGATTCGACACGCCGGTTGACGGACATCGTCAACCGACGCCGTCGCCGGCCGTCCGACCAGCGATGATGGGGGGATGACGCTGCGCATCGACATCACCGGGCTACCGGCCGAGCGGCTGCGGTTCGCCGCCTCCCCGCTGGCCGAACTGACCGCGATGTTGCACGTCCTGGCCGAACCCGGGCATCACCCGCGGCTGCCCGGCTGGGCCGGGGACGTCTGGTCCGGGATGCCGCCGGAGCTGGCCGAGAGGCTCAGGGAGGCGGAGTTCCTCTGGCGTTCCTCACGAGCCGATTTCCTGGTCCCAGCCCGGCCTCGGCCAACCCTCGCCGAGGAGTTGGACGATGTGGACCGGATCGACGACGAGACCTATGTGACGGCCGCGCTCACCACCACGTGCGGCAGCAATCGGGTCCACTTCGCTGCGCCGTCGCCGCTCGCCGACGCAACCGCGCGCGAGCGGGCCCTGGACCTGGCCCAGGCCCGCGGCGCACTCCAAGAGGCATTCGCGGAGCGGCTGCTCGCGGACCCGGCCGCAGTGCGGGCGCGGGTGCGCCACACCCTCGAACAGTGCGCCGAAGCGTTCTTCGACGCCGCCTGGACAAGCGTCGCCGTGCAACTGGCCACCGACCTGCGTCTGAAGAACGACCTGCTGAAGCGCCAGGGCATCGGGGCGGCACTCGCCTCGGTCTCCGGCGCGGTCACCCTGGCACCGGACGGCGACTGCATCGTTGTGGACAAGCTGCAGGACAACGCGACCGCCGCCCACGGCACCGGGGTCACCTTCATCCCCAGTGACTTCGGCCGCCCGCACCTGGTGGTGGTCCATGCACCTGGATGGCAGCCGGTGGTGCAGTACCCCGTGGCCGAGCCGAGTCCGTCAGTGCCGGTGTCGCTGGAAACGGTCACCCTCCGGCTGGAGGCACTCGCACATCCGGTACGACTGCGGCTGCTCCGCACCCTGGCCCGCGGCCCGCACACCACTGGCGAGCTGGCCCACGCCTGGGAACTCTCGTCCCCGGAGGTCTCCCGCCACCTCGCCGTCCTGCGCCGCGCGGGCCTGCTCACAACCCAACGGCACGGGCGCTACGTCCACTACACCCTCAACCTGCCCGAGATGACGACGCTGGGCACAGACCTGCTGGCGGCCGTCCTACGCTGAGCAGCTGAGGAATGGCAGAACGCGGGCGACTGCCGGCCCGCGCTCTGACCCTGACGCTGCGGTTTGCCGGAGGACCCTCATGGGAGAAGACCCGCCGCATGCCGGAGGCCTCCGCACATGCGGCTCGGTTGTTGGACCGGTGGAGAAGAACTCCCGTTTCACCTGCTTGATCCGCACCGTCAAGCCCCGGCCGTGGGCAGGCCGGGCGGCATAGACACTCGTCCAGGCACTGCCGTTGGGCGCAACCCCGCCCAGGTATGCGGTTTCCGTTGTGACCACCTTGCGGTGGGAGTCGACTCCACCGTGACGTAGTAACGGGCGTCTCGGTAAGCGTTCTTGTTCGTTGCAGTGATCTTCGCCGTCGTCATGCCAGAGGCTGGGTCTGCGTACCCGATACGCCCCAGTTCAACATCGCGCAGAGGTCCGGCCCCTCTTGGTGGCGCGGTGCTGACGGATCGTGCCAGGGGCGGGCAGCCACTATCCTCGTCCTTGGACGTGTCGCCCGAGGCCGTACAACCACCGAGTACAGCGACAGCCGCACTGACGATGGCCACCAACCAGACACGACCCGTCACAGTCCCCCCGAGGCCGCACAGGTGGAAACCTGGGCAGAGCATAGAGGAAGAGGCACGCTGTGAGGTGCGCTGTCCCGGTGGTTGCATGGCAGTCGGTGCGTTGCCAGGGCAGCGCGGCCGTGGTCGTGGGTACAGCCGGGACAGTCACAGGATCCGCGTGGCGCGGGGGTGACGGGGCCGCGCCCGTTGTGGGCGCGGCGGGGATGGTCAGCGGTCAGTGGACAGGGCCAGGAGTTCGGCGAACGTCCCGCCGGCGTGGGCGAGGTCGTCGTAGCGGCCTCACGACCGCGCTGGCCTACTTCGACGACGCCCACGCCCGCGACAAAAGCCTCTACCTGTCCTGGCTCGCCGCCGCCTACCTCGAAGCCGGCGAGCCCTAGCAGGCAGCAGCAACCGCAGACCGCGCGCTCGACCTGGCCGCCGAGGTCGCATCGGTGCGACCCCGCGAACGGATCGTCCCGGTCCTGGACCGCCTGAGCGAGCACCGTGCCCTTCCGGCGGTCGCCGGCGTGCTCGACAAAGCCCAGGCGTGAGCGCCTACCCTGCGGGCTGCGTGTGGCTGGCAATCCATTCCAGGCACCCCTTGGACCCCGCCTCGATTGGCACGGCCGCAACCTCAGGGTTCTGCCACGGGTGATGCGCGAGCAGATGGGCCTCTAGCTCCGGGTACCGGGACCGGGTGGTCTTGAGCAGTACCTGCCACTCCTCCCCGGTGCCGAACTCGCCATGGTGCCAGAAGGCAGACATCACCGGGCCCACGATCTGGGCTCCCGCCGCCAAACGCTCGCTCACCACTGACCGCACCAGTTCAACAGCCTGTTCCCGCGTCTGAGTTGCCGTGGACACCTGCAAGAAGTCAGCCACGCACGCGAGACTATCCCCTGCTCGAGGAACGCCGAGGAAAGCTCGGACGGGAGCACACCCCATGCGACGCCGGGGAGCTCTCCGCTCTCAAGCTTGAGCGGCTGTTTCGTGGGTCACGTCCGCTGGAGTGGTGTATCGACGGCCACTCGGTGATCTCGTTTTGAGACTATGCGGTGAGTTCGGTGGGCAGGGCGGTCTCGTCGGTTTCTGACTCGATCGGGTGGGGGCGGACCTTGGCCAGCAGGTCGAGTCCCATGTAGCGGCGGGCCTCGGTCCACTCGTCGTTCTGCTCGGCCAAGACAGCGGCGACCAGGCGGATCAGGGCGGTGCGGTCGGGGAAGATGCCGACCACGTCGGTGCGACGACGGATCTCCTTGTTCAGCCGTTCCTGCGGATTGTTCGACCAGATCTGCCGCCAGATCTCACGCGGGAAGGCGGTAAAGGCCAGCAGGTCGTGCTGGGCGGCGTCCAAATGGGTCGCAGCCTTGGGGAACTTGGCCTCCAACGCGTCCAGGACGTGCCGCATCTGGGCCTGGACCGCGTCGGTGTCGGGCTGTTCGAAAACGGTCCGCAGCAGGGTGGCCACCCATGGCTGGGCCGTTTTCGGAACCTGGCTCAACAGGTTTCTGGTGTAGTGGGTGCGGCATTTGTGCCACGATGAGCCGGGCAGCACGGCACCGATCGCGTCGACGAGGCCAGACGCCGGTCAGGCCGGGGCGATGAGCGAGCGCAGGAAGGCCAGCCAGCCGGCGCCGTCCTCGCAGGTGGCGACATCGATGCCGAGGATCTCGCGGTGTCCGTCGGCGTTGACGCCGACCGCGATCAGGGCGTGGACGTTGATGATGCGGCCGCCTCGCGGACCTTCTGGGTCAGCGCGTCCACCCAGACGAACGCATACGGCCCGGCATCCAGGGGACGGTTGCGGAACGCGGCGACCTGCTCGTCCAGGTGGCGGGCCATCGCGCTGACCCGGCCGCAACCGCGTGATCGTCACCAGCAGGCTGCGGCAGCCCACCGTCGACGACAAGCAGGGCCAGCGCCGCATCAGTATCGAGATCAATGTCGAGGATGTCGCCGTTTCCCTCACCTATGCGACGGCTCAAGCCGCCAAGACCTTCCGCAACTCTGACGACTACCGCGCCTACTCGGTGCGTTGGAGGCCCGCCGCAAGGTACAGGCTGGATTGAGCGGTGGGTGGAGGGTGGTGTCAGTCCCATAAGGCGTGTCGGGGTGGTCCAGCGTGGTGTCAAGGGAGGGGTGGCTGGTACGTGGTCGTAGGGGTACCAGTGGCCGTTGTGGTCGGCTCCGTCGAGCGGCCATCCGTGTTCGGTGTGGCGTGTGTGGAACGGGGATCCCGGACGTCCGGTCGGAGCCGCGGCCCTGCGGCCTCCTCGGGCTCCGGCTCCAGCGGCACCAGCGAGGTGGAGCGCCACAGCCGGGCGCAGGCGAGCAGTGTTGCGGCCAGCAGCAGGACGTTGCGGGCGGCCAGCACGCAGACGCCCAGCGGTCGGCCGCCCACCACGGAGTCGAAGCCGAGCGGGAACTCCAGCACGGTCAGCGCGGCGACTGGCAGCAGCAGGAGGGCGACCGGTCGCTGGGCGGTGCCGTGGGCGCAGAGGCAGACGGCGGCCAGCCCGATCAGCCAGATGAGGTACTGCGGGCTGATCACCCTGCTGGTGGTCACGAACAGCAGGGTGGCGGTGAGCGCGGCGTCGGCAGTGGCGGTCGGCCCGAAGTGCCGGGCGCGCAGCCGCCACACCAGCAGCCACAGGCCCGCCACGGCGCTCAGCACCAGGGACGCGGTGGCCACCTGGCTCACCCACGGGCCCAGGAACTCCATCGATCCGTAGTGGTAGGAGACGATGCCGTGCCAGCCGAAGCGGCGGGCGATCTGGAAGACGGTGCCGCCGAGCGACTCGATCTCGACGCCGCGCTGCTGCTGCTCGTTCAGGAAGGAGAAGGCGCCGGGCAGGGCCGCCTCCGCGGCCAGCGAGAGCAGCGCGACCGTACCGCCCGTGGAGAGCCAGGCGCGCAGGCCGCGGCGTCCGCGCGGCGCGCCGAGCAGCAGCAGGCCGGGCCAGACCTTCAGCAGCACCCCGATCCCGGCCAGCGCCCCGCCTAGGACCGGCCGCCGGGCGATCACCAGCAGGGCGGCGATCGCGACCACGGTCACCATGATGTCGTAGCGGGCGAAGACCGTCGGCCCCAGCAATGCGATGCCCAGCACCCAATACCAGCTCGCGACCAGCCGCCGCCCGCGGCGCCGGTCGGCGCGGATCAGCAGGCCCAGTGCCAGCATGTCGAAGGCCGCCGCCAGCAGGATGAAGGCGTGCGCGTAGCCGAGCGGCAGCAGGCCGGGCGCGACGATCACCAGGGCGGTCAGCGGCGGGTACTGCCAGGTGACGTCCGCGACCGGGTAGTGCCCGGCCCGGAAGACCCCGTACCAGCCGTGGTAGATCTGCGAGACGTCGCTGAGCACGGCGACCTTGGTCAGCGGGATGATCCCGGCCAGCACGAGCAGCAGGAAGGCCCGGCTTATCGCCCAGCCCGTCCACAGCAGCGGGCGCGAGCAGAGCGGCCCGGACTCACGGGCGGATCTCTCGAAGCGGTGCCGGGCCCTGGCACGGGTGGTCTGCACGATGCGTGTCCTGGTCTGGCCCCGCGGGAGGGACGTCTCAACGGGTCTCGGGGGACATCGAGGAGTCTCGATCGGCCCGCATGTTTTCGAAAAGAGCGTGCCCATCCTAAGGACGCCCTTCGTCGAGCAGGGTAAGAAACGGCCCAGAACCCTATATGTGGGATGCCTGGCATCCACCAGGATGATCCGGCCGTGGTCCACCGTCGGGTAGATCGTCTCCGTGAACGGCCACCCTGTCGCGCCCAAGGCCGACCCCCGCGCGCCAGCGACCGACAGGCCTGCCAGCGCCCCGCGTTGCCCCGGCGCCCCGGACGTCCGAGGGCAGCGCAGCATTTGCACGCCCGGCCGAACGGTCCCGACAGCCCGCAAGGACGTCACGGCGTCCGTGGCCGCCGTGCAAACCGCCCCACCGGCCCGGGTCACCGCCCGTGTCGCCGGAGCACCGCCGGCGATCGGCTGGATCGGCTTCCCACGACTGGCCGTCGCTCTCCGCGTGGCCGGGTCGATGGTCGAGGTGCCCGGTGGTGGCAGTTCGACGCCGCCCTGGCGGGCGAGTACCAGATTGCCCAGATCGGCCCGGCCCGAGGAGGGGATGATGGCGGTGGAGGTCGTCGGCTGGTATCCGGCTGCGGTGACGATGACCGTGTAGGCACCCTGCGGCAGCGGCCCGAGCTCGGCGGCGTGTTCGGCGGGCAGGTCGATCAGGTCGTAGTGGCCGCGGGGCTGGAGCAACACCTCCGCGGGCAGCCGCAGCTGGGTGGCGAGTGCGTCCAGCCGCCAGTCCTTGTCGGCCCACAACGCTTCGGTGATCGGGGTGCGGCAGGTCCGGCAATCGGCGAGATCGGCCTCGTCGTTGCGGGCGGGCTCAGGCAGGAAGGGCGGCTGCAGCGGCTTGGCCTGGAAGCCGCCTTCGAAGGGGAAGGTGGTCCAGCTAGTAGTTGGCCACTGAGCGCCATAGTTGGCCACCCTGGCCGTCAGCGCTCGGGGACACGTCGTATCAGGACGACTGGGCTTCGGCGATCGAGATCATTTCTGCCGAACTATCGAAATGTGAGGGTCTGGAGCATGCCTTCGAACCGCCTGAAGACGGGCGAAGTATTCACGACCTGGGTGGTGTCGACCGGAGTCCATGCCACCAGCGGCCCACCGGGGGCGTCGATGACGGCGACGCGGAAGTCGTAATCAGGCTGGAGGCCGAAGCAGTCCTTACCCGGGTCAGCCTTGGCCGTGGGACAGCCGAATGATCCGTCCATCGGCTCATTGGTGTTGCCCGTCAGGAGTGTGGTGGCCCGGCCACTGACGGTCGTGGTCTTCTCGTCCCGCCAGTTCGCGTGATATCCGGCCTGCTCGCGAAGGTATGCGACGTAGCTCTGGTAGGTGGCGGGCGGCTCCTCGGGGCTTCCGCTGCCACCTGGTCGGTATACCACCGCGGGCAGCAGGAATCGGACCTTGTTGCCGGCCTTCACCCACGTCATAAAGGTGCGGGTGTCCGACACCGGTTGGCTTCCCAGCGAGGTGGGGACGATGATCGTGAGCCGTGCCCCAAAGGACTGGCTGGTGTACGTGTGCGATGCCGCTGTGGAGGATGACGGCTTAGCGGTTCCCCCTCCGCCGTCATCGCAGCCCGGCACAGCGAGCAGGGCGCACGCGCCCGCAGCGGAAACCAGTACCCGGCGAACGCGCATACGCCACATCCGGCCACCCCCAAGGTCGTGAGGTACGACTGTGACGTCATCGCGTCGGCTACGGCAAGAGCAATGACGTGTAAGTCGGTCCTCCCGGGTCGCCATGCTGCTCGGGTTATCACCCAAACATCGTGCTCCAGGTACGCATGGACGGTCGGCAGAACGTTCGCGAAGGGGCTGTGCGGCCAACTGTGATACTCAAAGTGGCCAACTACTGAGATTTTCGGTTCGGGGTGACGTCATGGCGGGGCCGGGATGATTCCGGTCTCGGCGATGAATCCGTCGAGTAGACCGGGCTGGTACTGC